>NZ_JAMYMK010000036.1:0-25229 GCF_040318565.1 Mesorhizobium sp. M1142
GACCTGATGGCCGCGCTTGTTACGGATGCGTAGGAAGAAGGCCCTGAGCGGTCCGGGCGCCTTCGCCGTCGCCCAGGCGGCCTCGACCCGCATGGCGCGGGCATGGGAACGACCATGTTTGCTGATCCGGCCATATTGCGCCAAGCCAAGACCGGATTGGCGCACACGCGGATTGAGGCCGAAGTAGCTCACCAGCTTCTGCGGTTCGCGAAACCGCCGGATATCGCCGACGGCGGCGATGATACCGCTCGCGACGATGGCATTGACGCCGGTGATCGTCTGAAGCCGCCGGACTTGCACATCATCAATCGCTTCCCGGGCGATGTCGTGATCGAGGTCGGCCAGATCCTCGGCCAGGCGGTCGATCTCGCGGATGTGGCGGGCGATGGCGGCCCGCTCGTCGTCGGGAAGCACCTGCCGCTCGAGCCAGGCGCGACCGCGATTGTTGAACAGATCGGCATGCGGGCACTTCGGCACGAGGTGCGCCTGCAGGATGCCATGCACCTCGTTCTTCACTCGCGTGCGATGCCGAACTACCTGGTTGCGCCGCGCGACGAGGCGGCGAAGCCGCTCGGTCCGCTCATCGGGAACCCAGACCTCCGGCAGAAAGCCGCTGGCATGGAGTTGCGCCAGAACGCCGGCATCGATCTTGTCGGTCTTGATCCTGGCATGAGCGATCGCCTTCACCTGCATCGGGTTGGCGACAATCACCCGGCCGACATAGGGCGACAGAACCCGCACCACCGCCATGGCGTTGCCCGTGGCCTCGACGACAACCTCATCCGTCCGTCGCAAACTGCGGCCGACCCTTCCAGTCCCGAGCGGGTGATGTCGACGCGTCCGTGATGGCGCAGCCGCCCGGTTCCCAAACTACCCCTCCGCAAAGGTGCACGTCTCATTGGGCTCCCTCCTCAAGCCGTCGTCTTCGGCGACAGGTTCGTCAGCCAATGACAAAAACGGCCTCGCGGACAGAATTCCTGACAGTCCCGCTTCGGAGAACCGGATGCCGTTGTCTGCGAACATCCCACCGATTCAGACCCTGCCCACACATTTACTGCCGCCGTCGACAAAAATCTCGGCGCGGAAATCGGCGACCAACCGCGATCGGCCGAAATCTGATCCTTTATAATACCAGACATCCTCCGCTTGACCGGAAATACCCGGACAGGGCTACTTTAACATGCCAAAGCCAATCCTCGCAGCGGCATGACAGAAGTGGAAAACCACTTGTAAAACTCCGCCAAACTGTTCAGACAAACCAAACCAGCTATCAACCCAAACCTGATGGTGTCAGATTAACAGCCCCCCGGCACCCGATCCCCAAGCCCGGAATCGTTAATCACCGGAATAGCGATCCATGTGCACCGAACTCACTGTTTGAACGGTCGCGCAACGATCACTACCGCTTCGTCGACGCGGACATGCGCTGCCGATCGAATGCCTATGACGTGGGATCTTCTAAGAGCGCGGATATCAACTGACTCAGCGGACAACGAATCCACCGGGTGCAGAATGCCCAAGAGATCTCCCTGCTTCACTTCATCCAACAGTGAGCAGCGAGGTTCGAAGATGCCCGCTGCAGGCGATTTCAATTCGTCCGACAACTGCGTTTCGAGGGTCTGGCCGGAGTTCTGTTGAAGGAAAGTCGGGTACTCGGCTTTGCCCTCGATCAGCCCGAGCGCGATGAGGGCGTTACGTGCTCCAGCCTCATATATTTCGAGATTGTCAGAGTTGACCGTGCCGCCGCCGAATTCGGCGCAGACAAATACCTTGCCCTGGTTTTGGGCCAAGATATCGAACATTCCAGCCGTGTCGTTGTAATTCCAAACTAACGTCAAGGGCAATTTGAACGCTTCCGCCATTCTCACGGTTCTGGCCATGAGATCGGGATCCGCCATGGGATGCGTAGTCGCCGCCGGTAGAAAGTCCCACCTTGGTGAACTGTGCAGATCAAAAACGGTTTCGGCCATCGGCAACAATACGCGCGAAACCGCGTCCGCGATTCGTTCGGTCACCGACCCGTCCGGGCGGCCCGGAAACACCCGATTCAGGTTTAAACCGTCGAGCGGAGTATTGCGGCTCCATGCCTCCACGGCTAACGGATTGAGCACAGGTACGATGATGACTCTTCCACAGGTCTGCGCTTCTGGCAGCCAATCGATAAGCCGTCGGGCGACAAGTGGCCCCTCCAGTTCATTTCCATGATTTCCGCCAGTGACGAGAAGGCGTGGTCCCTTCCCTTTGTTCAGACTGAAGGCCGGGAGCGAAAGCTCTCCGCAGTCGGTACCTCCCGGGACAACAAGATGTCCCATGCTCACGCCGGGCGCATCAGGATCAAACGTAAGATGTGGTGCTTCGATCATTGTTCAGCCTATCGTTAGTATTGAAGGGACCTGGCACCCTGTTTGCGTTGTCCGCTCTGCAAGTATGTGCAAGGCCGTCTAAAATTCGCCAATATAATGTTCCGGCCGGTGTGATCGCGTTTTCAGATGGCCGGCGCCCACTTCGCTGAATTCCGCTGCTCCAACGTTCACAGGGAGAACCTGGGACCGTGGCGAATAGCGGCGGCCTCCCCTCCGGAGATCTAGGCTCGGCAGCGTGCGTGCCAGCCACTCGGCATTCCTTAGGAGGTCAAGCATTTCCCACAGCACTAACAAGCGACGGTGGATCCATTCGTACTCCGGCATCCTATTGCCGGCTGGTGGGTCTCAACGCGACCCTTTTGCACGCTGTGGATCGTCTTTCGAACTCGCGCCGACAGCATTCACAACGGAGGCGCCACCGCCCTAATTCCGGTAATTAGGAATACCAGCGGGTAATCCCGAATCCGAATGCGCTTTCCGAATCGATCGCCGGGAGCTCAGAATGGCACCCGCTCGAGCGAGGCTCTCGATTGCTCGAACACTTCGATACCCGCCAGGAATACCGAGTCACCGCAGTCCTGAGGTGAGCGTGAAACCATTGGGCAGCGCCGCACCACTCGCACCTGGGGCGAGGCCATCGCCCTTTGTTGTCCTGCCCCAGAAGCAGGGCGGGCGCGGACAGACAAACCGATCCTCGACGTTTCCGACGTAATTACCGTCAAAACGTCGCTACATCTCGAAACCAGATTAGCCCAATTCAGAAACTGAATTTGACCAAGACCTCATTGCGATTGAACATTGACGAACAGATTGGATCACGTCACGCGCCGAGACCCTCCCCGACGGTAGACGGCGGAAGGAAGCAAAAATCGGCGTCAGCGCCTCGGTGCAATCTGGTACTGTGGCAGGGCGATCTTCTCGAGCGTTTAGCAATGATCAATAGTACCCAATAGCCATGAAGATCGACAAAAAATCCGTTGCAGGGAAAGAGCTGCTTGTACAGGAACAGACGCAGCTCTTGGTAGTTGGCGCAGGGCCAGCCGGTCTGTCCGCCGCCATTGAGGGAGCACGGCAAGGCCTTTCCGTCGTGCTCATTGATGAGAACCCGGTCCCCTTCAAGACGATGGGCGATGAGGTGCCACTGCATTATGGGCAGGGAATGTCCGGCGTGGCGCGCAATCGCAATTCTATGATTGAGGCGTTTGTCACTTCCGAGCCACTGATCCAGGCAGCGTTTGAGGCGGGCGTGGACGTGCGGCTAGGGACCGCCTGTTGGGGACTCTATGCAAATGGTCCTGGCGTCCACTGGTTACCCGGAACGATTGCCGGCTTGGCGGATGAAGACCGCGGCTGGTTGATCGGAGTCGAACACATCATAGTCGCGGCCGGTCGGCGAGACATGGGCCTGGGCTTTCCCGGCTGGGAGACGCCGGGCGTAATGGGGGCCACGGCGGCGGTTACACTCGCGACACGTTTCGGAGCCCTGACCCCGCGGCGCGTGGTGATCCTTGGCACTTCAGCAGAGGCGTTGAGTGCTGTCGCTGCACTTAGGAGCGCCGGGATTGAGATCGCCGCGATTGTGGAACAGGCGACTGAGCCTGTCGGTCCCGCCCCCCTTGTGACCGAATTGCGCGCCGCCGGCTGCGAATTCTTGACCGGTCATGTGGTGCGCGAGGCGCTCGGGCGGGGATCGGTCGAGGGAGTGCTCATCGCCGCCGTTGACACGGCCGGTCGAGCCATTGGCGAAGAGCGCCGAATCGATTGTGAGGGCGTCATCCTGGCGGTTGGCACGACTCCAGTCGTCGATCTTCTCGCCGCTCTCGGCTGCCGTATCGCTTTTCAGCCGGAACGCGGCGGCTATGCGCCGGTGGTGGATGCGGTCCAGCGCACCAGCGTCAAAAACGTCTTCGCGGTCGGCGACTGTGCCGGCATCTGGCCTGCGAAGTCGCTCGACCGCAGCCTTGCCGCGGGCGAGGGCCTACGGGCAGTCGCCACGATCCTTGGGGACCTCAAAAACTTGGAGTCGGCGGCAGTCTCGGAGCCCGGCGAGCCCCCCTACGATTTTTCAGCTTATCGCTTGGCTTGGGTCCGCGCCAGCGTCATAGAGGCGCGCGGCCGGTTCCACGTATGTCAATGTGAGGAGGTCACTGCCCACGAGATTCTCGAGGTGCGTCCGCCACGCTATCTTGGCTGGCAAGCCGACCGCCGCAACGAGCGCTCGCTATCGGCCCTGTTGGGCGAGGGCCCGCCGAATCCAGACCAGGTCAAGCGGCTCACGCGCGCTGGTATGGGACCGTGCCAAGGCCGACGGTGCCGCGAGCAGGTCGCTGCTTTGCTGGCGCTGCAGGCTCGGGTGCCGCTCGCTGCAATTCCTCTCGCCGGCTATCGCGCGCCCGTGCGCCCGTTGCCGCTGGCTATTGCCAGCAAGCTACCGGAATCGGCAGATCAGGCCCGAGAGTGGGACCTCTGGTTCGGAATCCCCTCGCAATGGCAACCCCCATGTGAGACTCCTGAATTTTATACAGTTGCTACTAGTGAAGCGACCGTTGTTGAGCGCGACGGCAATGATTGAGGTCAAGGGCGCATCAGTAGTCATTGTCGGCGGGGGTGTTACTGGGCTGAGCGCCGGCTGGTGGCTGGCGCGAGCCGGCGTCGACGTGGCCGTTGTCGAGACAGGCATTGTCGGTTGGGAGGCGTCGGGCCGCAATGGTGGCGGCTGCGGCCACGCCACTTCGCCTCTCTACCCCGAGATGCTGAGGCTATGGCCAATCATGGATGAACTTCTCGGTTATCCGACAGAGTTCTCGGCGAACCGGATTCACGTCGCCGTGACCGAGGAGCAATTGGCGGCCCAAAATCGCAGCGCTGCTGCAGCGAAGCGTCGTGGATACCGGTGCGAGCTTCTCGATCGGAAGCAAATTCGTGAACTCGTTTCCCTCGTCGGCGACAACGTCGCCGGGGCGCATTTTTACCACTTCGGCGGGCACGCAAATCCACATCGCACGGTTCAGGGCTATGCTTGGGGGATGCAGGACCATGGCGGCAGACTGATGCAGCACTGCGCGGTCACGGGATTCCGCACCGAGGGTGAGAGGGTGATTGGCGTCGAGACGGAGCGCGGTCTCCTTGGCTGCGATCAGTTGGTGATTGCAGCAGGGCCACACACTGGCCGCTTGTCCGCGATGCTGGGGCACGAGGTTCCTATGGCCAGCGCGCGCGCTGAGATGATCGTTACTGAGCCGCTTCCCCTGATGGCTTACGGCGGTGTCGACGGAAATGGCCTCCACGGCCGGCAGACACTGCGCGGCAATCTTGCCTTTGGAGGCGGCCCACACGAGTGGCTGGATCTGCCCCAGGGAGGCATATTTGCCAACCCCTCGACCCCGCTGATGGGCCATATCGGCCGCCGCTTGATTGAGATGATGCCGAAGGCTGCGCACGCCCGCATCATTCGATCCTGGGCCGGTGTGATCGAGAACACGCCTGACGGACGTCCCGTGATCGACCGGCTCTCAACGTTTCCTAATGTGGTTGTTGCGACTATGTCCAGCGTGGGCTTTGGTCTCTCGCCAGCCAGCGGGCGAGCGATCCGCGATGTAGTAGTCGACGGCACCTGTAGCTTCGCGGACATTTCCTCATTTAGGCTGGCACGATTCGCGAGACTTGAGGCCGACTGGCGTGAATTGCAGGGATGGGTTACGGTTGCGATGGATGAGGCTGCATAAGGCGCAGCGTGGTCCTATGGACATGCTCGCTTTTCCCTGGAATTAGAAGCTTGTACCCGAATCCGAATTTTCTCTTCCTTGGATATTGCCCTCGGTATCGCGAGTTGAAGCTTAGCTCCGCCGGAGGTTGCGCATCAGTCGCTCAGAAATCGTATGTGCCGCCATGCCATCGAAGAGCTTCACCGCTCTCCGATGCTGCCCCACACTATCCTGCTCATCGCGTGTTTTGCCCAACTTGGGGCGGAGCGCCGGGCGGGACGTCATCGTATTACGGTCGATTAGAACGAGACGACCCGGCTGCAGGTGAAGCGCTACAGTCATCGGCGCTTGAGAAGCTCGGCTGGTACGCCCTGCGCTGGAAGGCGGAGCTCTTCCAAAGGTCATGAAGTCCGGCTGCCGTGCCGAGGAGGCGAGGCTCGAGACCGTAGAGAGGCAGGCGAAGTTGCTCGCTCTCATCGAGATAGTCAGCTGGCGAATATTCCTCGTCACTACGTTATGTCGGCGCGCGCCGAGCCAGACGCCGGCCACGACAGCGTTCTCACCTTCGCCGAGATGACTGCGCTCGACCAGATCGACGCGCCCCGAACGCGACCGCGCCTCCAACGGCCCACGCTCGCCGCTTACCTGCTGCAAATCGCCATGCTTGGCCGGACTGAGCAGCCGCAAAGGTTCAGGCTAAACCCAATCCATCACATGGCGGGACAACATCTAGCGCCGTTGTCTTTCGTTTTGGCCGATGCAAGGAAGTGAGGTCAGCCCATTCAAGGTCATCCTGACGCCAGGTTTCACCGTCGTCTCACCGCCGAGGCTGTGGTTCGTGAACCGTGTCTGGTCGACATTTATCAGTCGCTGACGGCTGCGGGGCTTGTCGGCTCCGCCTAGGCATGCTCGAACCTTGGAGGGCAGTCAGAAGAAACGTCCCTGACGGCGTCGGTCGCGCTGTCAGAATGCGGCGTCGTAGTCAACGACCAGGCGGTCTCCAGCAGGTCTCGACTGACAGGTAAGCACGAATCCCGCGTCTCGTTCCCATGCTTCGAGCGCAGCACCGGATTGTGTTTCGACGGCCCCCTCAATGATTCTGGCGATGCAGGAACAGCACGTGCCACCACCGCACGAATACGGAACCTCTAACCCAGTCCGGCGGGCAGCATCGACAACAGTTTCGCCAGGACGAGCATCGATGACGATGCTGCGGCCGCCCACCCTAATTTCGAGATGCGTCGTGGAGGCGTTCGGGAAGATGTCCCGCGGTTCTGACCTAGCGGCGGCGGGACCAAAGGACTCATCCAGGATCTTGTCTGTGGCCAAACCCTGTCTCTGCAATGCTGCACTGAGATTTGCGGCCATTTCGGGCGGCCCGCACAGCAGCGCACTATCTAACACGGCGACAGGCATGTCCAACTCGTTGAGAATGGTGGCTAGCGTGTTGTCATCGACCCTGCCCTGTCGAAAACCTTGCCCACCATTTTCCCGTGAAAGTAGGTAACGAACTAGCAGGCGGGGGGAGAATTCCCGCTCAAGCTTGGCTATCTGTGTCCGGAAGAGAATGTCTTGTCGCCGCTTATTCCCGTAGACGAGCAGTAATCGGCTATCTGGCTCGCGGGCAAGCACGGTGCTCGCGATGGACAAAACCGGAGTAATGCCAGATCCCGCCACGGCCGCAAGCACAATACGACCCGTCCTCGGGGGCGGCGGCAAGAAAAATCGGCCTCTCGGCTCCATCACGCCGAGGGCATCGCCGGCCTGAAGGCAACGGTTGATGAAGGACGAGAAACGCCCCCCCTCGATCTCCTTTACCGCCACCCTTATTTCGCCTTCGTCGAGACCCGAACAAATCGAATAGCAGCGCCTCACATATTCGCCGCTAACCTCAGCTTGCAGGGTGAGATATTGCCCGGGCTTGAAAGCAAAACGTGCCGCCAGCCCTCGTGGAATGTCGAAGACGATGGAAACCGCGTCTGGTGTCTCCCGGCGGATCTGGCTAACGGTCAGTTGGTGCAGCATAGAACAACCCATGCGAATGATGGCGCAGCCACTCGAACCCAGCCGTCCCGCTTTGGCGGCTGGGATGCCAAGCATCAAAGGCGGTCTTACCTGTTCAGACCCGATTCAGCGGCCTCGCCACATTGCAGGCCAGGACGTTTAGTTGGGGACTGGCTAACGGGGGCATCAGTGCGTTGGCCGGCGATCAGCGAGCGCATCTCGCCGAGATATGATTGGACCAAGCAGGACGTATTTTCTTCGCGCGCCGTATAGGGCCCGGGTCGGTAGGCCTTGGACGCGACGCCGTTGGCATTATCTTCGACGAGCTTTTTGTCCTGGACTGTGGTAACGTCCCACATCCAGGTGATCGGATCGGTGTCGATCTCGGCATCGGCGTCTTTGTCAACCAGCCAAGTCACGATTACGTCGGTTTCCGCTGCGCTACGCGGGATCATTTGAAACAGTGTGATATGGTCGCTTACAGCGTAGACAAATGAGAGGCGGCCTAAACAAAAGCCGGTTTCGAGGCTGTCATGGGCGATGCGCCCGCCCATTAAACAGGAAACAGGCTGACCGTCCTCAGAAAGAGTTTTGCGACCGCCCAAGATCGATCTGCGAGCAATACTGTAGGTTACCTTGTCGACGCCCCCCGGCTCCGAGGCCAAGCTGTGCCAGGGTTCATGCGCATTGAGCCTAAAGTACTCCGGATGCGACGGCTGGCAATGATAGCACTCGAAGAAGTTCTCGATCACGAGCTTCCAGTTGGCCTTAGTCGGGTAGCTTTTCCGGGCAGCGATGCGCGCGCGGTCAATGCCCATATCGCGCAAACCGCCGTCCAACGCGTCGACAAGGGGCTGAACGTCCGGCATAATCTCTTGCTCGAGGCCGCAGATTACGAGGCCGCCCACGCATCTGGTCGGTACGCGGTGTAGTCCCAACAGCTCAGGATCGACATTTTCGGGCACGTCCCGCCGGGTTTGCAGTTCCCCGGTCAATCGGTAAGACCATGCATGATACGGGCAGACCAGAAGTCGACCGCGCCCATCTTTGGTACAGAGCCGGGAACCGCGATGGGTGCAGACATTGAAATAGGCCGCTATGTCCTCTTCGGCATCGCCGAATCGGACCACAATGATTTCCTCGTCAAAAAGCTGGCGAATGATGTACCGCCCCTTCTCGGACACCTCGCTAGTATGGGCGACAAGCGACCACTGGCGCGGGAACCACAATTCGCGTTCCAATTCATAAATTGACGGATCGACATAAAATGCCTGCTCGAGCGACCAACCGGGGCGGTGACGGTCGATCAGCTCGACGAGCGCAGTTCGGTCGCTCGTCATGTTACCTGTGATCCTGGCTTCCATCAGAGGTCTCTCCTTGTAATTTGCATGCAAAAAGTGAGGTCTTTGATACGAGAATGTGAAGCAACGTCTTACATTGCAAATACAGATTTAACAGTTTTCCATATCAGAAAGGCATGCACTTAAGACCCGCCTTAACCAAACTGAAGACCTCACTCCCACTGCTCAGCGCGATGGTCGCGTTCGAGGCCGCGGCGCTAAATGCGGTTTTCCGTCAGCACCTGAAAAACTCAATGTCGTGATGACCGAGGCGGCCATCCTTGATAGCTTCGGCACTATCAGCCAAGTTGTGGTAAGTTTGCAGGCTCCGGACCGAGAGGCGGTTCTGGTGGCTGCTACTACGGCCTGCAACAGATGTCGCTGATGCTCGGTTTGGCTCCGTGGCATCACGCGTTCGCCGACGATCACCAACTATTGTCGCTGATGCATGAGACGCGGCACCGCGGCGCCGGCTCTGGCTAGGGCGAACTAAATTTAGGAGCACCGCGGCTCGATCGGGTAGTGCGCTTGACCTCCACGTCGTTGGACAGAGCTAATTTATAGAGGCGGACAGAGCCGGGAGCAGGTCATTGCTCACGAACTAAGTTTGAGTCGAATGACTCCAACATTGTTCTCGATAGCAATTTGCGTGCCGAACGGCTTCGAGAGGTCTCGAAGGCGCTCTAGAATGTCATTTCCTTGTCGAGGGGGGGCTACGCGCGGGACTCCGCGATTAGCAAATCTGCTGGAGCGGCGAAGTTCGATCGGATAAAGACGCAATTCAACGAGCTGGTTCTGCTCAAAGCGGCTGATACTCACAATGCTCTCATAAAAGATCACATCGCATTGAGGGTCCAACAGTCCCTCGGGGGTCGGATACCCTTTAGCGAGCTCGTCGACTGTCACTTCTGCGTCTGTATTGACCCGCGGGTCCTTGTTGTAGACTTCGTACATGTCAGCGCCCATAGGCGTCCGGAGATCATCGATAAAGAAATTTCCCAAGCTGTAAAAGATGGGTCGCCCTTTATAGATTTCGATGCCGCGTAAAATATGCGGCCCGTGCACCACGTATGCATCCGCCCCGGCATCAATGGCCCCGTGAGCAAAAGATTGTTCGTAATTGGCCGGTTCGTGACTCCACTCACCAGGCTCGTGCCCATGGTTTGTGGCAATGCAGAAGTCAGAGAACTGCTTGCCCTGACGGATATTCCGTAGAATACGACTCACATCGCGCGGATCGGCTTCATAACTATAGCCAACTTGAGCCCCCGCTTTGTATCGTTGTCCAGCGAGCACAACCAGATTTGGATCTACACGGCTAGGCTTGGGGCCGGGCAACGCCGCCCTTATTTGCTTTAAGCCTTCGAATTGCCTTGGCTCAACCACGATTGTTTTTGCCAAGCGAAGAGCGTTGAGGCCGGCTCTGCCTGGCGCTTCGCCGGCCGGGTCGCATGCACGAGCCATGGGCGCGAAGGTTGAGGTGAAGGAGACTAGAGCCACGCGCCCGCGCGGTGTCTCAAGAAGTCTAGCTGCACTGGCCTGGGCGAGAGTCTCACCGCACCCCGCGTGGACAATCCGGTTCGCATTGAGGGCTCGGCTTGTCTCGCGCATCCCCTCAACACCCCAGTCTAACGTGTGATTGTTCGCACGGCTAAGCAAATTGAAGCCCATGGCCCTGAGGTCAAATCCAAGCTCTGGATCGCTCACGCAATACGCACCGCCGTACTCAGCCTGCGGACCTCCCTTAGATTGGAAATCCAAGATGTTGGTCTCCAAGTTGCCGAAGGTAACGTCAGCCTCGCGGAAGATACGAAGGACGTCGGCCAGACCAGGATGATGACCGTTGGTTACTGGCCGCGTGTAGAGAAGGTCCCCCACTGCCGCCATCGAGAAGCCATCTTCGACATTTGTGGCTGTTGAACCAACGGTATCAAAACTGCCGTCCTGCTGGATCAGATCGCTCTCATCTTCTGGCATTTCTTTCCTCACCCGATCTCATTGTTGAATACTCAAGCGCATAGCCTATCACCGCGTGTTGTTGTGCATCGCACGAACGTCCTCGGCCCGCCGTGTCTATGCCAGAGTATTTCGAACGGAGCCCCATGGTAGGCATTATGGTGATAGGCGGACAACAGCTCACGTTGCAAACATATTTGTGAGAAGGTAGCATGATAAAAAGTCATCAACGAGGACCGTAAGATGAAGACGCTACGGCAATCGCTGCCCATGCTCAACGCTATGGCAGTGTTTGAGGCGGCGGCAAGACATGGCGGGCTGACGCCGGCAGCCGAAGAGCTTAACATCGCCCAATCGGCGGTCAGCCGACATGTCGCTAACCTTGAGCGACAACTTTCGGTGGTCCTGTTCACGCGCAAAGGCAACCGGGTAATGTTGACCAGAGAAGGCAACAGCCTTGCCATAGCAATTCGGAACGGCTTGGGCACGATCAAGCAAGCCGTGGAAAAGCTTCAGCCTCCCGATCGCGATACCCTAGTAGTGGGCTGCATCTACGACCTACAACAGATGTGGCTGATGCCCCGTTTTGAGTTGGTGGCTTCTGGTGTCCCTAATGGCCAAGTGATGTTGCTGACGTCGTACGACGACCGGGATTTTGATCAGCCGGACGTAGCTTTTTCTCTGCGGTTCGGAAGACCCGAGGACTGGCCAGGCTTCTTAGCTATCAAACTGTTCGACGGTGAGTGTTTTCCGGTCTGCTCGCCAGCGTTCCTTGAACGGTATCCGACACTCGCGTCGGAGAGTTACACAGCCTTCCGGAATGTTCCGCTTCTTCACATCGTTACAGAGCCCGGTGCTGTCGACAGCTGGGAATCCTGGATCAGCACGGAGAGTACGCTCAACGGTCCTCGATTCACCAACTACCTGTCGATGATGCATGAGACTATCGCAGGGCGCGGGGCTGCAATAGCTTGGGCGGGGTACATTGAGGAGGACCTTCGGCTCGGCCGATTGGTGCGCCTGAGTGCCACGTCGCGTAGGCACCACAACTCATTTTACGTCGTGAAACGGAAAGTCACCAACTCCATTGTGGAGAGAGTCGTGAAGGCACTTCTCAATTCAGTCGAGCTTAACATGGGGAATTGAGGCTGTTGACTAGACACCGCTGAGGGACATAAGGACGTCCTGTGGCCGATCAATTACGTACGCAGGCGCCCGTGACCGGGCCCGCGCTCGATGTTCCCCTCGCGAAATTAGTAGCTGACTCCAAAGCAAGAGCGAAAACCGACTTGATGTCTTGCAGGAGTGACCGATATTGGCGACTTATTTGGAAAGGCCTTGAGCGGCATAGGTCTGGAGGCCCAAGGCAGCAGATCGTCGGTGATTGGCCCACCGCTCCTAGCTAACGGTTGTGGCCAGCATTTCGGTCCTCGTGGAGATCGAAGCACTGCGGTCCGCCACTCACTTCCTCTCGGTCGCTCGTGGACGATCGAGCTGTGCTGGGATCTGAAGGAGTTGCAGGCCTACTGGAACGATTTCGAGCTTGCCATCCCATGACTGTGCTTCGTCGAGCTCAGTTCCCGGCGCTCTCCATGCGGCGCCCATCAATCGCGTGCTCCAACCACCCTACCTCCATTGCAGGTACGGAAGACAGCAACAGGTCGGTATATGCGTCGAACGGTGGTGTGAGCACCTGAGTCTTCGAGCCGTAGCGGACCACCTCTCCGCGATACATAACCGCGATGGAATCCGCGATAGCCTTCACAGTCGCCAAGTCGTGCGTGATGAAAACGTAGGCCACGTCCTCAATCTTCTGCAGGCGAAGCAACAGCTTAAGGATTCCGTCAGCCACTAGCGGGTCGAGAGCACTCGTGACCTCGTCGCAGATGATGAGCTTCGGCTTTGCCGCGAGCGCTCGGGCGATGCACACCCGCTGCTTCTGCCCGCCCGAAAGCTCTGCCGGATAGCGGTCGATGAAGCCCTCGCCCATCTCGATTTCATCGAGCAGTTCGGCGATCCTGGCATCGCGCTCCTTTCCTCGCATACCGAAATAGAATTCGAGCGGCCGACCGATTATGGTGCGAACCGTCTGGCGCGGGTTCATCGCAACGTCGGCCATCTGATAGATCATCTGCAATTCACGCAGATCGTCCTTGAAGCGGTCGGCGAGCTCGGGCGCGAGCGTGCGTCCGGCGAAGGTGATGCTGCCGGCGATCGGCGGCAGCAGCCCCGTGATGACTCGGGCGAGCGTCGATTTGCCCGAGCCGGATTCCCCGACGACAGCCAGCGTCTGGCCCGGATGAACCTCCACCGAGACGTCCTGCAGAACTGTCACGGCGCCGCCGCCGTAAGCGGCTGTGACGCTCCTCGCCGACAACAGAGGCTTGGGCGTCGGTCCCTTCTCCTCATGCTCGATCGAACGAACCGACACCAACGCCTTGGTATAGTCCATGCGTGGCGCCTCGATGATCTGCCGTGTTTCGCCGTGCTCCACCATCTTCCCATCCCGCAACACCATGATCTCGTCCGAGACCTGGGCCACCACGGCAAGATCGTGGGTGATGTAGAGGGCCGCGACGCCGGTGTCGCGGATTGCGTCCTTGATGGCGGCCAGCACATCAATCTGCGTGGTTACGTCGAGAGCCGTGGTCGGCTCGTCGAACACGATCAGGTCGGGTTCGGAGCAAAGCGCCATAGCGGTCATGACGCGCTGCAATTGGCCGCCGGAGACTTGATGTGGATATCGGGAGCCGATGCTCTTGGGGTCGGGCAAGCGGAGTTTAGTGAATAGGGCCTGCGCGCGCTTCTCTGCCTCGGCTCGGGTCCCAACGCCGTGCAGAAGCGCTGCTTCCACCACTTGGTCCATGAGCCGGTGCGCGGGGTTGAAAGCGGCAGCAGCCGACTGCGCGACATAGCAGACCTCGCTGCCGCGCACCTTCCGTAAATCCCGGACGCCGCCCTTGAGGATGTCGCGACCGTTCAGGAACACCTCGCCGCCTGTGATACGCACTCCGCCGCGGCCATAACCCATTGAGGCAAGGCCGATGGTCGACTTTCCGGCGCCGGATTCACCGATCAGTCCCAGCACCCTGCCGCGCTTCAATTGCAGCGATACTCCGTCCACAATGGTGACGTCGCGCGGCTTCTCGCCAGGCGAATAGACGGTCGCCTGGACCTTAAGATTTCGGATGTCGAGCAGAACGCCGTCGTCTCGCCGGAGCTTTGAGGGAGCCTTAACCGTCATTCTCGTCCTCCCTTGAGGCTGGCGGTGCGGGTAAGCACCCAGTCGGCTACTAGGTTAACGGAGATTGACAGCATCGCGATCGCAGCGGCCGGGATAAGGGCGGCAGGTATTCCGAAGACAATCCCGTCCTTATTCTCCTTCACCATGCCGCCCCAATCGGCCTCCGGCGGTTGCACACCGAGCCCGAGGAACGAGAGCGCCGAGAGGAACAGCACCGAAAAGATGAAACGCAGGCCGAGTTCCGCCACCAGCGGCGACAGCGCGTTGGGTAGGATCTCGTAGAAGATAATCCAGCCGAGACTCTCACCGCGCAACTTAGCTGCTTCGACGAAGTCCATCGCGTTGATGTCGACGGCAACCGCGCGCGAAAGGCGGTAGACGCGCGTCGAGCTCAAAACCCCCATGACCGGAATGAGGGTCACGTTGTTCGAGGGCAGCACCGACAGAACGACGAGGCCGAAGATCAGCGTCGGTATCGCCATCAAGAGATCGACGAAGCGCGACATCACAGTGTCGACTAGACCGCCAACGACTGCCGCCATGAAGCCGAGGATGGCGCCAAGCGAGAAGGACAAGGCGGTGGCCATGGCGGCGATGAAGATGGTGGTGCGGGCACCATAGATCATGCGCGAGAGCAGGTCTCGCCCTAAATTGTCGGTTCCCAGCCAATGCGCGGACGACATCGGCTCCCATACGTCGCCCACGATCTCCCCATTACCCGCGGGGGCAATCCATGGTGCGAATACCGCGCAGATCACTAACAGCCCCGTCAGGATAAGGCCGAGCCAGGCTCCGTACGGGATACGCTTGAAATTGAGCATCTTTCCGTCCTACTTCGGATGCCGCAGGCGCGGGTTGGCAAGGATCGCGGCGACGTCCGCGACGATGTTGAGCCCGATGTAGACGGCAGCGAAGATGAGACCGACCGCTTGAACCACCGGCACGTCGCGCTTGACGACATGGTCGACTAGGTATTGCCCCATGCCCGGATAGACGAAGATCACCTCGACCACGACGACGCCTACCACCAGAAAGGCCAGGTTGAGCATGACGACGTTGATGATGGGCGCGATGGCGTTCGGGAGGGCGTGCTTGCGGATGATGTCGAAGGCGGAAAGCCCCTTGAGCTCGGCCGTCTCGATGTAGGCCGACTGCATCACGTTCAGGATGGCGGCACGCGTCATGCGCATCATGTGAGCGAGGACGACAAACACCAGAGCCGTTGCCGGCAGCACGATCGCCTTCAGCTTCTCCAGGAAGGGCATGCCGTCATAGACGGTCGAGATCGAAGGGAACCACTGCAGCTTCACGGCAAGGAATAAGACAAGCAGATAGCCGATGAAGAATTCAGGCAGCGATGTTGAAGCCAGCGCGAAACCTGAAATGGCCTTATCGACAGGTCCATTGCGGTAGCGCACCGCCAGCAGCCCGAGGATGATGGCGAGTGGAACAGACACCACGGCCGCCCAGAAGGCAAGGAACAGCGTGTTCCACAGCCGTGGCATCAGCGTCGTGGTGATCTCCTGTCGCGAGGTGAGCGCGGTACCGAGATCGCCGGTCAAAGCCCCGCCCAGCCAGTGGAAGTAGCGCACGATGGCGGGATCGTTGAGGCCGAGTTCCCGGCGCAGATTGGCGACGGCCTCGGGCGTGGCCGCCTGTCCGAGGATCGACTGTGCCACATCGCCTGGAAGGATTTGGGTGCCTGCGAAAATCAGCACGGAGACGGCGAAGAGGAGGAGAATGCCGAGCGCAACGCGCTCGGCAATCAGCCTTAGAAGGGGTGAACTGACAAGCACTCGGTTCAAGCCTCAAGCCAGCATTGCGTCAAGGCGTAGCCGTTCATCAGCGAGTCGACCCGTCCGACATAGCCGCCAACCTGGTCGGAGATCGCATCGATGAACTGGTTGAACATCGGCACGATAGTCCCCCCTTCTTCTCGAACGATTATGGCCATCTCGCGATAGAGGTTTTTTCGCTTGTTCTGGTCGAGTTCGCCGGTCGCTTCGGTGAGCAGCTTATCGAACCTCTCGTTGAAGAAGTGCGTGTCGTTCCAGGGCGCCGTCGACCGATAGGTGGTTGAGTACATCCAGCCCTGCGTCGCCCGCCCCCGCCAGTTGGCGGCGCAGAAGGGCTGCTTGTTCCAGACACCCGACCAATACCCATCTCCGGGCTCCCGCTTGACCTCGATGGTGATGCCGGCTTTGGCCGCGCTCTGCTGGAAGAGCTGCGCGGCGTCGACCGCGCCGGCAAAGGCAACGTCGGAGGCCCTGAGCAGGATCGAGCCACTGTGGCCCGACTTCCGATAATGGAACTTGGCCTTATCCGGATCGAAGGTCCGCTGCTCGATGTCCTCGGGGAAGAGTGGATAGGCAGCATTGATCGGGAAGTCGTTTCCAACGGTGCCGTAGCCGCGCAGGATCTTGTCGACCATCTCCTTGCGATCCACCGCGAGCTTGAGCGCCATCCTGAGATCCTGGCTGTTGAAAGGTGCCGTGTCGCAGAACATGTTGAAACAGTAGTGGCCCGGACCCGAAAGGGCCTCGATTTTCAGGTTAGGCACGTGTTTGATGAGATCGACGACCTTGGTCTCGACCTTGTTGATCATGTGCACCTGGCCCCCCTGCAGCGCGGAGACCCGGGCTGTGGTGTCATTGATCACCAGGATCTCGACCTGGTCGGCGAAGCCCATCTTGTCTGACTGCCAGAAATTGGCAAAGCGCTCGCCGCCATGGCGCACGCCGGGCTGGTTGACGGTCACCCTGTAAGGACCCGCGCTGATGCCTTCGGCCGGGTTGTCCTTGCCGCCATTGGGCTGAATGACCAGATGATAGTCTGCCATCAGGTAAGGGAACTCGGCGTTCGGCTCTTTGAGAGTGACTGCGACGTCGCGCCCGTCCGCCTTGATATTTTCGATGCCAGCCAAGATGCCCAGGGCGCCAGACTGTGAGTCCTTGTTGGAATGGCGTTGCAGCGTCGCCACGACGTCTTCTGCCGTCACGGTCTTGCCGTTGTGGAATTCGACTTCCTTTCGAACCTTGAAGGTCCACACTTTGGCGTCCTTGGATGAGCCGATCTCCTCGGCAAGCCGGTTTTCCAGTCCTCCATCTGCCTTGAGCGCCACCAGAAACTCGCCCCAGCATTTGCCGAAATAGGACATCAATTCGATGAATTTTGCCGGGTCCAGGGTGTCCGTCGACGCCCCGCCCACGAGGCCGGCTTTCAGGATGCCGCCCTTTTTTGGCGTCTGCGCCTTGGACGCGCCGGCAAGAAGGGAGTTGGCGAAGGCAGCACTGACGCCTAGCGCCGTCGCACGGCCGAGAAATTCACGCCGGCTCAGCCGGCCCGCAGCTAAGCCACGGCTTAGATTGTCGAGTTCCTGCGACATTGAGATGCTCCTCTATGTTTGGATCTGTTCCCAGGGTACCGAAAGTGCGGTTTTTTATTTTGGTGATGATACATTTGAGTTTGCGCCGCTTTGCGCAAATTCCTTCAGTGTTCCGTACGAAAACTGCGTTTTGACGAGCTTGATGCACAATCGCGGCACTAAACGAGCATCTGCTCTGTGGTACCAAGCACAACCGACGGGCGGAGCGATTGCTCGCCACGTCGCAAGCGCTGGCAGGATCGGAGTCACGTGTAGCTTACGGATCAAGTTCGCGCGCCGCAAAGTCTTGATAGCCTTGCCCAGTAAACGGCGCTCGCCATATCGCCCCTCGTCCGTGAGATCTTGCAGGTGCCCTTGCCCGCGTGTTTCAAACGCGTTTGAGGGAACGCTCCTAGTGTATGCGGCGTTTACTAACGGAAAGGGATCGCCGGTCTGCTGTTCGATGGGCGAAGTGCCCGCAATCCATGCGACAGTCCCGCCGGGAATCACGATCTGGCTGTAGAGATACCCGAAGAGGACACCGGACGCGCTTGCCTTCAAAGAACTCCGCTCGCCGGACGCAGGATCGAGAATTGCCCCAATCTCTTCGCCGGCCTGGACATGGTCACCCGGCGTCTTTCAAAAGGGCACTGGCTCGCACGTAGTCAACGCAGTCGAGCATCGTGTGGCACGTGACAACTTGCGACGGCGGCTGCGTCGCTCCCTCCAGAAGGCCTACTGCCTCCATGAAGCCAATCAACCCTCGCGCGTCCTCGATCGCAACATCGTCGCGAAGACCCTTTGACCCGCGATACTCGAGGGTGGCAGACAAGCACTCGGTTATTGACACGTCCGGAAGAAGTTCCTGTGCTGCGCGCCACGGCAGAAGGCATGCTGTAGGGAAATCTATAAGCTCGGGAACGCCGCCGATGGTGGCCACGCGACCGATGTAGCGAGACAGCCGGTCTGCGGCAGGATGCTCGGGATTGGAAACATATGCATAAAGGACCGCTTCGTCGGCGCAGTGAACGTCCAATACAAAATCTGGTCGATAGCGAGCCTGAGAAGCACCTGCTTCAGGCTGTCGAGCTCGTTTTTTGGAACGAGCGCGAAGACTGCCTTCAGCATTGCACGTTTGACAGCACCCCCATCCATAACGAGCCCCTCGCTTCGGAGTACTGCAAGCCGCGCCCCTACCAGGGGGGCAAGTTAGGAAAATTACGGTTGAAATTGCCCCCCAGCCCCAAGTCCGACCGGCCAGCATGATACCCTTGGACTCTCTGAGATAAACCGATCGGATTGGCACATGGGACTATGATGATCTCTCCGTTCGGCTCGCTCTCTCTTTCTTGGAGCAGTCTCACAAGATGGCTGAGGATCACCATCCCTGGAAGTTCGTCAGCATGGAGGCCGCCTCCACGCGACCCGCTACATGGCATGCGCGGAGTGATGGACCCGAAGGACTCTCGTACGCGATGCCTTTCGCATCATCCACAACATCGCGCCGTGGTGCTGGATCGCGAGTGCGCCGCTCGCGACGGCAGCCGGACGCGGACATCATCCACAGCCAAATCGTGAAGGCGCCTGCGCAGTTCACTAAGCGGGGCCATGCTACCGCCAGCAAGACGGTCGGGCGCGAGCGCCACATCGCCGGCGACACCGATGGGCGGCAGCTGGGGTGATCTTCCCCCCGCCGACATTTCGCTATCGCCGGCCGCAGATTGATTCTCAGGCTACCGGCGAGAGCGCGTCGCGTTCGGACGGGCTCATGCCACGCTTTTAGGTCCTTTGTTCTTATAAAATGCCGTTCAACCAAAAGCGACGCCACTTTTGGGGCGACGTGCATTAACCGGTCTTATGTGTTCGGTCCCAGCGCAGCGATGTCACATACTCAACACGTCCGATGCAACTTACATGCCTGTGATCTGCTGGATATTTTGCCACCCCAAGTGAACCCTATCCACCGCGATCACTCTATTGAACCGACTGGCAGTCCAGCTGCCGAATTCATTCGGCATTCATTCCTCGAAACTGGCGACGTGAACCGAATGCTTTTCAAGCCTCCAGCCAACATTGCGAGAAAGCGTAGCCATTCATCAGCGACTCGATCCGTCCGACGTAGCCGCCAACCTTGTCTGAGATTGCGTCAATGGCTTGGTAGAACATGGGCACGATCGTCCCTCCTTCATCGCGAACGATGACGGCCATCTCACGATACAAATTCTTGCGCATGTCCTGGTCTAGTTCGCCCAGCGCTTCCGTGAGCAGCTTGTCGAACCTATCGTTGTAAAAGTGCGTGTCATTCCAAGGCGCCGTCGACCGATAGGCTGTCGAATACATCATGCCCTGCGTCGCTCGCGGGCCCCAATTGGAGGCGCTGAAGGGCTGCTTGTTCCAGACATCCGACCAGTAGCCATCTCCCGGCTCGCGCTTGACTTGGATGGCAATGCCGGCCTTGGCCGCGCTCTGCTGGAAGAGCTGCGCAGCGTCGACGGCACCGGGGAAGGCAACGTCGGAGGTCCTGAGTAGGATCGGCCCACTGTGGCCCGACTTCTGATAATGGAACTTGGCCTTGTCCGGATCGAAGGTCCGCTGTTCAATGCCCTCGGGAAAGAGCGGTTGGGACGCGTTAATCGGAAAGTCGTTGCCGACCGTACCATAACCGCGCAGGATCTTGTCGACCATCTCCTGACGATCCACCGCGAGCTTGAGCGCCATCCTGAGATCGTTGCTATCGAAGGGCGCGGTGTCGCAGAACATGTTGAAAACATATTGGCCCGAAGCCGACACCGTCTCGATCTTCAAGTTGGGCACGCGCTTAATGAAATCGATAACCTTGGTTTCGACCCTGTTGATCATGTGCACCTGCCCGCCCTGCAGCGCGGAAACGCGGGCTGTGGCGTCATTGATCACGACGATCTCGACCTGGTCGGCGAAGCCCATCTTGTCTGACTGCCAGAAATTGGCAAAGCGCTCGCCGCCGTGGCGCACGCCGGGCTGGTTAGCGGTCACCTTATAAGGACCTGCGCTGATGCCTTCGGCCGGGTTGTCCTTGCCGCCATTGGGCTGAATGACGAGATGATAATCTCCCATGAGGTAAGGGAACTCGGCGTTCGGCTCTTTAAGAGTGACTACGACGTCGCGGCCGTCAGCCCTGAGACTCTCGATACCGGCTAAGAGGCCCTGCGCGCCAGACTCCGAGTGCTTATCGGAATGGCGCGTCAGGGTCGCCACAACGTCCTGCGCTGTCACAGTCTTGCCGTTGTGGAATTCGACCCCCTGGCGCATCTTGAACGTCCACACTTTGGCGTCTTTTGATGAGCCGATCTCCTCGGCAAGGCGGTTCTCGAGTGCCCCATCTGCCTTTAGCGCCACAAGATACTCGCCCCAACATTTGACGAAGAAGGACATCACCTCAATTGCTTTCGCCGGGTCGAGGCTGTCCGTTGCCGCGCCGCCGGCGAGGCCAGCTCTCAGAATGCCGCCCCTTTTCGGCGTCTGCGACATTGCGGCGCCAGCAAGAAGAGAGTTGGTGAAGGCAGCACTCACACCAAGCGCCGTCGCACGGCCGAGAAATTCACGTCGGCTCAACCGGCCCGCAGCGACGCGGCGGGTTAGATAATCCAGTTCCTGTGACATTGAGATGCTCCTCTTGCCGTAAACCCGACAACGCGGCCTTGTTCTTTATACCAACGCCATCATATGCCCATGGACTGGTTACCTCGCATACAACCGCCTCCCAATTACGCAGGAAATCGGCGTTTTGTCCCACTCCTGCGCACAATATCGACGATATTTGGGCTAGAAATTCTCTGGCGAGCGTACGCCTCTTTGCAGCCGCTTTACGGATGCGTCGATGCGTCTTGAACACAGACGATGGAGCCGTGGTTGGGGGTGCATTCTTTTGGTCCGCCGGCTTTTCGAACAATCGGGACCGCGTGCTTGAAGCGGCGACGCGAGACGCTTCTGAAAGCGATCCGAAGTGAACCTTCGGTTGTTCGAGCAAGCACTTCTCGGCCGTCGACCCGGTCAAAGAGCCGTTACATAACCGCGCTAAGCTTGAGCCTCTCGGGTGAGACACTTTCTCCGTTCCGGGGTGACGTCAGCCCCGAGCGAGACTGTCGTCTGCACCTCTCCGACCAGAACATGAGCGATCGGCTGATCGATCCAGCCATGCCGGAAACGGAGCGACGACAGGCCCGTATTGCAGTTGCCGCGTGTGTGGCAGGCGTCGATCGGAATCGGAGCAGCTTTCGGCAATGTCGACCGCAGCAACTGGGGCGGAGTGGATTATCAGCGATTTGAGAACAGATGGAGATTGCGATGGTGCCTCGATGTCTCGACTTATAAGTCGCCGGTATATGGCGTATACGGCGAAGTACCTCCGGTAAGGCTGTGATGGCTGATGAGCCAGTTTACTGCTTCGCTCTGGTCTCGCTGGATCGGGTGAGCGGCTTTCAGCAGATGGAACTCCGAATTCCTGATCATTTGCGCCAATTTCCACCCGCGCTCGGCGGCCACCGTGGCGTCGTCCGTGGACCAGATAAGCATTGTCTTGCCCTGAAGCCGGTCAATCTCGGGAAAGATGTGCTTTTGCTGCAGCAGGATATACTTTCTCATGTCGGTTTCTTCTATTTTCAGGTGCTTCCGGACCTCCCATTTTCCGAGCGTCCCGGGCCGCCGATAGGCTATTCGCCGATACTCCCCTAGCTCCGCCTGATACGGATCCTGCTCGTACGCGCAGGCGCCACCCCGCACATATTCCTCTTCAGTAGGCATCGGCCCCGTATAGTCATATGAGGTCGTGGCGGCACGGAGCCATGCATCGTCACGCTCGTCTCCAAAGGGCTCGGGTCCAATTGGCGGCGAAACAGAGCTGGCGGTGAGTAGAACAAGTTTCGAAACAAGATCGGGACGCACGATCGCCACGCGCGCCGCCACGAATGATCCTTCTGAATGGCCAACCAGCGTGATCTGCTTCAACGCCATTGCTTCGATGAAACCAATCACGTGGTCCACGCGACCGAGCCGGTTGATGTATCTCCCGGGGGTAGGATCGTCAGTTCCACCGAATTGGAGTTGATCAAGCGCGATCACTCTGAAACGATCGGATAACCCGTACAGCTGCCAAATCCAGCTGAGCCTCGCATCCAAGATTCCCCCCGGCGCCGCCCCGTGGAGAAGCACGATCGGACCGCCGGCCCCCGTCTCGTAGTAGCTCGTCCCGATGCCGCCAACAGATATGCGGTGTTCAGGGATGAGACTCTTGCCGCTCAACATTGGTGTGCTCCTTACTGCCTGTGTTCCGCTACTTAAGACACTGCCGCCTGCCGTTTTATGCAGAGTCATGGTATTTCAACGAATTGGCTATCTGCGTAATTTTTCCTTCTACCACCGCAGGAGATTGGCGCTTTCTCGTCCCCAGGCTCACAACGTCGACATTGCTAGCCGAGGATTAGCAGCCGGTCCCCGTCTAAATGGAACGGGTAGTCTGCAGACCGGCATGATCAGACTACGCACACGGTATAGTCTAGGTCAGCGGCACGGACCTGAGACGGAGTCCGGCTGTCGACTGAAATCGTCATCCTATCACGAGGGCCGACATGAGGGGGTGCAAATGGGATAGTTGGTCTATCTGTCCAATCATCGTAAGCGCTTGAAGGGTGCGAGCGGAACCCAGGATCGGCTTTGCACAGTCTTCGAATTTGGACACAAACTCGCATTCCTTCATCGGGTTCTCTGGATGACCGCGCATGTAATGCACGGTTTTCTGTACGATCCTTCCGTCCTCAAGCGCGATTTCGACTCGCGCGGCCGCGCAGAAGCTTCTCGGGTTGCGGCTCGTTAGTTCAGGATCGAAGTCGAGCATTGAAATGTTAATCAGCCGTCGGATAGCTGGGTCATCGACAACTTCTTGGGAAAATTCGGCAAGAGATACACGCCCCCTCGCCAGCGCGACCGCGGAACAAAACTCCATACTGAACTTGCCCTCTATAGGCGCTTGGGGGGCATGGTAGGCCAGGTCACCACCCACTCCTGGGGCAAGCACGCATCGAATGGACCTTACGTGTTCAGGTTGGATATTATGGCTATTGCGCAATGCGAGAATAGCATCGATGGCCGAATGGGTATCGAGGCAGGACGGATACTTTTTGAAGACAATACCTGGCTCTCGAATATCAAACGGATTGCCGAGGAGCGAAGCGACGTCGGTGGAACGCCCGCCCTGCGATATGTACGTCTTAAGAAAGCCGTTTGGGCCTTCGAGCGCATTGGGACTTGCGGTGGCCCCTGCTGCAGCTAAAAGCGCCGCCTCCAGGCCGTCCCTCGCTGCAAAACCGCAATGCATCGGCTTTACCATCGAGCCGATATTCGCACGTATACCGGCTACACGGGAGGCGGCAATTCCGATGGCGGTAGCTGTATGTTCTGCGTCGAGTCCGAGTATCTTCGCGGCTCCAGCGGCAGCGCCAAACACCCCGAGTGCTGCGGTGGCGTGCCAACCGGACTGATAAAGCTCGTAACCAGCAACGCGGCCGAGCTTTGTCATCACTTCAATGGCAGCGGCATATGCGAGAAGGACATCTCTGCCCGAACGATCTGTCAGTTCACCAGCCGCCAAAATCGCCGGGAGTGCGGGCGCAGTAGGGTGCCCGCACATCGGGTCGCTGACGTCGTCAAAATCGCAAGCGTGTGCCATCACGCCGTTGGCGAGCGCGGCACCGAGCGCGGAGCTTTGAACGGAATGGGCAAGAACTGTTGCTTTTTTATTCTCACCGGCTTCGGGCACTATGGTGTCGAGCACCATTCGGGTTACCGGCTCCCTTGCACCCGCAATCACGCAGGCCAGGCAGTCCATGATCCCGAATTTCAAAGTAGTAAGATCGGTTGGTGACAGGGCGCCAAATTCTAGCCCGCTAACAAACCTTCCTATCGCCATAGATAGAGAGGCAGCACCGTTAACATTCGAGTTCATAAGAATTGCCTATTTCGGTTTCAGCTCGTCTCTGTGATCAGATTCGCCCGGGACTACCTGCCGCCCACCAACAGCTCGAAGAGCGGTGCCAACGTGGGCTGCTTATCGAGGTGGTTGATGAAGTCTCCGATCAACCCGAGTTGTTTCTCGGAGAACGGGAGCATGGACATTTCGGCACAAGCTTTTAATTTCTGCACACCATCAGCGAGCGAAGCCGGCTTTTCCGGGTGTCCGAATGCCTTGTCGACTCGAATGAAATGTTCCGCTCCGCCTTTTAG
>NZ_JAMYMK010000037.1:0-22152 GCF_040318565.1 Mesorhizobium sp. M1142
CGAGTTCGCGCACAAACGGGAACTGCGCGATCTTGCCTGCCATGGAGATGCGCCGCTCGTCGCGCCGCGCGATCTCGCGCGTCACCAGGAAGGCCAAAGCCTCGCGCAAGGTCATTTGCGAACGCGCCGCTTCGTCCAGCAGCGTATCGAGCTGATCCCGGATCGCGGTCAGCTTCAGCCGGTCGAGCTGAGCCACCAGCATCTCGTGATCGACCGTCGTCATCACCAGCTGCCTCCCACCAGTGCCTCATATTCGGCCAGCGGCCGCAACAGAGCGGAAGGCGCAACGATCTCCGCCGGCGCCGATCGCACCGGCGCAGCAGCGCCGACCACGCCGGCAAGATGCGCCCGCTCGACAATCCGTTGGCGACGCCCGCGGCACAAGGCATGATCCGCCACCACCTCGCCCGCATGACGCACGATAACGCGGCCGCCCAGCACCACGACTTGGACGCTCTCCCCGATCAGCCGCCAGGGAACCGAGTAACTGTTCGTGTCCAGGTCGATTGCGCAGTCCGCCTGGACCTTGCGCACGAGATCGCGCAGCTGCCCAAACGGTGCCCGTCCGCCCAGAGGGCGAAGCGCCATGGCTTCTTCGGCAAAGCGCTCCGCAGGAGCCACGCCGGTCGTGCCATGCACACGCTGATCGGCAATCTCGCGTGTCCACCGGTCCAGATGCGCCTCGAACGCCGCCCAGTTCTCGAACCGGCGGCCGGCAATCGCATTGCGCTTGACATAGCCGACCCCGCGTTCGTCCTTCCCCTTCGTACGCGCCCGGTAGGGCGCACAAGCCCGCGGCGTAAATCCCCAGTAGCGGGCAAAGGTGTGCAGCCTCACATTGAACCGCACCTCCCGCGTCGTCGCATCGTGATGTTCGACCAGCGCCTTCGGATTGTCGAACAGTACTTCCGTTGGAACCCCGCCGAAGCGAAGGAAGGCTCCTTCCATCCCCTCGAACCAGTCCGCCTGGCGCTCCCGAGGCGCGGGGCTGACAACTACTCCCGGCCGTCGAAACACACGAACAGGCCAGTGGCGGAAGCTACCTCAAGGATAGCCTCAGTTAGCTCTTCGTCAGATGCCCGCAGATTAGGCGCAGTCACACGGACTCGTTCTATTGCAGCCTTGATCGAGACAATGTCTCAGCGAGCCGCCCCGTTCAGGAGTGCAGCAATAGCCTGATGTAGAATTGGACTGTTGCGCAGTTCTGCGTTCCCAAGCCAACGCAGAATAACGGAACGAGCCACCGGCGGAACGTAAGTTACGTGGGCGGCGATGGATTCCTGAGCACAACGGGCCGAAGCGGTTCGTGAATATAGAGATTTCGCTACTTCGATCCGGACGCTAATGACAGGGCTAGCGCGGAGAGGCTCAAAGGGTTCAGCTACGACATTGGACCTTGAAAGTTGAACGGCCGCTATCGTCCTTCCCTGCATCACAAGGGGACCTACTGCTTTCGGCCCCATCTGCGTCATTCGCAGAACCTCGTTGATGGCCCCTGGATGAGAAAGCACTCGTAAGGATATCTCTTGCGACCACCAGCTCAGCGGTCCCTTGTCAGCGGATAAAGCACCTATTTGAAGTCCCGCGTCTTCACCTTGATCTGGTCGATGTGAAGATAGGGATCTTATCCCGAGTCGGAGACTATGCCGATCAAGCTGCCTAGGCCACGGGACTTTCGGTAAAAAAGGCCGCCACGGCTCGGCATAGTATTCTGCCCTCCTTGCAACAATGCAAAGGAGAGCAAGATGACTAGCACCATTAATCTCTACAGCCACCAGCTATGGCAGCGATTTGATGGATGGATTTTTCGAGACAACGTCGATGCTTACATCACTCGGATGCAGGCTTCCGGTTATCGGACGCAAACAATCTGCCGCGCGATAAGGACGGTCGGGGATTATGCCCGGTGGCTCATCGACCATCATCACGATGGGAGTGACGTTTCTCGCAAGACGGCTTTAAGCTTCCTGGGCTACCGGAAAAGGATCCGTAAGCTCCAAAACGGTGATCGATCGGCGATCTTGCGGTACCTCGTTGAGCTGCTTGAAGCTGGCTTCGTTCTGAGCCCGCCGGTGACCGATCCACATGAGCAGGTCCTTGTCTCGTTCAGCGAGTACCTCAGACGAAAGCGAGGGCTTCAGCCCGGCACGATCGAGTCCAGCGTATATTACGTGTTGCCGTTTCTCAGGGAGATCTGGAACGGCACGGACGACCTAAGGCAGATATGTCAACGGGATGTTTTGAATTACGTCGAGCGGCATGTTCATGACCGCGGCGTCAGAACAACGCAAGGCATATTCACGCGGCTGCGATCCTTCCTGCGATATCTGTTTGCCGAGGGTCTGCTCGATGAAGACCTATCATCATGCGTTCCCGCTATTAGCGGGCGCAGACACGCACCACTTCCGAAGTTCCTGACGCCTGCACAACTGCAGAGCGTTCTCGATGCTTGTGATCGCACCACGCCCGCAGGGCGTCGCGACTATGCAATTCTGCTGCTGTTGGCTCGCCTGGGACTGCGCGCGCACGAGGTTTCAAAGCTCTCGCTAGACGATATGGATTGGGGCTCCGGCGTGATCTCAATCACTGGTAAGGCGGGAACGCAGTCGGTGTTACCTCTGCCGTGCGACGTCGGCGCCGCGATCGTCGACTACCTGGTAAACGATCGACCATCTTCAGCATCTCGGCAGGTCTTCCTGCGCCTGGAGACGCCGAAGGTGGGTTTTCCTACCGCAACCGGTGTCATTTTGGTCGCCACGAGGACTTTAAAGCGTGCCGGCATTACCGGGATCGCAAACGTTCGCTCGCATGTATTCCGACACACACTTGCGACAAATATGGTTCGGTCCGGCGCGACTCTAAATGAGATCGGCCAAATCCTCCGGCATCTGAGCCACGACACCACACGGATTTACGCGAAGGTGGATCTTCCGCGTCTGCGCCTGCTGAGCCTTCCCTGGCCGGAGGCCACCTGATGACAAAGCTCCACGACTTTCTCGAAGCGTATCTCCGGACAAAGCGTGCTCTGGGTTTCAAACTCAAGGACGGCGATGGCAAGCTCCGCAACTTCGTTGCGTTCATGGATCGACGGGGAGCGACCGTCGTAACAGGCAAGCTGGCAATAGAATGGGCGGGAAGCTCGGCCGGCCCTGCAACGTGGGCGATCCGACTCTCCGCGGTCCGAACATTCGCCCGGTATCTCGCCGACCTTGAGCCAGGGACCGAGATCCCCCCGACTGGGGTGTTCCCGCAGCATCACCGGCCGCAACCCCATATCTACACCGCTGAGGAGATCGAAGTGCTCCTCTCGGAGATAAAGCGATGTCGTTCGAGGAACGGCTTCGGGCAATGGACCTTCCATTGCTGTATCGGCCTGCTCGCGGTGACCGGAATGCGACTCGGGGAGGCGATTCGGCTCAAACGTTCCGATGTCGATCTTGATGCCAGGGTCATTTCCGTCGAGGAGTCGAAGTTCGGCAAATCGCGGATCGTTCCAGTCCATCACACAACCGCATCCGTGCTTCAGGATTATTGTGAACGACGGGATGCCAGCCCAGCAAGGCGGCTGGGCGATCGCTTCTTCGTCGGCGAACGCGGCAAGGGCCTCTATAAGCAGCGCGTCGAGTTCGTCTTCATCACGAGTATGCGGCGTGCGGGTCTTCGTGGAGCGGTCGGCACGCGCGGGCCGAGGATTCACGACCTTCGACACACCTATGCCGTCAACACGCTCTTGCGATGGTACGAGGCCGGTGACGACGTCGACCGTATGCTTCCGATCTTGTCGACCTATCTCGGACACACCCACACCCGCGACACGTATTGGTATCTTTCAGCGTGCCCCGAGCTCATGCGCCATGCCGCCGATCGGCTGGAGAGCAGATGGGGGATGCGGTATGAATCCGACGATCCTTCCGTCTTTGATCGAGCGGTTCTTCACTCAACGACTGATGCAGCAGCGGAACGTCAGCCCCAACACGATTGCCTCCTACAGGGATACCTTTCGACTCCTTCTTCGTTTCGCGTCGAAGAAGCTCGGCCGACCGCCGTCGCGGTTGAACCTTACGGACCTTGATGCCCGTCTGATCGCTAGCTTCCTCGAGCATCTGGAGACCGAGCGGAGCATCGGAGCACGATCGCGCAACCTGCGTCTGACGTCGATCAGGACGTTCTTTCGTTTCGTTGCGTTCGAAGAACCGGCATATAGCATGCAGATCCAGCGTGTCCTGGCGATCCCACCAAAGCGCGTCGCCCGCCGGGAAGTGGAGTTCCTCAGCCGAGCCGAGATCGAGGCTATCCTCGCTGTCCCCAACAAGGCGACGTGGGCAGGCCGTCGCGACTACACGCTGTTGCTCGTGGCAGTCCAGACGGGCTTGAGACTGTCCGAGATTGCCGGCCTCGATCGGGACGCCGTACAGCTCGGCGTCGGCGCGCATATTCGATGCTTCGGCAAGGGGCGGAAAGAGAGAAGCACCCCGCTGACCAAACTGGCACGGGAGGCCGTCAAGAAGTGGCTGACTGAACCAGCGCACAACGGTGCGACCGCGCTGTTTCCCACCATCCACGGAGATCGCATGAGCGCGGATGCTGTGCAATTTATGTTGTCCAAATACGTGAACGTCGCAGCGGAGACCTACCGCTCCCTGCGTTCAAAACACGTTTCACCCCTCACGCTCCGGCACAGCGCCGCCATGGAATTGCTATTGGCCGGCGTCGACCTGGCGGTGATTGCGCTTTGGCTTGGCCATGAATCAATTCAAACAACACAGACCTACCTCCATGCTCATCTCGCGCTGAAGGAGGCGGCGTTGGCGAAGGTGACAACTATGGAGGGGCAAAAAGGCATGCGCTTCAAGCCGGGCGACAAGTTGCTGGCATTCTTGAATGCGCTTTGATTTCTCAATGTCGGTGCCGGGCAGCCACTTGCCCGGCACCGATCCTCCCTGCTCGGATCCTCATGATAGACTACCCGGCTAGGGGGCCAAGGGTCGATAAGCTTGGCAGTCAGCTCACGACTTCGAGTCAGTCTTTCAGGCTGGGCTGCGGAGCACCCGAAACATCCCGTTCATTCAGCACCTGCTTTTCGGCTTAAGCGGGGCCGGAAGCGGCATGGCGGCTTAAGGCTCTGAATTCTGGAATCGGACGTCACCGCGACGCAGTCCGTCAGGGTAAGTTCAGACTTTTCTAGGGCGAGCTGCCAGGGCGCGCCGGTTCTGCCTGAGCGGGGGGAAACCCGATTGTCGACGTCCAGCGAGGTTGTGCATATGAGGGAAGGATAACTCACAAGCGGCATGCATGTTTGAGTTCGTTTTGCCCCTGTCATGGCTTGAGACGGAGTGCCTCGATAAGTAGAGCGAAGGCTGCAGTGTGCTGGCGTCGGCTGGGGTAATAGAGGTGATAGCCTGAGAAGGGTTGGCACCAGTCTTCTAGTACCCGGATAAGGCGTCCGTCTGCGGTGAACGGAGCAACCTGGCTTTCAAACGTGTATGCTAAACCGAGCCCGTCAAGGGCCGCAGCCTCGAGCATTTCACCGTCATTGATGACGAGTGGGCCATTCATCCTGACTTCAAGTTCCTCCCCGTCTTTCTCGAACTCCCAGGCAAAGAGCCCGCCGCCGGTCTTCTGACGGTAGCTGATGCCTCTATGTTCCCCAAGTTCGCGCGGTGTCTTTGGAACCGTTCGGTTTGCAAAATACGACGGTGATCCGACTACCGCCATGCGCAGGTCCGGGCCGATCCTTATTGCCACCATGTCCTTCTGGACCTGCTCACCGATCCGGATACCGGCGTCGAATCTGCCTGCAACGATGTCAACGAGGCCCTCGTCCAGGCTCAATTCCACTTCGATATCCGGATACTCCAGTAGGAGTTTGGCGATGACGGGCCACAGTACTGATTTGGCAGCATACCGGAATGTCGTCAGGCGAATTAAGCCAGTGGGCTTGTCGCGCAGGGCGGTGACGGCGGCGATCTCGCTTTCGATGTGATCGAAGGCCGGTCTTAGGCTTCGCAGCAAGCGCTCTCCAGCTACGGTCACGGACAGGCTGCGTGTGGTGCGTGAGATCAGCCGGACTCCCAGCCGCTGTTCCAGCGTTCTGACAGCGTAGCTGAGCGCCGACTGCGATAGGCCGAGCTTTGCCGCGGCTCGCGTGAAGCTGCCTGCCTCCGCTACGGCGATGAAGACTGCCAGTTCGCTAAAATCTCCGCGCCTCATTTATCAATCCCATTTCTAACTTCATGCAGATTATAGCGGCTAATCGTATCGAGTCCCATGCCTTATTTCACCCTCAGAGACAAAGAAACGCGGGTCGAAAGGGAAACGCCTGTGGACACCAAACGACAGATTTTCCAGCCGTTCCAATTTCCGAACGGGTTGAGCCTCGACAACCGGATTGTCATGGCGCCGATGACCACCTGGTCGGCCAACGACGACGGAACGGTCTCTGATGCGGAGATCACCTACTACCGGCGTCGGGCGACCGGCGTCGGGCTTGTGCTCACAGGCTGCACCCATGTGTTGCCCGACGGCATCGGCTTTTCGGGCGAATTCGCCTCCTATGACGACCGTTTCACCCCAAGCCTCTCTCGGTTGGCGTCAGCGGCCAAAAGCGGCGGGGCCCTGGCCGTGCTGCAAATCTTCCATACCGGGAATAAGGCCGTGCCGGCACTTATACCCGGTGGCGAGGTCGTCAGCGCCAGTGCGCTCGAAGTCCCGCCCGGCCCCTTCAATCCGGGCGGCGTGAAGACACGTGCACTGACGAATGACGAAATCCTCGCGATCATTGCCGCCTTTGGCGAGGCGACACGACGGGCCATTGAGGCAGGTTTCGATGGCATCGAACTGCATGGCGCTCACGGATTTCTGATCCAGAACTTCTTCTCGCCTCTCTACAATCAGCGTGGCGATGAATGGGGCGGCACCCTCGAAAATCGGATGCGTTTCCCAATCGCCGTAGTGCGCGAGGTAAAGCGAGTGGTCGCTGCGCACGCGGACCGCCCCTTCCTCGTGGGCTATCGGGTGTCACCCGAGGAACCCGAGTCAGGTGGCTTGCGTATCGCCGACACGTACGAGCTGATTGAATGTCTTATCGACGAAGGTGTGGACTACGTCCACGCATCGCTGACGAGCGTTCTCGAGGCAAAGCCTATAGAGGCACCCGAGGGCGACACCATCGCTGACCTGATCACGCGCCGAGCCGGCGGGCGGTTTCCGGTCGTTGCCGCCGGCCAGGTCAGAACGCCTGGGCAGGCCGAACTCGCCCTGCACAGAGGCCTCACGCTCGTCGCGGTTGGGCAGGGGCTGGTGATAAACCCGGCGTGGGTCGAGCTGGCAAAGAGCGGCCGCGAGGATCTGATCGGGACCGAAATCCGGCCGTCGAGCGTTCCGGGCATCGATATTCCAGCGAAACTATGGGGTGTGATTCAGTCCGCCACCGGGTGGTTCAAGATCACCGCTGAAACGGACGTGCCAAAAGCCAACGCGGCATAAATTGAAAAGATACTGGCTAGGAAGGATACGGCTATGAATAGAGTATGGATGATTACCGGCGCTGGACGAGGCATGGGCCTCGACTTTGCCAAGGCAGTGTTAGCCATCGGCGATAAGGTCGTTGCGACCGGTCGTAACCCCGATCGGGTCGCCAAGGCGATCGGCCAGTCGGACAATCTTTTGGTCGTGACGTTGGACGTGACCAAGCCGGCCGACGCCGATGCTGCGGTGAAGGCAACCCTCGACCGCTTTGGTCGCCTGGACGTGCTCGTCAACAATGCCGCGGGCTTCTATGCGGGCTATTTCGAGGACCTGACTCCGGCCCATATCGAACTTCAGCTCGCGTCCACCCTGACCGGGGCCATGAATGTCACCCGTGCAGTCCTGCCGGTGATGCGCGCGCAGGGTTCTGGCAAGGTCATTGCAATCTCATCGACGGCCGGTCTGGTTGGTTTCGAGTTCTGTTCTGCGTACGCGGCGGCAAAATTCGGCGTGGATGGCTGGATCGAGTCGCTGCAAGCCGAGGTGGCGCCGTTTGGCATTGAAACGATGATCGTGAACCCCGGGTTTTTCCGCACAGAGCTGCTGACGGACGAATCCACTCAATATGCTCCGTCATCCGTTAGCGACTACAGCGAACGTCGCGCCCAGCAGATAACGGGCTGGAAAGCCGCGAACGGTCAACAAGTCGGCGACCCGGCCAAACTCGCGCAGGCGCTGATAACTCTGGTCGACAAGCCGGAACTGCCCCGTCGGTTCATCGCCGGCGCCGATGCTCTTGGCATGGTCAGGCAGAAACTCGCTCTGCTGCAGCAACAGGTCGACGCCCATGAGGAGCTATCCAGCTCACTGGCCTTCGACAGCTGACCGTCGCGTCCAGCACTGCCATTGTCGCAAGTCTATTTATGAGCGCAATCGATCGCCTCCTGCCATTACCAATGTCAGCTTCTGATGCATAGGCACAGTCTTGAGGTCAGATGCGATGGCGGAGCGCCTCAACGAGCACCGCCATCGCAGGCGAGAGCTGTCGCCTGCTCGGGTAGTAGAGGTGATAGCCCGCAAATGGCGGACTCCAGTCGTCAAGCACGAGCCTAAGGCATCCCTTGGCGATGTGGTGGCTGACGAGGTTTTCCGGGACATAGGCGATCCCGAAACCGCTTATCGCAGCCTCGATCATGGGAATGGACGAATTGAAGGTGAGTTGGCCTTCCACCCGCACACGAAGGTCGCGACCATCCCTGGCGAATTCCCAGGCATATAATCCGCCGAACGTCGCCTGCCGCATATTAATGCAGTCATGATCGACCAGATCCTGGGGTGCGGTCGGAACCGGATGGCGGGAAAAGTACTCCGGCGAAGCCACGGCCACGAGCCTCCAATCCGGCCCGATGCGCACTGCGATCATATCCCTGTCGATGCTCTCACCAAGCCGCACGCCTGCGTCGAAGCGCTCCTCCACAATGTTCTTCATGCCGTTGTCGCTGTAGAGCTCGACGCACACGTCAGGATAGTCGTTGAGCAAGGGCTGCAGCTTCGGCCAGACCGTCGTCTGGAGCGCATGGTCGGACAGCGTGATACGGACCGTTCCGGAGGGCTTGTCGCGAAAAGCCACCAGACTTGCAAGGTCGGCTTCGATTTCCTCGAAGCGGGGAACAAGAGACTGGAAAAGTCGCTCGCCGGCCTCGGTCGGAGCGACGCTCCGCGTCGTACGTGTCAGCAGGCGGACGCCAAGACGAGCTTCAAGCTCCTTGATTGTCGAGCTCAGGGTCGACTGCGAGGTTCCGAGCTTGGCCGCCGCCTTGGTGAAGCTGCGCTCCCGGGCGACCGCCAGGAACCAGAGCAGATCCTTCATGCCATCGCGCTGCATAGGGCACCTCCCGTCTGACATTTATATCATGAGCAGATAAGTCCATGCGAATTACTCAGTCTAATAGAATGGGTTCCTCTGCAATATCTTCTGGCATCGCGACGGGGATTGGCGGCTGATCCGCCCGGTCGCCTTGCAAGGATGCCAATTATGGAAACGACGTACGACACAAGGCTTGTCGAAGACCGCGCCGCGTGGGGCGCGGTGTTGTCGATGGCGCTGTGTGTTTTCGTGCTCATCGCGTCTGAATTCATGCCGGTCAGCCTGCTGTCGCCGCTAGCGGCCGATCTCGGCATCACCGAGGGCCGGGCGGGACAGGCGATCTCGATTTCGGGCGTTTTCGCCGTCGTGACCAGCCTGCTGGTCGCCGGCCTCACGCGCCACATCGACCGCCGACTGGTCGTGACCGGCTTCACCCTCCTCCTCATCGTGTCCGGTTTGGCTGTCACCTTCGCGCCGAACTACGCGTTCCTCATGGTCGGCCGGGCGCTGCTCGGCATCGCGATCGGCGGGTTCTGGTCGATGTCGACCGCGATCGTCATGCGCCTCGTGCCGCAAGACATGGTTCCGAAGGGTCTCGCCATGCTAAACGCTGGCAATGCCATTGCGGCCACCATCGCCGCGCCGCTGGGCAGTTTTCTTGGCGCCTATGTCGGCTGGCGCGGCGCTTTCTTCCTCGTCGTGCCGTTTGGACTTCTGGCGCTGGTTTGGCAGTGGATAAGCCTGCCGGCGCTGCCCCCGCGCCGGAGAAAGCGTCCAGGCAATCCGCTGGCGCTCCTCGGCCGTCTTCCTGTCGCCATCGGCATGGCGGCGATCATGATGCTGTTCATGGGCCAGTTCGCGCTCTTCACCTATCTGCGGCCCTTCCTCGAGAGCGTCACTCAGCTCGACATCGCTGCCCTCTCGGCGGTCCTGCTGGCGATGGGGCTGGCGGGGGTGCTCGGCACATGGTGCGTCGGCCGGCTTTTGCGCACGCGCTTGTTCAGCATCCTCATCGTCATCCCGCTGGTCATGGCGGCGCTGGCGGCTGCGCTCATTGTCCTCGGTGCCTTGCCGGTTCCCACAGCGCTGCTGCTCGTTGCCTGGGGCTTCTTCGGCACGGCGGCGCCCGTTGGCTGGGGCACGTGGCTCAGTCGGACGTTGCCGGACGACGCAGAGGCGGGCGGCGGGCTGCAGGTGGCAGTCATCCAGCTCGCCATTACAGGCGGCGCCGCGATCGGCGGCACGCTCTTCGATACGGTCGGCTGGTGGGGAGCGTTCACTTTAGGCGCGGTGCTGCTCTGCGGATCGGCGCTCGCCGCCCTTGCCGAATCGCATATGGCCCGGAGGTCTTTGCCATGACCATTGAGCGTGCGCCGCTCAGCCGCCGGACATTGCTCGGCGCCGCGCTCGCGGTGGCGGCCCTGCCTCGCGCAGCCGCCAGCCAAGAAGGCGACACCCCCGTCAGCCAGGAGCCCACTGACATGAAGATCAGGATGATTTTCAACGGCCGCACCATGACCGCCACGCTCTACGACAATCCGTCGGCGCGCGACTTCTTCTCCATGCTGCCGCTCGACCTCAAGATCGAGGACTACTCGCATAACGAGAAGATCGCCTATCTGCCGCGCAAGCTGACAGAGGAGGGAAGTGGTCCGTTCGCCAACGAGCAGCCCTATGACCTGTGCTATTTCATGCCCTGGGGCAATCTGGCCATGTTCTACGCCGACTATCGCCATCCCGGGCTGATCAGGCTCGGCCGCTTCGACGAGGGCGAGCAGGCCCTGCACATTCGCGGCAAGTTCCCGCTTCGCATCGAACGCATTTGAGGACGCAAAGGAGATCACCATGGACATTCTTCGCGCTGGCACGAGGCCTTCCGGCAAGGGGCCACCTGACTGGTTCACCGGCACGGTGCGGATCGATCCGCTCTTCAATCCCTTCGATGCCGGGCGGGTCCAAGGCGCACAGGTGACCTTCGAGCCCGGCGCCCGCACCGCCTGGCACACGCATCCGCTCGGCCAGACGCTGATCGTCGTCTCCGGCCTCGGCCTCGTTCAGAGCGAGGGCGGGCCGGTCGAGGAAATCCGTCCGGGGGACGTCGTCTGGTTCGCGCCCGGCGAGAAGCACTGGCACGGCGCGTCGCCTCAGACCGCCATGACCCACATCGCCCTTCAGGAGGTCAAGGACGGCAAGGTCGTGGACTGGCTGGAACATGTCAGCGACGCCGACTACGGCGCTTGATCTTCTCCACTCGAAAGGAACCAAAATGCTCGCAACCCTTCTTTACAAACCGGGCGACATCCGCTGCGAGGAAATCGCCGATCCGAAAATCATGCGGCCGACGGACGCCATCATCAAGCTCTCGGCAAGCTGCATCTGCGGCTCGGATCTGTGGCCCTATCGCGGGCTGCAGCCGGTCGACGGCCCGATGCATATGGGCCACGAATATTGTGGCATCGTCGTCGAGGTCGGCGCAGAGGTGCGCACGGTCCGTCCCGGCCAGTTCGTCGTCGGCTCGTTCTGCCTCTCCGACAATACCTGCCCGCATTGCCGCTTCGGCTTCCAGTCGTCCTGTGTGCAGCGCGAGTTTATGTCGGGCGCGCAGGCGCCTTACGCCCGCGTGCCCTTGGCGGATGGCACACTGGTCGCCACCGCCGAGGTGCCGCCGGCCGAACTCATCCCCGACCTGCTGGCTGTGTCCGATGTGCTCGGCACCGGCTGGTATGCGGCCGACGCAGCCGAGGTCCGAGAAGGATCGACGGTGGTGGTGGTTGGCGACGGTGCGGTCGGCCTGATGGGCGTGCTTGCGGCCAAGGAGATGGGCGCCGAGCGCATCATCGCCATGAGCCGGCACGCCAGCCGCCAAAAACTCGCCCGCGAGTTTGGCGCCACCGACATCGTCGCTGAGCGCGGCGAGGAAGGTGTGGCCCGCATCAAGGAACTCACCAAGGGCGTCGGCGCGGACTCCGTTCTGGAATGCGTCGGCACGGCGGAATCCTTCGACCAGGCTCTGGCCTGCTCTCGCCCCGGCGGCACCATCGGCTATGTCGGGGTGCCGCACGGCGTGAGCTTCGACGGCCAAAAACTATTCTTCGGCCAAAAGCGCATGATGGGCGGCCCGGCGCCTGTGCGCCGCTTCCTGCCCGACCTTATGGACCGTGTGCTCAACGGCAGGATCAAGCCCGGCAAGGTCTTCGACCTCAAGCTGCCGTTGGCCGAGGTCGCTGAAGGCTACCGCGCCATGGACGAGCGGCGCGCTATCAAGGTCATGCTTTCGGTTTGAGCGAAGATTGGGCGGACGGCCTGTCCGCACCCACAACTCAGAAAAGGAACAACGTCATATGACGATGAGATTGAAGATCGCCGCCCTTGCGCTTGCGCTTTCGGTCGCGACACCGGCTTTCTCCCAAAAGTCCCCGATCATCGGCGCATGGCGCATGAGGTCGCTCGCGGCCGGTGCCGAGGGAAATCTCAAGCCCGTGCCATATTCCGGCCAGGTCATCTTCACCGAGGCCGGCACCCTCTCGGTGCAGGCCCAGAACCCCGACGCCAAGGCGCCGGACACGCCTTACACGGCGAATGGCTACGAAGCCTATTACGGGCCGGTCGCCATCAACGACCAGGACAAGACCTTCGTCATCACGATCGAGTCCTCCCTGGTCCGCAACCTTGTCGGGAAGAGCATGAAACGCAAATTCGAAGTCACGGACAACAAATTGGTCCTCACGCCGGACAATCCGGCCGAAGGCTGGCGCGTGACCTACGAACGTTACTGATCGGAACAGCCCGGCTGTCAAAGCATTATCGGTGGCCACAATGGCGCAGACTTCAGACCGAAATGGCGCGATAGCGGAACTGGTGCCAATCATGGCGGCTGTCTTCGCCGGCTTCCTCCTGATCGGCTTGGCGCTACCCGTCCTGCCGCTGCATCTTCACCAGCAGCTCGGCTTCGGCCCCTTCGCGGTCGGGCTGGTGACGGGCAGCCAGTTCGTCGCCTCGATGCTGTCGCGCATTGGAGCCGGAAATTATGCCGATGGGCGCGGCGGCAAGCGGGCCGTCATCGTCGGCCTCATTGCCGCTGCCCTGGCGGGGTTCATTTACCTCGGCTCGCTGGCATTGCTCGACCGGCCGGTAGCGTCCGCATCGGTGCTCTTCGCTGGCCGGGCGGTACTGGGCGCGTCGGAGAGCTTCATCATTACCGGCGGCGTCGCCTGGGGCCTCTCCCCTGCGGGCGGACAGAACTCCGGAAAGGTCATAGCCTGGGTGGGCACGGCGATGTTTGCGGCGCTCGCGCTAGGCGCGCCGATCGGATCTGCGCTTTACGCGGCGAGCGGTTTCACCGCGATCGGACTCGCGACGGTCGGCCTGCCGCTTGCGACGCTGCTTGCCATCCTGCCTATGCGTGGCACCAGCGCCGCCGCGAGCGCCGCGCGACAGGCATGGACGAGCGTGGCGCAAGCGGTCTGGCTTCCCGGCGTCGGAGCTGCTTTCTGCAGCCTTGGCTATGGCGCGATCCTGTCCTTTGGCGCCCTGCTCTTTGCCGAACGCGGCTGGCAGCCAGTCTGGCTTCCCTTCACCGCTTATGCCGCGTCGCTGATCGCGGCAAGGCTGTGCTTCGGCCACCTGCCCGACAGGCTTGGGGGCGCACGCGTCGCCGTGATCTTCGTGGCGGTCGAGGCGGCAGGGCTGATGCTGATCTGGCTTGCGCCCGGACCCGTTCTCGCCGCCATCGGAGCGGGCCTGACTGGCCTTGGCTACTCGCTGGTCTATCCCGGTTTCGGTGCCGAGGCCGTAAGCCATCTTCCGCCACGCAGCCGCGGCCTGGCCATGGGACTCTACACCGTCTTCCTCGACGTGGCGCTCGGCTTCGGCAGCCCTGCGCTCGGCTTGGTCGCTGGGTCGGCCGGGCTGCAATTCGTCTTCTTCGCCGTCGCGACGGCGACGCTTCCGGCATTGGGCATCGCGCTGCTGCTGGCTCGCCGTAACGCTCCACGATAGATAGTCTGTGCTCGAGATGTCGCGCAACCACGATCACTCCCGCTTCGGGCGACGTCTGCTTCCGGGCAATGGCAAGATCGACTTCTACGGCCGACATTGGGCGCATTGCCGTCGAAGTGCGGCGGGCACCTGAACGGCCGCTATTCCAGCTTAGTCTAGCTGCCCAGAAGCCGTCGGGTGGGATACGACCACACTGAGAAATTCGCGACGCCGGACACCTTGACTATGCCGAGCCGCGGCGGCGTTTTTACCGAAAGTCCCGTGGTTTAGACAGCTTGATCGGCATGTTCTCCCACTCGGGATAAGATCCCTTATGCCGAGTTCGGCATAAGGGATCGATGATGTTCCTCGGCTTTGGCGCCTTCGGCATGCCGCGCGGGTCCGGTGTCGGGCTGCCGTGATGGAATTCGTCGCCGCGCCCATGCGGCAGCGGGAAGGCAGCATCACGATCGCCAACGCTGGCCAGATCGGCGGAAAGATCGCTCAAGCGATGAGCGACGAGATGGACCACCTCGCCTTCGCGCTGAATCCGCCCATAGACGGCAATCATGCCGGCGCCGAGCACGACCCGGCGATATTTCTCGAAGACCTTCAGCCAGACCACTAGATTGGCGATGCCGGTCTCGTCCTCAAGCGTGATGAACATGACGCCCTTGGCTGAGCCGGGCCGTTGCCGGACCAGCACGAGCCCAGCTGCTTCCAGCCATTGACCGTCGCGGGCCTGCATCGCCTCGCGGCAAGAGACAATGCGTTTGCGGCGTAGATCTGTGCGCAGGAACGAAACGGGGTGATCGCGCAGCGTCAGTCCAACATGTCCATAGTCCTCGACCACCTCACCGCCTGATGTCATGGCGCGCAATGCGACAAGGGGTTCCTGTATCTCCGGCACCGTCTGGCGCGCCCGTGCGGAGGCGGCCGCAAACAGCGGCAGCGGCTCGTCGCGCAGTGCCTTGATCGCCCACAGTGCCTCACGCCTCGCCAGCGATAGAGACGATTGGAACGCGTCGGCCTGGGCGAGCTCAACCAGAGAGGCGGCGGGAACACCGGCCCGGTACCAGAGGTCATCCACCGAGGCAAAGGGCTGGTCGGCGCGTGTCGTGACGATCGTTGCCGCGTCGGCATTGGCAAGACCGCGGACCATCCGCAGGCCAAGGCGAACGGCGAACCGATCCTCTTCCGCGGTGGGCTCGAGCGTACAGTCCCAACGCGAGGCATTGACGCAGACCGGACGCACCTCGACGCCATGGTCGCGGGCATCGCGAACGATCTGTGCCGGCGCGTAGAAGCCCATCGGCTGGGCGTTGAGAAGGGCTGCGCAGAATACATCCGGGTGATGGCATTTCATCCAGGACGAGGCGTAGGCGATCAGCGCGAAGCTCGCCGCATGGCTTTCGGGAAAGCCATAGCTTCCGAAGCCTTCCAGCTGCTTGAAGGTCTTTTCGGCGAACTCGCGCTCATAGCCGTTCTTCACCATGCCGCCGATCAGCTTGGCACCGAAGCTGGAGACGCCGCCGGTGTGTTTGAAGGTCGCCATGGCGCGGCGAAGCTGGTCGGCCTCGCCCGGGGTGAAGCCGGCGCATTCGATCGCCACCCGCATCGCCTGTTCCTGGAACAGCGGTACGCCCAGTGTTTTTCCGAGCACTTTTTCGAGCTCAGGCTTGGGGTAGACCACTTCTTCCTTGCCTTCGCGGCGGCGCAGATACGGATGCACCATGTCGCCCTGGATCGGTCCCGGCCGGACGATCGCCACCTCGATCACCAGGTCATAGAAAGTCCGCGGCTTGATGCGCGGTAGCATCGACATCTGCGCACGCGATTCGATCTGGAACGTGCCGAGCGTGTCGGCCTTGCGGATCATTGCATAAGTTCGCGGATCTTCAGCCGGGATCGAAGCGAGATCGAGATCTATTCCCTTGTGCTCGGCCAGCAGATCGAAGCCGCGCTTCATGCAGGACAACATGCCCAGCGCCAGGACATCGACCTTCATGAACTTCAGCGCATCGATGTCGTCCTTGTCCCATTCGATGACCTGACGATCCCTCATCGCCGCCGGCTCGATCGGCACCAGATCGTCCAGCCTGTCACGAGTCAGCACGAAACCGCCGGGATGCTGCGACAGGTGGCGCGGCGCTCCGATCAATTGCCTGGCCAGATCCAGCGCAAGCCGAAGGCGGCGGTCGCCGAGATTGAGGTTCAGCTCCTCGGCATGCCTGGGTTGGACGCCTTCGTCCGACCAGCCCCAGACCTGTGACGACAGCATCTTGATGAGGTCTTCGGGCAGACCCAGAGCCTTGCCGACATCGCGCAAGGCGCCCTTCGAGCGATAACGGATGACGGTCGAGCAAAGTGCTGCGTGCTCACGGCCGTAGGTGTCGAACACCCATTGCATGACGATTTCTCGCCGCTCATGTTCGAAGTCGACATCGATGTCGGGAGGTTCGCGGCGCTCCTCCGAGACGAAGCGTTCGAACAGTAGATCATTGCGGTCGGGATCGATCGAGGTGATGCCCAACACGTAGCAGACGGCGCTGTTGGCAGCCGACCCCCTGCCCTGGCACAGAATGTCCTGGCTGCGGGCAAAGCGAACGATCGAATTCACCGTTAGAAAATACGGCGCGTATTGCAGCTTCTCAATGAGCTGCAATTCATGCTTGAGCGTGGCGATAACCTTGTCGGGCACCCCCTCGAGGAAGCGCTCCGTTGCGCCTTCCCAGGTCAGCTTCTCCAGCGCCTGCTGCGGCGTCAGGTCCGGCAGCATGCGCTCCTCGGGATATTGGTAAGCAAGTTCATCCAGTGAAAACCGGCAGCGCTTGGCGATCTCAAGCGTCCGAGTGAGCGCCTCGGGGTAGCGACCAAAAAGCCGGGCCATTTCCTCAGGCGGTTTCAGGTAACGGTCGGCATGTCGCTCTCGCCGAAACCCTGCATCGTCAATGGTGACATTGTGGCGGATGCAGGTGACGACATCCTGGAGGATGCGACGTGACGGCTCGTGGAACAGCACATCGTTGGTGACGACTGTCGGCACGCCGGCCTGTCCGGCAAGGTTGGACAGATCGTGCAGCCGCAAAGCGTCATTGGGACGGCGGCGCAACGTCAACGCCAGATAGGCCCGATCATCAAATGCCTCGCACAGTCGCCGCAGCCAGAGCGAGCATGTATCGTCAGCTTGATCGGGAATGAACACGGCAACAAGGCCTTCGCCATACGCGACAAGGTCTGCCCAATGCAGCACGCATTTCGCCTTGCCGCCACGCTTCTTGCCCAGCGACAGCAACCGGCAAAGCCGGGAGTAGGATGCGCGGTCGGTTGGATAAACCAGGATGGAGACTTCTTCAGCTAGATCCAGCCGACACCCGACGATCAGCCTGACACCTGTTGCCTTCGCCGCTTCATGCGCGCGGACAATGCCGGCCAGGCTGTTGCTATCACAGATGGCAAGTGCGGGCATGTCCATGATGGCGGCCTGCGCAAACAATTCTTCGCAGGAGCTGGCGCCGCGCAAAAAGGAAAAATGCGAGGTGCATTGCAGTTCGACGTAACGTCCAGTCATCCGAAGATGCCGTGCAGGAACCAGCGATGCGAGCCGGTCGCTTCATCCTCGCCGTCGCCGGCGCGATAGATCCAGAACCGCTCGCCGGCTTCATCCTCGACCTGGAAGTAGTCGCGCACGGCGGCAAGCTCGGCGTCGCGCTTCCACCACTCGCCGAAAACTCGCTCAGGGCCATCGGCGCGCTTGACCCTTCGACGGATGCCTCTCCAGGTAAAGCTGGCCGGCGGATGATCCGGCAGCAGCGCAATGGCCTCGATCGGTTCCGGCACGGCAAACAAACGGGCCGGGCGCGGCCAATGGTCCGGCCATGCCTCGCCGGTTTCCACCGAGCCCGGAGCCACACGCCGCAACGATCGCTCCGGCACGTCGCTGGCAACTGGTGCAAACCGGTAGAGCTTCTCCTCGCCGACACGATTGCCGAGTATGTCGATCAGATCCGAGATGTCGGCGTCCCGTTGCTCGATGAGTGACGAGATAGTCTGCTTAGGTGTCAATGGTTCAGCCAAGGGCGCGGACAGCCGCATCAACTCGATGCCGAAGCCCGGATCGACCGTCTCGATCTTGTCGCATAACAAACGCGTCAGTCTCTTCACATCGCGGACCGGCAAGGCCGTGCTGACGCGAATGGCCTCGACGCGGTTGTCGACGCGGTAGAGCAGCAGGTCGAGCCGCCGCGCGCCGAGCCCCTTGGTCTCCAGTTCGGCACATAGCGCCTGAACAAGCTTGCCAACATAGCGGGCGATCGTCTCGGCCGCACCGATGTGCTCGCCAAAGCCGCGCTTGACCTCGACCACATCGGCTGCCCGTACGGGCTCAATCGGTTCGGCAAGGCACCCGGCAGCCTGGTCAAGGCGGCGGCCGAGTTCCGGCCCGAAGCGCAGCGTCAGTGGCGCGCGCGGCTGCTTCAGAAGCTCGCCTACCCGGTCGAACCCCAAAACCCGCAGACCGCTGACGATTGCATTGGGCAAACGCAGTGCCGCGATGGGCAGAGGAAGGATCGCATCGTAGGTTGAATTGACGGCGACCACGCGGACGGTCTGCTTGACGTAGCGCGCAATAGCGTGAGCGGCACCCCAGCTATCGGCTATCGCGGCCCGCGCCGAGAAGCCGACACGGCCGAGGCGTTCGACCATATCGGTCAGCATCAATTGTTCACCGCCATGAAGGTGGTCGGCGCCCGTGGTCTCCAAGACCAATCCGTCCGGAGGATCTGTCGCGACGATTGGCGCGTAGCGCCGCAATGCCCATAGCGCTAGCCGCTCCAATGCCTCCGCGTCGGCTTGGGGTGCGGCATCCATGACCGCCAGCCCCTGCACGAGGGCCTGCGCTTTCGTAGCCGGCATTCCGACGCGCAAGCCCGCTTCCACTGCCGCGCGATCGACTGCGGTCACGAGGCGACAATTGCCTTGCCGCCCGACCAGCACCAAGGGCCTATCCGGTGGCGGCGAGACGTCGCCCAATTTCCTTCTGAGCCGATCTGTCGACCAGCTTGGAAGGAAGAGCGAGACGACCCTTTGCATCACAAGCCTCCACTTCGATATCCAGCGTTTCCCCTCCACGAGACCTGATCAGTTCAAGTTGCCATCGCGCCCGGCCAATACCCGGCACGGGGAGCGGCCTCGATGGCAAGACAGAAACTCGCCAGCGGCTGACCGAAGCCGTCGGCTGTCCGAAATCGGCAGCTTCAGTCTGGCGGCGCCAGCGACGGATGGCGATCCCCATGGCGCCCGAGCCTTCAGCTGCAAGCTGCAAGCGGCGCGAGGCCGTCATCGACAGCCGGGCAACCTCGGCAACCACAGCCCCAAGCCCGACATGCCTCAAACCTTCCTCGAAGCAGGCGAGCAGGGATTTATCGTCACCGGCTTCGACGTAGATCACGCGGTCCGGGTGAAGTCCGACCTGGGCGATTGCCGGCGCGAACAGATCTTGACGCGTCACACACCACAGCACCTTGCCCTGCGCCCTGGCCGCAATTCCTGCAGCAAAAAGCGATGCAGCAGCGCCATCGATGGCACCATTGCCGCCGCCGGCAACCTCATGGAGAGCACCAAGCGCCACGCCGCCTCCGGGCAGATGGTTGTCGATGGCCGCGACACCGAACGGGAGCACCGCACGCGCGCGCGTGTTCCCGCCTTCGAGATGCGCAATGCGATCCCGGAGATCGGAAATGGCAGCGATTGGCGTCGATGCACTCATTTGTTTCCTGAACGCGAAATGCTGACGAATGTTCCTCATTTGTTCTCTTCCTAATAAAGAGTCAATGGTATGGCGGGGTGGCGCTGCGGAAGAAATTCCAAAGGCTTTCCGGAAGACGACAAGCCAACCGAGGATGAGGACCAGGCTGCTTCGGTTTGGATGGAAGCCGACGAGGCTGCGACGGCGGCATGTTGTGCGGGCTGGCCGGAAGACAGAGTTCCGCGCCATCAGATCATGGAACTGATCGACGTTCCCCAAACGAGATTGCAAGCTGAGGCGCTTCCGGACACGTGGCCGGCGCGCAAGCAGCTCTATCCTGATGTTGTCACCCGGTTGGAGACCACGACCGGGCCGGACCGCCAGATCGATTTCGATATTGCCTTCGTTCTTGGTTGGGTGCCTGAGCGACCGACGCTGGATCGGGTTGAGCCGCTTTCGGAAGATGGCGACCGTATCCCCTTCTTCACCAGCGATCTCGCCCAGGTTGGGGAAATGGCTCGCAAGGCGCCTAAGGACTGGACGATTGAGATTGACCTGGATCCCTATGATGCCCACGTTTTCGACCCTGCCGCCGCCGATGACGGTGAATTGCGCATGGCGGCGTGGCGCGATTTCGATGGTTCCTTGCTGATGGAGAAGCCGCCCGCAAATCCTGCAATCGCACTGACCCTAGCAATGATGCGCGGCCAGTCGATGCATTTCGAAGAGTGCTGAACGGGATAACACGGGTTGCCATCGTCTATCTATCTGCTCGGCCCCCTTCGGGTCGCACGGCCAGATGGCCGAATTGCTGACGAGGCCACACCGCATCTGAGGAGAGAGACCATGTCAGAAAAACCACCTTATATGCCGACGGGCATTGGAATGGGCATGATGAGCGACGACGAGACCAAGGTCGGCGTTCTGATATTCGAAACGGCGGAAGGTAATTCGACTTCGCCGTTAATCTCCAGGCGGTCGATGTCCTCACCAAGGTAATCAATAAGATCGAGATGCATCTCCGCTCCGGCAGGACGCACTGAGTGTCCGACGATGTGTCAGATCAGAAAAAGCCGAAGCTGATCGTTGTCGTGGCGTTCGACCGCGGCGAGGATGGCGAACTGTTCACAGCATACGGCCAGACCGACCAGCAGAGCGAGGACCGCGCGATCCGTACAGCAAAGGCGCTGGCTTCAAACCACGTCGGTGTCATAGCATGGAGTCGCGACGCCAACGCGGCGCTTGGCGACTATGGACCGCCGACAGTGCTGTTCACCAACGGCGACGTGCCGGAGATGGAGTGAAGAATGATAAATCCGCCCAGGCACCTGGACGACCATGATTACGCAGACCGCGCGCTAGACTGTCAGGAGGCCATGGAGCCCGGCTTTCAGGCAATCATTGATAGCATGTTGGAGGTAGGCTGGACCCGGGGTGAGACACTGCGGGCGCTAAAGCGACTCATTGCAGCCGACAACATGACGCAGAAAGAGAATGCCAAGACTGAAGTCGAACTCGCTATTGCGCGTGCCATGGTACGCGCCGGAAAGCCGCTCTAGGCGGTCAACTCCGAAGCGATTGCTTCGGTAACTGGTGGCACTGAGGAGACGGTTGCTGACAGGACGATACGGTCGGCGCCGGCGACTGCCGGCGCTCAACGGAAAAACGGCGTATAAACCGCAGTTCTGCGCGCGTCCGCAACAGCGGATATTGTCGCGCGTAGGACGGAGGAAATTCGCCCCCGTCGCGGGCGGTGAACAGGACAGCCGTAGGAGCGTCAGCATGGCGCCGGCCGCAGGACGGGACGCGGGACCGACTGTCCCCGCCCACGGCGGTCCGTATGCTATGCAAGATAGCCAACTGCTCGTCGCTGGCTAAGCGACAATGGCGAATGCAATCCCAAAACGAAGATCAGCGGTCGATGCGCCTGAGCGAAGCCTCGTTCGCGAGCGGTGGGCAAGCATTCTGACGTCAACCGTTCCGATTTGCACGCCATTGCCGCCGTTTTCCGAACCCTACGTGGGGGACATCTTCCTAACAGCGATGTGCATTCGTAAGAAAAGGTCGCATTCCAAATTGGCGCGGCGCGGGATGT
>NZ_JAMYMK010000038.1:0-21682 GCF_040318565.1 Mesorhizobium sp. M1142
GGCTCCGCCAGCACGCCGAGCTCATGCCCGAACACTTGCGATCAAAAGCCTCCATCACGCCGCCGACATTAAATCCACCATCGCGACCGCGCGGCCGGCCACCGAAAAATGGACACCCCTCCGCGACAGTCTGAGCGGCGAAACTGGGGAATTTTACTTCGGCACTTCTGGGGAAAATTCGAGCGGCATTGACACCCCATCGCAATTGGAGGATTCGGGCGCAGCATCGGGTCCTCACGACGCGAATCGGGGAGAGGTCCATGCCGCGCCAGCCCACGACATATCAGTTCCCGCACGAGACGGAGACCGCGCAGATGCCACCATGGCAGGCGCTGCCGGAAGAGACGCGCCTGACGCTGACAAAGCTGATGGTGCGCCTGATCCTCGATCACGTCGACGGCGCGCGCGCCGTTCAACGGGAGGAAGCGCGCCATGATGCATGAGAAGATCGGGCCCCACCATCTGGAGCGCAAGGCGATCCTGTATGTGCGGCAGTCCTCGGCCCATCAGGTTCTGCACAATCGTGAGAGCAGCGCCCTGCAGTATGCGATGCGCGATGGCCTGGTGGCGCTCGGCTGGTCTTGCATCGAGACCGTCGATGACGATCTCGGCCGCTCTGCTGCTGGCGGTGTCGCGCGAGCGGGCTTCGATCGGATGGTCGCCGCAGTCTGTCTCGGCAAGGTTGGGGCGGTTGCGGCGCGGGAGGTATCGCGCTTTGCCCGCAACAGCCGCGACTGGCAGCAGCTCATCGAGATGTGCCGCGTCGTCGATACCGTGCTGATCGACCAGGAGACGGTCTACGCACCGCGCCAGGGCAATGACCGGCTGCTGCTGGGATTGAAGGGCAGTCTCAACGAGTTTGCTCGATCTTCTGCGTCAGCGCTCCCTGTCGGCCCGCTATGAGAAGGCCCGGCGCGGTGAACTCGTCGTCGCTGCCCCGGTCGGCTTCGTGAAGGTCGGCGACCGGCTCGAGAAGGATCCCGATCGTCGCATGCAGGAGGCCATCACCCTTGTGTTTGACAAGGTGGCGGAACTCGGCAGTGCCCGCCAGGCCCTGCTCTGGTTCCTCGAACATGGGCTGGATTTGCCTGCCGAGCGCAACAATGGCGATGTGGTTTGGCGCAGGCCAAGCTATGCGACCATCCACAGAATGATCGAGAACCCGATCTACGGCGGCGCCTACGCCTATGGTAAGACTCGTGCTGCGTCGGGATATAATGCAACAGCCATTCGCTCGCGCAGCCGCCGTAAGGCGCGTGATGAATGGCTGGCGCTGATCCCGGGTGCACACGAAGGCTACTTCAGTTGGGAAAGGGCGGAAGCGATCCGTAAGATGGTCAGCGACAACGTGCCCACGGGCCGGCATCACGGGGCGTCCAAGCATGGCGACGCTCTGCTCGCCGGCCTTGTCCGCTGCCGGCGCTGCGGCCGCAAGCTGACGGTCCGCTACACGGGAACCAAGCACAACATTCCGCGCTATTCCTGCTGGCGTGGTCTGCTTGACAATGGCGAGCCGCATTGCATCGCCTTCGGTGGGCTACGCGTCGACGACGCCATCGAGGAAGCTCTTCTGCGGGTTGTCGAGCCGGGAGCGATAGCCGCGGCCGTCGAGGCCGAAGCGCAAGCGGCCAGTCGCCGCGATCAGGTCCGCGATGCTCTGATGCGCGATCTCGAGGCGGCACGCTACAGCGCCGATCGGGCGTTCCGGCAATACGACGCCATCGATCCGCGGAACCGGCTGGTCGCGGCGGAACTGGAGTTGCGATGGAACCGGGCGCTTACGCGTGTCGGAATCTCAAGGCAGTGTGGGCGGCGCCGACGACGGATGCAAGGCTCAAGAAGCGCATCGTTCGCACCGTCATCCGGGAGGTGGTCGCCGATATCGATGACGAAGCGTCAGAGACCACGAGCTTACAGACGAGCCCGCACCGTTAAGGGGCTGGTGGACAAACCAGTACACCGCCGGGTACGGATCGCAATGCAGCAACAGCTATTTCCATGCTATTTCCATGACATATTCAATGGTCGGACGACTGAGCTCGTGCCTTGAAATACCCGCCATGTTCGTGCGCGGCGGTTGGTGCAACGGTCTCCGGCGCTGCAGAGGCCGGGCAGCAGTTTCCGAAGGAACGTGTTTCGCGCGCTCATATCGATGTTCTATAAGAGATACGGTATTTGTCCCAAGCTTCTGACTTGTTTCGGACAGGTTTTCATCGTCCGGCGAAACACCCCTGGCATGCATCTGGAGTCGAGACAGCGAGGCCCCCTGCCAGTTGATTTGTCTCCGCGGAGTGCCCCGAAGTGGAGTAGAGTAGAGCTTCTCGCCTCGGTCAGGGTCGGAGATTCCAGCGATGACAAATGCGCGCAAGAAGACCGCCCGCTATCCCGGGGCGTCGCCTCCCGGAAAGCCTGGCGACAAGCTCGCATGTGCTGGAGCGCAGGAAATCTAAGATCACAAAAATGACACCGAAAACCACAGCCCCGGCCGCAAGACCGCGAAACAATGCGGCATCGCCGAATCGGCCGACCACGGCTGCGTCGGCCAAGCCGACTAGCAGCCTCGTGAGGGATGAGAGCGTCATGGGAATAGCGATCGCCAGGGCCTCCAATTGGTGACCGGAATTGTCTGTAGTCGAGGATCGGTGCTTTCTGTTCCACGTCGGCTCCGCGCAAGTTCAGCCCGTTACACAAAACCCATCTTTCTCACGCTCTTAATTGCACCAGCTTCGCGACGATCGCCTCTTACCTGGGCCCACCTGCGGTGATGCGGAGAGGTAAGAGGCCGCTGATTGTACCTGTTCGGTCGGAAATGGTGTGATCGACCAATCGATCAAGCCGACAGCATGCTGAAGTATCGCCTCGGTCTGAGTATGGCAGGGTGAACTGGCGATGACATGTCCGATCCAGTCTCGGTAATCGCCTTTCCTGACGATCGGCGTCTTGGGTTTAACATACAATTTGACCTCGGCGACGCCTGGTACGGCAGCCGCCCGACTGTCGCCATCGATCCAATCGAGGGTGCCATCGCGATCAGGAAGTAGGGCCCGCCAGGCCGCAGTATGGAAACGCCTTTCTCGCCAATGACAAGCTTGATGTGCTCGGTGATGAGATCGACACCGTAAGCCAGCTGAACGGGTTCAGGACCGCCACCAAGACGCGGATTGACTTCAATGACGACTGGACCACGCTTCCTCCACCGGAGTTCAATGCAGGCTGGCCCCCAGCCAAGGCCGAGAGCTCGCAAACAGCTCAGCGAAACACTAGCGATACGCATATGCTCGTCATCGGTCAGCAAGGCCGGAAAGATCGTCTCACGAAAGACGAAATGCGGCGGAGGACCGAAATCGGCGGCCTCAATCCCGATGACCTCATTTCCCATTATATGAGCTACATAAAGGGGCCTTGTGCGAATTCTTCGACAAGTATCCTCGGTGGGGACCGCAATATGTGCCGGCTACCCAACAGATAGGTCGTATGTTCGGCCAACTCATCGACATCGCGGCACAATCGGACACCGATGCTGCCGCTGCCTAGGGCTGGCTTAAGAATCACCGGCAGGCCGATCTCCGCAGCAGAACTTTCTACGTCTGTCGCATTCGCTGCCAAGCGATAAGCAGGAATGGAACCCCAGCCTCTGCGAGGAGCTGACGTTGAACGAATTTGTCACAACATCGTTCGATGGATACGGGGTGCGGTCCCGGTAGATTGAAATGCAAGCAGAGCTTGCCAACTGTCGCATAGACCGACTCGTCGTCGCCCGAAAAGCCGGTAATGCCAGCGATGTCATAGGTCCCTAAGCGCCGGCAACATTCGCGGATCAGCGCATCGAGATTGTCTGTATGGACATGGATTGCCTCAATTCCTTCCGCCGCAAGATAGTCGTACCGAGCTGGATCAGCTGACAGGGTAATTGGAGTGAGGCCAAGACGCTGGGCCGCTTGGACGTTCGCGGACCAATACCCCTATGGCCCTCAACCAGGATGAGCGCTCTTCTTGCCATGGTTGTAACTCCGACCTTGCGTGTTGTGCGGCGATCCGGATGTAGATGAGCATCAGCTTTTTCTGCGGCCATCTTAGACTTCCGATGAAGGTACCATTGTCGGCCTGCTGCGGCTGTGAAGTTCTGTAAAGTTATTTGCAGGATTAGTTGCAACCTTTTGGTGGGCGCTGTGACAACGGTCCGTCCCTCGATGAATTTTGGAGGGTTGCGATGTCAAGGCACGTCAGATTAAGGTAGATGGGGTATTCGGCTGCGCCCCTTCTTCAATGGTGATGCAGGAAGGTGCTGCGCTTCGAGCTGAGGATAGAACGTGGTCTGTCCAACAGCCACAAGCATCAGGAAAGGAAGCGCAGCATGAAGCACTTTATCGGTCTCGATGTCGTGTGAAAGAGACTGCCGTTTGCATTGTTGATGAATCCGGCAGGATCTGCCGTAAGGTGAAGGTGGTCAGCCATCCCGACGATCTCCTCGCCGTGCTGAAGGGTCCTGCCTTGAATACTGAACGGGTCGGTCTCGAGCGGGGCCATTGTCGCAATGGCTTTTCGAGGAGCTGGCGAGCGTCGGGTTGCCGGCTATCTGCATCGAGACGCGCCATGTGAAAGCGTTCTTGAAGGCGCAGCCGACCAAGACGGATCGCAATGATGCGCGCGGGCATCGCGCAGATGATGCGGGTCAACCTGTACCGCCCGGTGCATGTGAAAACGCTCACGAGCCAGAAGCGGCGGGCACTCCTAACAGCCCGCAAGCTACTGCAAGGGAAGGCAATCGCCATCGAGAACGACATCCGCGGCCTTCTGCGCAACTTCGGCCTCAAAGTCGGTGTTGTGGGAACGGTGAAGTTCGAGGAGCGCACTCGCGAACTCGTTGAAGGCATGCCCGATCTGGAAGAAATCATGGAACCGCTGCTGGCCGCCCAGCGGAAGCTGCGTGCCGAATTTGCGCGCCTGCACAAAAAAGTGCTCATGATCGCCAGGAACGATACGATCTGCCGGCGCTTGATGACGGTTCCCGGTGTCGGCCCCGTGGTGGCGCTCGCCTACGCCGCGACAATCGACATTCCGCAGCGGTTCAGAAACTCCAAGGCGGTAGGGCCCATCCTGGGGCTGACGCCGAAGCTCAACGAGTCCGGGGAAAGCAAGCGCATTGGATGCATATCCCTGTGCGGCAACGGCATGATGCGGACGTTGCTCTATGAGGCTGCACAAACGCTGATCACTCGCGTGACGAAATGGTCGTGGCTCAAGGCCTTGGCGATGAACGTCGCCAAGCGGCGCGGGATGCCGCATTGCCTCGTCGAAAATGTTCCTGAATGTTCAACCGTTGCCTCACATAAGTTGCTCCCTACCGAGGGGTATGAGCAGGGGCGACTATGGGACAGCTGAGCATGGCGATTAGGAAAGAACTGACTGCGGCGGTTTCGGAGCGATATCGTGCTTCGACGCGAGCGGAGAAGGCGAGAATTTTGGATGAATTCGTCGTCATCACGGGCTTTCACCGCAAGCACGCGATGCGGCTGCTGCGGCGCCATGAGAGAGCGTCTACAGGCCGGCGAGCGCGGCCGCGGATTTATGATGAAGCGGAACGCAATGTGCTCATGTTGCTGTGGGATTCGTCTGACCGGGTCTGTGGGAAGCGGCTGAAGGCGTTGCTGCCCGTCCTTCTCGAGGCGATGGAACGGCACGGTCATTATGGGACGTCCCGACGACGGCCTGCGGCGCACGCCCTGCGACGGAGCATTCCCATTAGAACGTCGGCGGATTGGGACGATCCAGCGCCAGGCTTCGGCTGGACGGAATGTGCGCCGCTACTGGCGCCGCCAACATCGTCTTCACGCGCTACCGCTCCTACCGCAAGAACGACCAGGCCTTTGTCGAGCAGAAGAATGGCGCCGTGGTGCGTAGGATGGTCGGATATCGTCGGTTCGAGGGGCTGGAGGCCGCCACGCTGCTAGCGAAGCTCTACCCGTCAGCGCGGCTGTTCGTAAACTTCTTTCAGCCATCGTTCAAGTAGATCGCGAAGCAGCGCGACGGCGCACGTGTGCGCAAGACTTATAGCCCGCCATCCACGCCGCATCAGCGTCTGGTTGCCGACGCTAGCACCAGATGCAGTCCGCTCCCGTCTGCAGGAAATCTACGCCGGGCTCGATCCTGTGGTGCTATTGCGCGATATCCGCGCCATGCAGGAGCGACTCGCTGCGCTTGCCGATACTCCGCCCGCCATGCGCTCTGACGGGGCAACTCAGCCAATCGACCTTTCCTGGCGAGTTTCCGAACTGCCTCGAAGGACGGAGCTATCCGGCCGACGGGATCGCCCGATTGTGAAAGGCAAACGAGGCCGCCGCCGTCCTGACCCTCTCGTCAAGGCGACTGCCGACTTGCGAAATTGGTTCGAAGCCGAACCATGGCGAACCGGCTGTGAACATCTGTCACGACTGCAGGCCGAGTATCCCGGCGATTACCCGGACAAACTGCTTCGAACACTTCAGCGCCGGCTGAAGGTGTGGCGCAGCGAGCAGGCAGACGCGTTGCTGTTTGACTCCCTGAACAAGGAGCCGCCGATCCAGGAGATCGCAAGGCCACACTGAGGCGCCGTGGCGCTCGCGAAGGAGGCCGGGCGCTGCGAAACCCCGGCCATCTCCGCGCCCGGCCTCCTTCGCCCAAGCCGGGAGCAAAATAGATGAGGCAACGCTCGAATCTCGGGGAGCATCGTTACGTGCGGCAATACGAGTCTCACCTTGATTGTCGCCGCGCACGCCGACCAGCTGTAATAGTCTTCCTCATGATCCTTGTGCGGCGCAACCCGCGACATCAAGACTCTTGGCACGGAACTCTGCAGGCCGGTCCCCTTCTTGCGAGCTTTCGGATGACTAGCAATCGCCACCGGCGCGACCACCCTCGAGTGCCATACCGGAACGATCGCGTACGAGAACCTGCGCCCTGCGGTGCGGCAAACTCGGGCTTGCCGCTACCTCAAAGGAGCTGAAAGCTGTCTATCCAAAACTGGCTAAAAGACGAATATCTGCAATGAAATGAGCGAACACAGTTCCCCTCTGTTGCCGTCCCATCGCCCCGACTCCGCGCTGCTCGACCAAGCACGTGTGGAGATGCAACGCGATGGAGTTCCGGGAATCGCCCGCCATTCTTGCCGATGCGGTCAAGGCATCCTGCGCGTCCGCGGTGACCGTCTCATTGCGCCGCGAAATGAAGGCAACCCAAGCCCGGGCGGTAGGCATCCGCCGGCACTTGGCTGGGGCGCTGCGTGGTTTGGCTGAGGTCCTCCTAATTGCTCGGCCCGACGAAGCCAAGGTCCCTATCGGCGCGCTGCTGCGATCGAGGCCGCATCATCCTATCTCGCCGGGCCATGTGACTTAGAAGAACATGATGCTCAAGCACGTTCTCTTTTTAATCCCATGCAGATCCTGCGGCTTTGGAAGTAGTGGGCACATTCGGCTGGGTGAAGAGTTCGACCACCGCGCCGGAGCGCGTTGAGTTTGGCCAAGGCGTTCTCAACCGGATTAAAGTGGGGACGTAGGGCGGCAGGTACAGCAGGCTCGCGCCTACGGCCTCAATCGCGTCGCGCACGCCCGCGGCCTTTGAACCGGCAGGTTGTCCAGAAGACTACGTCGCACTCCGACCAAGTCGGAACCAGCACCTGCTTGACATTGCCTATTTGGCCAAAGAAAGTTGGGACCTTTTTGCGGATGCACCGCCGCAAGAGCCCGTTGCAGGAACACAGCGCGTTTCTGCGGAAGGCTCCACAAGATTGCAGCTTTTCTGCCCATACCAAGCTCGCTTGCAGCTCTCCGCAACAAAATCGTGCTAATTTGCGGGCGCAAGATGGGAGGGATCGTTGCTTTTCGATTATATAATTATAGGTGGCGGCTCATCCGGGTGCGTCATGGCGAACCGGTTGTCGGCTAGTGGCAGTCACGTCCTGCTCATTGAAGCTGGGCCTGACTTTCCCCCCAACGAAATTCCTGATGATATTCTCGATGGGAACCCCACGCGCGCTTACTACAATCAACGATATCAGTGGCCGTCACTTACTGCAGCCGTTGTACGAAATAGCAACAGACGTGTGCACTATGAGCAAGCTCGGGTCATAGGTGGAGGCTCCAGTATCAACGCTCAAGTCGCCAATCGGGGTGCCCCCGCCGATTATGATGAGTGGGCGTCCACCGGGGCAACGGGTTGGGATTGGGAAGGCGTCCTGCCATATTTCCGCCGACTCGAATGCGATCTGGACTTTCGCGATCACTTCCACGGCAATAGCGGGCCGCTGCCGATTAGCCGTGCCGACAAAGGAGAGTGGTCAGGATTCGTGAACGCGGTGTCGACGGCTTTTGAAGATGAAAATATACCCTTCTGGCCAGACTTCAACGGTGAGTTCCGCGATGGCCACTCAGTTGTTCCACTCACAAACCTCAACCGTCGCCGCGTGTCAGCTGCGATGGCTTATTTGCCAGAGAGTGTCCGCGCTCGGCCAAATCTTACAATTTTGTCAGAGACTACGGTTGTACAACTAACTCTCTCAGGTCGCCAGATAACCGGCGTCGATACTGAGAGTAACACCGGTCGCCAATCCTATAGCGCACCAGCGGTGGTCCTGTGTGCTGGCGCTATTCATTCGCCCGCGATACTGATGCGATCCGGTATTGGCCCGGGCAAAGTCTTATCAGAGCTCGGCATTCAAGTCGTCGCCGATGTTGAAGGGGTCGGAAAAAACCTGCAGGAGCACGCCGGGGTCGCCATCTCGGCGTATTTGAAACCAGAGGATCGGATGTTGCCGACCGCGACCGGATATATCCAGATGCATGCTCGATATTCATCCGGTCACGACGGTTGCCCCCCTACCGATATGGCCATATCGGTTCTGGCGAAATCTGCCTGGCATCCCGTTGGCAAACGCTTAGGGACGCTCAATTTCTGGGTTAATCGCGTCTATTCGACAGGAACTGTTTCGCTCACAAGTTCATCGCATCTCGCTGAGCCAGAAGTGAATTTCGACATGTTGAGCGACCAACGCGATGCTGAGCGATTGAAAAACGCATTTCGATTCGTTGCAAAACTGATTAATCATAAGGCCTTGGCGAATACGGCGCTCGACCCTTTTCCTTCTACCTGGACTGGACGAGCAAAGCGAATCGGCAAGTACAACGGCTTGAACTACGGTCTAACATTTTTTCTCGCAGCTCTTATGGATAGTTCATCGTCGCTTCGTCGAAGCCTGATCAGATTCGCAATCACTGATGGTCGCAGCATCTCAGATCTTCTAAATAATGACGAGCGTCTTGACTGCTTTGTACGACAAAACGTTTTTGGGAACTTTCATCCCACTTCGACTTGCAGGATGGGATCTGCTCATGATCCGAACAGTGTGACGGATCCGACAGGCCGCGTTCATGGACTATCGGGTTTAAGAGTCGCCGATGCGTCGGTGATGCCATTCTGCCCGCGAGCAAATACGAACATCCCAACGATTATGGTTGCCGAGAAAATCTCAGACGCCATATTTCGTGAACGCGGGCAGCAATGAAGGTGGCACAAGTAATTCTGCAAGTTCATCCGGCCGCAAGGCACATCGGTCACTTCATCTCACTAGACGCTGGTCCGGAACCTTGCGGCATGCATCCAAGAACACGAGCCGACCTTCGATCATCTAGAGGTCCATCACCCATGTGAAACGCGAGGAGTTTGCCTCATCTCGAAGCGAGATGGGGTCAATACACACAATGCATTTGACTGTAGAGGTTCAACCTTGGAAGCTTTCCGGCGGTAGAACACGCGACGCGGGACCGCGCATCTAGTCTAGGATGCCCCGAGCGCGGCTGCGCAGATATGGTTCAAGCTGGCAGACCCAAGGCGCGGGTTTGCTCATTTTGGTGCAGGAGGCAAGAATGCGCAGCGTCGATGATTTCCGGTATATTCACGATGAGGCTATCGCTTGGCGCCGTCACCTCCACCAGAATCCGGAACTCGGATACAACGTGCACAACACCGCCCGCTTCGTCGCCGAAAAGCTTGCTTCCTTTGGGATTAACCATATCGAGACGGGCATAGCCGAGACTGGTGTCGTCGCGGTGATCCAAGGCGCCGGCGGGGACGGATCAACGATTGGCCTGCGCGCGGATATGGACGCCCTGCCGATCGTCGAGGCTACCGGCAAGCCCTGGACTTCCCAGATCGAAGGGAAGATGCATGCCTGTGGTCATGACGGCCACACCGCCATGCTGCTGGGTGCCGCTAAGCATCTCTCCGCCACTCGGAACTTCAAGGGTTCGGTGGCGCTCATTTTCCAGCCCGCCGAAGAAGACGGGCAGGGCGCCGGACGAATGGTGCAAGAAGGGTTGATGGACAGGTTCAATATCTCCCAAGTCTTCGGAATGCACAACATGCCAGGCATTGAGGTTGGCAAGTTCGGTATTCGTGACGGATCGATTATGGCGGCCCTCGATGAGTTTGACATCACTGTCACCGGCCGCGGCGGACACGCTGCAACGCCTCATTTTACCATAGATCCGGTGGTGGTCGGAGCACAGATCATCACGGCGCTCCAGACCTTGGTTTCACGAAACCTCGATCCGACGGAAGCGCTGGTTGTGTCAGTGCCGAAATTCACCGGAAGTGAATCCTACCACATCATACCTGACTCCGTCACGCTGGGCGGAACGGTTAGGAGCCTATCGCCAGCATTGCGCGATTTTGCGGAAAAACAAATCAAGGTCTGCGCTGAAAATATCGCGGCAGCTTTCGGGGCTAAGGTGGAATATCGGCACCGGCGTCTCGAGCCGCTGACGTTCAACCATTCAGAAGCGACCGAATTGGCCGCCGCAGCCGCGCGGGGTCTTGTCGGGCGAGAGGCAGTCAACGAACAGGTCAAGCCGGTGATGGTCTCGGAGGACTTCTCTTATATGTTGCAGGCGCGACCTGGCGCGTTCCTATTCCTTGGCAACGGACCTACCGCGGGCCTGCATAATCCGACCTACGACTTCGACGACAATGCAATCCCTTACGGGATCGGCTACTGGGTCAACTTGGTGGAAGGCGGCTTGGCCTGCTAGCGCAGGTGAGGACATGCTTTTTCTCCAGCTTGCGCACGAACCGCTCCACGCCGCCGGCGTCGCCTCGATCTCGCCGAAATAGCGGCCTCGCCATCGCGGTCGTGCTCGGCAATCGCAATCGCGTGCTTGGGCTTTCGAAACATCGACACCGACGTAAAAAACATTATCTTCTGTTTTGGCCCGTCCTTCGTTTGCCTGGGGATAGGCTCGGCACTCCCCGAGCAACGCCCGTTTACTTCTAAGCCTGCAAAGAATAGGGCGGACCGCCGCTCAGACCACGGTCATAACGTCTAGGCTGTTCCCTCCATACACGTACTTGGCCGAGCACGGCCGGCGTGCGACCCGAAACCGGATCATGGCAAGCGTACGGCGTATACTCTGGGACACCGAGCGTCGCACAAGCCTGGATGGGCTTGGCGGCCTTTACTGCGCTAAAATCCAATACGGTTGCACGAAATGCCGATGCGATTGCGAAACAAGCCCATGAGCTGCCGTTCGCCCACGTTATGCCAGCCAGAGCACAAATACCGTTGCCCTCATAGCTGAGGGCATTGACTACTTTTGGCGAGAACGTGCGCCGTGTCTATTTCGGACTGTTGGGTCCGATGCCAACGAGGCCAGCATTAAGCTGCCCTGTAGCAACAACGTCATAGCGGGGCGCGTATGTGGGCATCTTATCCCCCAATCGATCCGCGACTTGATGCAGCGCGTGCCGGAACCAGAGGCGCAGCTCGTCGTCCAAGATCGCGCAGTCTAGTTTTCAGGCCTTGAGGAGTTCTTTCGCCACCAACTCCTCCACAGCACGCCACTCGCCCTTCACGCGGCTGCGTCCGGCATCATAGAATGGCCGCAGAGAAGCTATGGCGGAATAGCGCTCCCCAGCGATCTCGATTTCAAATGACCCTCCGGACAGCCAATCAGCCGTCACCCCGGCTTCTGCCCTGAGGTATCCCATGCCGATGCCACAGCCGACAGTGTGGCCAAATCCAGCCGATCGCAGGTATCCGACAAGGCTGCCGTTACGCCAGACAGGCTCGGTCCCGAACATCAACGATTTGGCATCTGGGGCAGCGAGCTGGACCAGCCGCCGGCGCAAGGGTTTGCCGCGCTGGGCCTCGAGTGCAGCGCGTCCGATGAAATCCTCGCGCTTATCCCAGGCAACCGTGAACCCCAGTCCCGATTCCAACGGGGTGTCCTCATCACCCACATCTGCACCCCAGTCACGGTAGCCCGCTTCCAGGCGCAGCGTGTTGAGGGCGACATATCCGGCGTGGCCTAGGCCGAGATCGGCACCAGCGGCCACCAAGGCGTCGTAGACCCCTAGTGTTTGTTCGGTCGGGATGTGAAGTTCCCAGCCCAACTCGCCGACAAAGGTCATCCGGAATGCGAGCGCGAGGCTATACCCGACCTCGATTTCACGAGCCGTTGCGAAGGGAAATGCCTCGTTAGAAAAATCCGCAGGACTGACGCGCTCCAGTAACTCACGCGATCGCGGACCCATCACGGAGAGGGTCGTATATCCGGATGAAACGTCGGCAACCGAGACGTGGCCGGCTCCCTTGGCATGCAAGCGCAGCCAGGCGAGATCACGGGTGCGTTGGACGGCCGCTGTCACGACAAGAAATTCCTCGTCACTGATGCGCGCTATGGTAACGTCGGACTCCATACCGCCTCGCTCGTTCAGCCACGGCGTATAGACAACACGGCCGACCGCTACGTTCACGTCGTTCGTGGACAAGCACTGTAGCAGCGCAAGGGCATCCGAACCCTGCACCAGAAGGTGCGCGAAGGAGGTTTGGTCGAACAGAGTGACGCCGGAGCGGGTGGCCGTATGCTCCGCGCCACTTCTCTCGAACCATTCGTCCTGGCCGAACGTTGCATGGCTTTCTTTCGGCGATCCAGGCGCACCAAACCATTGAACGCGTTCCCACCCTGCGCTTTCACCGAAATTCGCGCCGACGGCGGATAGGCGGTCGTGCAGGGGGGACACGCGGACGTTGCGTGCCGTCCTCGGCGACTTATGCGGCAAATGAAGCGACCAGAGGTTGCCGACCGTCTCCACCGTGCGGTCGTACAGATACCGCCTGTTCCGCTGGAAGGGCATTGACCGCCGGACGTCCATCTCCCAGCAGTCTCCCGCTGGCAAGCCTGTCGACATCCACTCTGCCATGACCTTGCCTGCACCACCCGAGGACTCGATGCCGCAGGAATTGAATCCAGAGGCGACATACAGACCTTGAATTTCAGGTGATGGCCCGAGGTGGAACCGGTTATCAGGCGTGAAGCTCTCAGGGCCATTGAAATTCAGCTGAAGGCCGACATTTGCCAGGACAGGCATGCGCTCGATGGCCGCAGAGAGATACGGTTCGATGTGGTCGAAGTCTTCGGGCAACGAATCGAAGCTGAAATCCTGGGGGATCCCGTTCATGCCCCAAGGTTTGCCATTGGCCTCGAAGAAACCTACGAGCAATTTCCCGGCGTCTGCCTTTGCATAGACGCGCGCGTCCATATCGCGGATCGTCGGTAGGTCATGGGGTAGGTCGGGAATTGCCTCGGTGACAACATAGAAATGCTCGGCAGCCTGCAATGGCACCGACCAGTTGAGTTCAGCAGCTATATTCCGCGTCCATAGGCCGGTGCAGATGACCGCCCGTTCAGCTCGGACGGTTCCTTGACTGGTTTCCACGCCGACGAAGCGGCCCTTCTCGACGAGGATGCGTGTGACTGGGGTCCGCTCAAGGATCGTTGCTCCACCCTGGCGCGCCCCAACTGCGAAGGCACGGGCCGTATCGATAGCGTTGGTCATCCCGTCGGAAGCGATCCATGCAGCCCCAAGGACATCGCTGACATCGAGCAATGGGACGCGGCGCTGGGCTTCCGCAGCGCTTATCATCTCCACGTCCAAGCCAAACGAGCGGCCCATCGAAGACCCGCGCTTAAGCTCTTCAAGCCGGTCCTGGGTCGCGGCAACAGTGATGGAGCCGGTTTGCCGAAAACCAGTTGCCTGACCGGTCAGATTTTCGAGGTCCGTGAACAGATCCGCAGAGTATTGAGCGAGCTTGGCCATGGTTTCATTGGCGCGGAGTTGTGTCACGAGGCCTGCAGCATGCCAGGTCGTGCCACATGTCAGTTGGTCACGCTCCAGAAGCAGAACGTCGCGGTGGCCGAGACGTGTTAGGTGATAGGCTATCGAGAGGCCGATAATGCCGCCTCCGATGACAACGTATTCGACATGCGATGGTACTTTGCTGGCCATTTGAAACCTGTTGTAGCTTGGAGCGAAAGCGCCGGCTAAGGCGGGTTGGTTGTGGCCAATAAATTATTATCAGAGATGCCCTGATTTCCGCCGATCTGAATGCCAGGACAGCAGTATTTCTGCGCCATCAGGTCGCCCAATGCAGCGTTACTCCAACAGAAGGGACTACGGTGAATGTGGCGATACTGCAAAGGCCGCCGGCCGACGCAGCCAGATGATCGTAACGGTGACCCTGGAGCGGGAACGCGCCGAGATCGGCACCCGACATTGCGACCGGGTTACACAAGGGGCGAGGCGAAGGTTGTGCTCTACATCACCGGGCGCAGCCTGCAGAATCACAAACAATTCACGCGCAAGTTCTATTTAGAACGCGGAGAAAAGAGCCTGAACCCTCAAAGTGCAGCACCGGACGATACCGCTGGATTGGCTTTGAGCTGAGCCTGGAACCCTAAGTCATTGCCGATTTCGTGTGCAGCCTGGCGAATCCGTGCGCAGATTTTGTCGTGAACATTGGATCTCCGGGCGACTTCGATTTCCGACACCGAATTCTGCCTTCAGTGGATCAGGCCGTGCGAAAGGAGATCGAGAGCCTGCAGGATCATCTTGTCTGCATTGATCTCGCGCGCATTTCCGCTTTGCGCATAGATCGGGACAGCCCGCGACGGCAGGCGAGTTTGAAAAGAATAGTAGGCGACCTCGGCCATTTTCTTTCGCGCGGAATGCGCGGCGGCTGGACGCCCAAGCCCAAGACGAATTCCTATCAGCACCATCGTGATTCAGATGGGTCCAGTAGGTCAGGCGTTATCGTCCCCCTTACACCGGATCCAGCAGCATTTTTCAACGCGCAATTTCTTGATGCAGGCGCCGGCATCTCGAAGCGAGATGGTGCCGATATAAACACTGCATTTGACTGTGAATGCCTCGGGACAAATGCTCGCTGAGCTCCCGCAACACAAGCAAAACCACGGACGTGCGGATGCCATAGTGAGAATGGGCATCATTTCCGGGCGTCGGCCCACCAGCGGTTGCCCCGGGGGCTGCACGAGAATGGGCGAACTCAAGAGCGCACATGCTCAATTTCCAGAAGGATCATATGCATGAGCTACCAAAGACCTTTTCTGCGCGAGGAGTTCGACCGACGCGTCCAGGATACGAAGAAGCGGATGGAAAAGGCTGGTCTTGATCTCCTCGTCTGCCAGGATCCAGCCAATATGTACTGGCTTACCGGCTACGACAGTTGGTCCTTCTACACGCCGCAGGCAGTGCTAGTCCATGTCAACGAGGATATACCTTTCTGGTTCGGGCGCCCGATCGACGCAAAGTCAGCTACTGTTACAACAAACCTGCCGGCCGAGAACATCGTCGGATTCTCGGAGGCTTTGGTTCACCATCCGGAAAATCATCCTTTCGATGATTTGTGCGGGCTCATCAATTCCAAGGGCTGGGGTTCCGACCGCATCGGCGTCGAGCTCGACACTCACTACTACACCGCGCGGGCCCATCAGCACCTCGTTAGAGGCCTGCCCAATGCGAAGATCTCGGACAGTCGGGAGCTTGTAAACTGGGCGAGGCTCGTCAAGTCAGAAGCCGAGCTTGTCTATATGCGAGAAGCGGGCCGCATCATCAGCAGAACAATGCGGGAGGCGATTGCGAAGCTCAAGCCGGGGGTACGCGACTATGAGGTCGTAGGGGACATCTACCGCAATCAGATTTTGGGTGAGGGCAAGTTCGGCGACTACACTGGTCTGTGTCCCCTAATCCAGATTGGTGAGGGGACGAGCACTTGCCACCTCACATGGACGGGCCAGGCGATCCCCGAGTCAGCCCTAGTGGTGATGGAGCTTGGCGCGGCACGCCGCCACTACAACGCGCCGCTCACCCGCACGATTCACGTCGGGCAGCCGCCACAAGAGATTTCGCGTCTGGCATCCGTGATCGTTGAAGGCGGCGATCTCGCACTCGAAGCGGCCAAGCCGGGCGTGGCCGTCGAAGAGGTGGCCGCCGTGTTCCAACGTATACTGAAACGGAATGGCTACAGCAAAGACAGCCGCGTCGGCTACTCAATCGGTGTTGGTTACCCGCCGGACTGGGGCGAACGCACAATCAGCATCCGCGCGGGTGAAACAACGCTATTGCAGGAAGGAATGTGCTTCCACTTCCAGTCCGGAGTGTGGCTCGACGATTTCGGCGCAGCGATCTCAGAACCGTTCGTGGTCACAGCGAAAGGTGGCCAGCGCTTCTGCGATGTAGAGCGCCGCTTGGTCGTCATCGACTGATGATTTGCGCCCATCGACCTTGCGTAAAAACGCCTTGGCGGCCCAGAGCGTGCCGCAATCGCCCAACACCGGTTTGTATACTCAACCAAATAGGAGATCAGCTTCTGCAAAAAAACGCTTCTACAAAGCTGGAATGCCCATCCCGGGCGTTGCTAGATAATTCAAAGAAACAAGAAGGGAACGAAAAATGAAGATTAGACTTTTATACATTGCGGCCAGCTTGGGCCTTGCCGTCGCGGCTGCCACGGTACAGGTCAACGCAGGAGAATTGACCGACCGTATCGCCAACGGCAAGTCGATCCGCATCGGGTTCGCAAACGAAGAGCCGTTCGCCTTTCCGGACAGCAATGGTCGCCCAGTAGGATTCGTAAACGCGATTACTCTCGGCGTGCTTAAGCAGATGGGCTACGAAAATGTAGAGACCGTCGTGACAGATTGGGGCGGACTTATACCGGGACTGCAGTCTGGACGGTTTGATATGGCTACGGGGGGGCTCTACATCCTTAAATCAAGGTGCCAAAGCGTTACATTCTCCGAGCCTTTGGCGAAAGTAACGGACGCGCTTATCGTCAAAGCTGGCAATCCTAAAGGGCTGCACAATTATGGAGATATTGCGGCCAAGGGCGCGACTATGGTGACTGGCATAGGATATAGCAATATAGAGCAAGCTAAAAAGGCAGGAGTTCCGGAATCTCAGATCATGCAAGTGCCGGGACAGACAGAAATCCTTGCAGCGGTCGAGGCGGGACGAGCAGATGCCGGGGCATCAGGATACCTCTTATCTCGGTCTGTGGCTGGTAAATCGGGTGGAAAACTTGAGGTGACAGACCCGGATGCAATGCCGGAATCAACTCAAAACTGGGTGAGCATAGCCTTCCGGGAGTCGGACAAGGACTTTGTGGAGAAGTTCAACGAGGCTCAGAAAAAATACATTGGCACTCCCGAGATGATGAAGGCTGTCGAGCCTTATGGCTACGACGCAAAGCTGCTACCAAATGACAAGAGTGCGGAGTGGGTTTGCGCCAACCGCTGACCGCGCACGCATGGCCGGGAAGCTTGCCTCCCGGCCATGTCTGACGCAGGATGGCGAATGTCGATCTTCGAGTTTCTTCAAAGCTATGGCCAGGCGCTCTTACAGGGGACCTTGGTCACATGCGCGCAATTCTTGCTTGCTACGCTGGTCGCTGTAGCTGCCGCTGGGGCTGCAGGCATCGGCAAACTGTCGAGCAACTGGCTTATAAGCGTTGTTTATATAGAGACTTCCGCGGAACGTCGCTGCTGGTGCAGCTATATTGGATTTTCTTCGTGTTGCCGTTGTTTGGTATAACGCTTCCGAACTTCACCGCCGGCTACATATCCGTCGGCCTCAATATCGGGTGCCTATGGCGCCGAGATTGTGCGCGGCGCCATAGAGTCAGTTCCGCGCGGACAATGGGAAGCGGGAACCGCGCTGTCGATGCCGCAGGGCGTGAGGATGCGCAGGATCATATTGCCGCAAGCGCTGGCGATCATGCTTCGCCTTGGGGTAATCTCCTGATCGAGCTTCTCAAGGCAACCGCCCTGGCTGTCCAGGCGACAGGAATACCCCGAACTGGGGGCGTCAGCCACCTAGATTTCTCCGTGAGACACCGATGCGTCGAGCGGTGTTGACCAGTCGCTGGCACGCACCCGTCGGATGCACCGACGGCCGCAGAGGCATCCGCTGCGCCAACAGGAGGCCTACAGGGGCATTGTTCTTGCCCCTCGACGACCGCCTTCAGGATCAAGATCCAGAGATTGTTTTCCTGCCCGGCTGAAGGCATCGGAGACACCAAAATGCCGGCTGAGCTCAGATCTTCTGGCCTTGCGAAGATGCTCCCTGCGGCTTCCGCAACATTCCAGCGATCTGCTCAGCCGTATTAAGTCTTCCGTGTCGATGGTGCTCGCGCACGCAGGATCTCTGCGCTTGAGGGGAAAGTTTTGCAGCTGCAACGCCAAAGCGTGGCGTTCTTCGCCGAAAGGAGCACTCAAAATGCCCTATCATACCTGATGCAAGCGTTTCTTGCTCGAAGTGCAAGGAAGAACGCCCGTCGCCGCCGAGAGGCGCGCGCTCAACAGAAAAAGAAAAGGGAACAAAAATGAAACGTATAATCAAAGTTTTTCTGAGCATTGGGCTCGTCGTTGGTCTAACGGCGCCCGCTTACTCAGGTGAGCTTGCTGATCGCGTAGCAAGCGGCAAGACAATTCGTCTCGGCTTTGCATCTGAGCCGCCACAGGCATATCCTGGTGAGGGCAACAAGCCTCGGGGGTACGTAAACGCTATCGCCGAAGGGGTTCTTCGTTCAATGGGTTACACCAATATCGAGCCTGTGGTGACCGATTGGGGCGGGCTGATCCCGGGGCTGCAGGCCGGGCGACTGGATTTAATTACAGGTGGCATGTATATCAATAAGAAGAGATGCGATAACATAATATTCTCAGAGCCTGTTTCGAAAGAAACAGATGTTTTTATGGTGAAATCCGGAAATCCGGAACAAATCACTACTTATAAGGATTTAGTGACGAAGAGTGCGACAATGGTGACTGGGGCAGGCTACGCCGGCATCGAGATCGCTAAGAAGCTGGGCGTGCCCGCATCGCAAATTATGGAGGTTCCAGGGGGTACCGAAATTCTTGCGGCGGTTATCGCTGGTCGGGCGGCCGCTGGAGTGACGTCTTATACAGTCGTCCAGGATATCGCGAAAAAATCTGGAGGAAAGGTAGAGGCCACCGATCCCGCCTTGATGCCTGAGGAGTCGTCCGCTTGGATCGGTATTGGTTTTAGAAACTCAGATAAGGATTTCGTGGCAAAATTCAACGCCGAACTGAAACGCTATCTGGGAACGCCCGAGATGATGAAGGCCGCGGCAGAAGATGGTTACGACGAGAAGGCGTTGCCAGGCGATACAACAACAGAATGGGTCTGCGCTCATCGCTGAAAACTTGTTGCATGCTGGGGGCGGGCAACTGCCTCTAGCACAGCTGTTCAGCAGCAGCCGCTCTGCGAAAATTTTTGGTGCCGCCCTCTAAACCAGTGATGACGTATCGGAAAGTACGAGTTGGATCCGCAAACGGGTCGTACGCACGGAGAACTTTGATCAGATGCCCAGTCAGACTGCGTTCTACGCCACTCACGTGGAGCCATCATATCCTGCTGTGACGAGTGAGACCGTCATCGGATTGATAACACCGTCCAACGACATCCTCACAGAGCTTGAATTGCGCAGAATGCTGCATGATGACAGCATCAGCTTCTCGGCCGCTAGGATGAAGCATCACGAGCCCAGTACGGTCGAAAACCTCTACCGCCATGTTGATGAGATCGCTAAGGCTGGCGAGCTATTCGACCCGCCAGGCGTAGTCAAAGTATTCGCCTACGCCTGCACATCGGGATCAGCCATCATTTCGCAGAAAAAGCTGGAAGAGGAGCTACAGAGTACTCGACCCGGGGCTTCCTTAACCTCTCCGATGACAGGAGCTTTGCGCGCCTTCGACAGGCTCGGGGTGAAACGGATCGCCATGCTCACACCTTATATCGACCAGGTAGGCGCTGTTGTCACTGGGGCCCTCAGCAGGTCGGGTATTTCAGTCTGCGCGTCTGCTTCATTCCACTGCAAAAGCGATTCCGACATCGCCGGACTCTCACCGGAAAGTATCTTCGAGGCCTCTTGCTCGTTCAATTCCTCAGAGGCTGAGGCTCTTTTCATCCCGTGCACCCTCCTTCGGACTTCAAGCATAATCGATCGCCTGGAGGCGCGCCTCGGCAAGCCGGTGATAACTGCAAACCAGGCTATGCTATGGGACGCATTGAGGCTCGCGCAATATGGGAAGCCTATAGTCGGCCACGGCCAGCTTCTGATGCTGTAATCTTCACGGGTGACTACGACCTCTAATAAGTTCTCAAACCGCCAACCCGCCCTTTTGACCACCCCGTGCGATCACGACTGGCAACGCACCGCGGCCGATGTTGCCGTTCGGGGGGTCGGCTCTGGAATAGCTGAGTTCGGCTTACAAGCGGCTAATGTTACTTAGGCCCGAGCCTCCGGTCGCATGCGGCTGTGCTCGCGATCCCACAGATCGCGGCACCTCCTTTGACCAGGCCTCTCTCCGGCCATCTGAAGATCTGAAGTCTCGTCGATCATGGTACTGGTAAACAGCGCGCTTGGTGTCATCGTCGTATCGTCCAGGCCTTTCAGTCGCTGCACCTTCAGGCGCCACGTGAAGAGATGCGTAGCTCCGGACCAAATTGCTGCTATTCTCGGAAGTCTACGGCCGGGGTTGTGCTTCTTCACATGGAGACCGCCACGGCTGCCGCCGAAGTCCGGCGGGGATTCCATGTCGCCGGCGCCTGTCCCGTTTAGATCAACGGGGGCTCTGCCATCATCGTGAGTGCTTGGTGAAAAAGCGCGCATCCGTCGGAGATCGGTGATTTCGTGCGGGAGCGGTCGATTTTTGCGCCAAAACGGGCCATTGCACGGAGTATGTTCCCAAGCAACGTTGCTGGTCGTCCTTTGTCGTGCAAGCTGCCTGACGCTCTGCAGGCCCGAAATGAGCAAATTCGAAGGAGTTTCCATATGGGCTCACCAAGGGCGAAGCTCTGCGCTTTTTGACCGGCTCGGTTCGGATAACGGGTAAACTGGGGGGACTTCGATGTCTGGCACAGAAGTGATCAAGAATTTTATAGATGGGGAGTGGAGGGATTCTTCGTCAGGCGGACGGATCGAGGTCGATGACCCTTCGACCGCGAAAACGATTGCCGTCGTAGCAGAGGCAGGGCCCGAAGAAATCGAACTCGCCGTTGCTGCCGCTCACCGCGTTTTTCGCGATCGCGTTCTTATAGACATGCACCCTTACGACCGTGGGCGGATGCTATTTCGCGTGGCGGATGCGCTCGAGGCGCGCAGCGAAGAGATCGCGATCATCAACTGCATCGAGACGGGCAAGGCGTTGGACCTCGCCCATGGCGAAGTGCGGACCGCCGTCAGATACTTGCGGTACTATGGTGGCTTAGCCGACAAGCTTGAAGGTCGCTCGATCCCACGCGGGGCCAATCTGGTCGACTACACTGTCAG
>NZ_JAMYMK010000039.1:0-21612 GCF_040318565.1 Mesorhizobium sp. M1142
GCCATGGAAGAGAAGCTGCGCTTCGCCATCCGTGAAGGCGGCCGCACCGTCGGTGCCGGCATCGTCGTCACCATCAAAGAGTAATCGCCGGCGCTGCCGGTTGAGATCGGATGCAAAGGGGCGGTCTTCGGGCCGCCCTTTTGATTCTGATATTCTGGCAATGGATTAACCGCATTGCTTCAAATCCTGTTGCAAGCGCCTCTGCCATAACTAGTATAGGTTGCATCGAGGGGGGCTGCCCGAATGGTTCCATGGCGCCGTTTGCATAGTCAGGCATGGTGGTCGCTAGGGCTGATCTGCCTGGTGTCGTTGCTTGCCATGGGCCACGCTGCCTTCGCAGCGGATGCAAAGAAATCCACGCCGGAAAAATCCGCGCCGGATTTCGGCCCGACGATGCGGTTCGTCGTCGTCCGCAGCAGCGCGCCGGGCTGCGAGCCGACCTGTCCGGAATGGATATCGGCGGAAGGCTCGATAGAAGCCGGCACACCGGCCCTGTTCAAACGCGCGCTGAAAGCGCTTGGCGGCCGAAAGCTGCCGATCGTCGTCGATTCCCCCGGCGGCAATGTCGAAGCGGCGCTGACACTTGGTCGCCTGATCCGCAAGAACAAGCTCGATATCGCCGTTGGCAAAACCCGCTTCGTCGGCTGTCTGCCAGATGTGAAGAACTGCAAGGAAAACGACGGCAAGGGCGCCCGTTATTTTGGCAATGCTTATGCCGATGGCGCCATCTGCAATTCCGCCTGTCCGTTGATGTTTTCCGGTGGCATCCGGCGCGTGGTCGGGGAATGGGCCTTTCTCGGCGTCCATCAGATCACCACGACCTATATCCGGACGAAATTGCTGTACCGCACCACTTATCGCATGGTGAAAGGCAAGAAGAAGATACTCAGCACCAGGGTCGTCAGCCGGAAGAACGCCGGCAGCTACAAGACCTATGAGATGAACAAGCCGCTGGAGCGGAAGCTGGCGGCCTATCTGAAGGAGATGGGCGTCGGCCTGGGTGTGCTCGAGACCATGAAAAGCACACCGGCCAGCGGTATCCAGCAATTGGCTCCCTACGACATGCTGCAAATGAATCTCGTCACCAGCCGGGATGCCGTCGACCTGCTGACCGCGCCAACCCTATGCACGTCCGATCCGTTGCCGGCGAGTTGCAGGGAGGTGCCGGCGCCGGCGAATATCACGAAGCCGGCCGGCGAAGTGGTGGCGAAAGCCGAGCCTGCACCCGCAGGGCTCGAAACCCCGCGGCCGAAGGAGGTCGCAGACATGCGCTTCGTCCTGGTCCGCGGCAGCAACCCGCTTTGCAATCCAAACTGCCCGGAATGGATCTCGGCCGAAGGCGCGATTGCGCCTCAGACCCCGCAGAAGCTGCGCCAGTTGCTCGCCATGCTTGGCAACCGACGGCTGCCGGTGGTGGTCAGCTCACAAGGAGGCGACCTGTTCAGTGCTCTGGCGGTGGGGCGACTTATCCACGAAAAGAAGCTCGACATCGCCGTCGCCCGCACCGATTTTGTTGGCTGCGACCCGGGAGAGTGGAGTTGCTTGGCTAAAGAGGGCGCCTATGCCGGCCTGACCGTCGATTCGGGAGCGGTATGCGATTCGGCGTGCGCGCTCATGCTTGCCGGCGGCGTCAGACGGTTTGTCGGTCCGCAAGCGCGGCTCGGCATGTACCTGATGGGACAGCAGCAGATAATTAAGCCCTATCTCGAGGACATGGCGATTGGTCCCGGTCTATTCGCCGCGCTCGAGCAGCGCTCGGTCGAGCGCCAGCTCGAACCCGACCTAATGCTGAAGGTTGGACTGACGACGGGGCCGCAATCGGTGGACGCGCTGACGGGCGCCACCATCTGCAAGCCGTCGCCGAAGCCCGACAACTGCCGCGTTCTGCCGTCCGCCAGCGCCGAGGCAGAGACTCCGGCGAAGCTTTAGCGTAACCTTGCACTGCCCATCGAGGCAGGTTGAGCGGTCGCTCGGTGCTTCCGCTATCGTCCAGCGCGGTTGAAGACCAGCATGGGAGGGATCGCAAATGAGCCAGGATGCCCCGACATTGTTCGAATGGGCCGGTGGCACCGAAGCGCTGAACCGCCTGACCCAAACCTTCTACGACAACGTCTCTCGGGATCCCATCGTCGGGCCGGTGTTCAAGCACATGTCGCCGGACCATCCCGCTCACGTCGCGGCCTTCATCGGCGAAGTTTTCGGTGGACCGAAAACCTACAGCGAAAAGCATGGCGGCCATCGCGAGATGGTGATGCACCATCTCGGCAAGCATCTGACCGAGGAGCAGCGCCGGCGCTGGATCAATCTTCTCGCCGACGCCGCCGACGAGATCGGGCTGCCTGACGATCCCGAATTCCGCTCGGCTTTCATGGCCTATGTCGAATGGGGATCGCGGCTGGCCAGGATGAATTCCAACAAGGGCCCGACCTGCGATCCCGAGACGGAACCAATGCCGGCCTGGGGTTGGGGGGTGCCGGGCGGGCCTTACAAGCCGCCTTCGGGAACCTGACCGCGCGCGAATCGGTCGAAAGCCTGCCGGCCAGGAAAACGGGTGGCTATGGAGGTCTCGGTCCTCCAGGCTAACGGTTTAAAGTCGCCGTCGAATGGCGCGGCCACATTGAAAACCGGAGGCTTTGCGATGAGATCGGAAGGCAAGAAAAATTCAAACAGCGTCTTTGACAGCGACCGCGGAATCCGAAATCCGTTTGGCGTCATGGACGTCCCCACTCCCGACGACGAGGAGGTGTCGGCGTTCGCCGCCGGCGTGAAACTGGAGGGAACTCCAAGCGATGAAAATGCCGAGGCCTGGGGCACCGAAAGCGACCGCGACCGCAACGACACCATCGAAGGCAGCTGGTCCAGCCGTTGGAACGGCGGTGCCGATCCCACGATCCCGGGCGATACCGAGGATAAATGGAAGTCTGGCCGGGGCGAGGTGAAGACGGCGGGAGAGAGGGTTTACCTGCTGTTCGATTGGCATAATGGCGTGCGCAAGGGGCTCATCGATGCCCGGCGCCAGGGTGCGAAAGGGCTGGTGGGAAAATACATCAATCTGACCGACCCGAAAATCGTGCGTCCATGGGTCGGCTTGATCGTCAGCAATCAACGGATCGACGGGAAATGGCCGGGAGGACGCCTGGACTTTCGAAGATGAAGGCCGGGTAGCGCACGTCGCTCTTTACAGAGCGCGCGGAAGCTTTTAGGAAGCGCCTGCTGCGCCGACATGCGCATACGGGCATAGCTCAGTTGGTAGAGCGGCGGTCTCCAAAACCGCAGGTCGTAGGTTCGAGCCCTGCTGCCCGTGCCATTCTTCGAATGGATACCTAAAACGATTCTTTTGCAGTGCGGCCTTTGAAAACCGGCTTGTGACTTGCCATATAGCATAAGTTGCGGCATAAGGGCCGCATAGCCGGGACGGAACGACTGGATGGTTCCGAGGCGGCGTTTGGGCATAAAGCGGACACTTGCCACTTGCGTGGATCAAGAATCGGTTTTATGTAGACGAAACAGACACGCGACGCGTGGAGCTGGGAAGCCGGCTTTACGCGTCTGATTTGCATGGGCGAAATGATTGCGCTGATTCGGCGCGAACGCACGCTCAAGCGGCACGTCCCGGCCAGCGGGATCATCCAGGAGACCCGGCCAACGGGTCTTGCAGACAGAGCGGCATATGGCTTCGAAAACCACAAATCCTTTCACCTTTCTCCAGCAGGTTCGCGCGGAGACCGCCAAGGTCACTTGGCCGTCGCGGCGCGAAACGATGATCTCGACGGTGATGGTCCTTGTGTTCGCGGTCATCGCGATGATCTTTTTCTTTACCGCAGACGTGGCCATGGGCTTTGCGGTCGAAAAAATCCTCGGCCTCGGACAGTAAGTCCGGCGATTACGGAGAAGTCTTGAAATGACCGCGCGGTGGTACATCGTCCACGCCTACTCGAACTTTGAAAAGAAGGTCGCCGAGGACATCGAGAACAAGGCCAAGCAGAAGGGCCTGTCCGCCGACATCGAGCAGATCGTGGTGCCGACCGAGAAGGTCGTCGAGATCCGCCGCGGCCGCAAGGTCGATGCCGAGCGCAAGTTCTTTCCGGGCTATGTGCTGCTGAAAGCCAATCTGACCGATGCCGTGTTCTCGCTCGTCAAGAACACGCCGAAGGTCACCGGTTTCCTGGGCGACTCCAAGCCGGTGCCGATCACCGAAGCCGAAGCCCAGCGTATCCTGAACCAGGTTCAGGAAGGCGTCGAGCGGCCGAAGCCGTCGGTGACGTTCGAGATCGGCGAAGCGATCCGCGTTTCGGATGGACCATTCGCGTCGTTCAACGGTTTCGTCCAGGAAGTGGACGAAGAGCGGGCGCGGCTCAAGGTGGAAGTATCGATCTTCGGGCGCGCCGTGCCGGTCGATCTGGAATTCGGACAGGTCGAGAAGGGCTGATCCGAAATCCCTGCACCGGTTTCGGCGGCAGGGAAGGCGGCGCGGAGATCGCGCGGCCAAAAACGGGTGGGAGGCGAATGCGGCTTTAGCCGGCCGCGCGGACCGCACCACCAGACTGCAACCGCCGGCAAGACCGGCATGAGAAAAGGCAGGAAGAGAGATGGCTAAGAAGATTGCAGGCCAGCTCAAGCTCCAGGTTTCCGCGGGATCGGCCACGCCGTCGCCCCCGATCGGCCCGGCGCTTGGTCAGCGTGGCATCAACATCATGGAGTTCTGCAAGGCGTTCAACGCGCAGACCCAGGAAATGGAAAAGGGTTCGCCGGTTCCGGTCGTCATCACCTACTACCAGGACAAGTCGTTCACCTTTGTCATGAAGACGCCGCCGGTGAGCTATTTCCTGAAGAAGGCCGCCAACCTGAAGTCGGGTTCCAAGGAGCCGGGCAAGCTCAAGGCCGGTACGATCGGCCGCGACAAGGTGCGCGCCATCGCCGAGCAGAAGATGAAGGATCTGAACGCAAACGACGTCGAGGCGGCCATGCGCATGGTCGAGGGCTCCGCCCGCTCGATGGGTCTGGAAGTGGTGGGCTGAGATCATGGCAAAGATTGCAAAGCGTGTATCGAAGACCCGCGAAGGCATCGATCCCAACAAGGCTTACGCTTTGGGTGAGGCGCTGAAGCTGCTCAAGGATCGCTCCTCGGTGAAGTTTGATGAGACCGTCGAGGTCGCGATGAACCTCGGCGTCGATCCCCGCCATGCCGACCAGATGGTCCGCGGCGTGGTCAATCTGCCGAACGGCACCGGCCGCAGCGTTCGCGTCGCCGTGTTCGCGCGCGGCGACAAGGCCGAAGAGGCCAAGGCCGCCGGCGCCGACATCGTCGGAGCCGAGGACCTGGTCGACATCGTCCAGAAGGGCACGATCGACTTTGACCGTTGCATCGCCACGCCGGACATGATGCCGCTGGTCGGCCGTCTCGGCAAAGTGCTCGGTCCGCGCGGCATGATGCCGAACCCGAAGGTCGGCACCGTCACCACTGACGTTGCCGCCGCTGTCAAGGCATCGAAGGGCGGCGCCGTCGAGTTCCGCGTCGAGAAGGCCGGCATCGTTCATGCCGGCGTCGGCAAGGTGTCGTTCGACGTCAAGGCGCTGGAAGAAAACGTCCGCGCCTTCGCAGACGCGGTGACCAGGGCAAAGCCGGCTGGGGCCAAGGGCAACTACGTCAAGAAGGTGTCGGTCACCTCGACGATGGGCCCGGGCCTCAAGCTCGATGTCTCGACGCTCGCAGCGTCCTGATACGAACAATTGGATCGGCCGCTAAAACGCTGATCCGTGAAAGAATTCCGGGCCTCCGACCTGTCGGTGGCCCGGTACCGGAAGTCGAAAGGCTTCCGGACATCCTGTCCGAGATTGCAGGCGGCCCCAAGCCTTAGGTGATGTGGGCCTTAATTCATGTGGGCCTGCATGAGACGGGTGAAGACCGGACAAAGGGGCGAAAGCTCCAATGAAAGGTTCGAACCGTGTTTGCCTTTTGTCTGCGCACCGTCCGGCTAGCCGGCAGGTGTGGCGAAAGGGGGCAGGATCCTCGAGCGTCGTTCGGGAGATCCGTTACTGGATGGCCCGGCCGGCAAAAGGCAACCCGACGCCTGTCCTTCGTAGAGGGCAGGGGTCAACTGGAGATAGGCAGTGGACAGAGCGGAAAAACGCGAACTCGTCACGGGCCTGAATGATGCGTTTTCAAGCGCTGGTTCAGTCGTCGTGGCCCACTACGCCGGTATCACCGTCGCGCAAATGAACGACCTTCGGTCGAAAATGCGCGCCGCCGGTGGCACCGTCAAAGTCGCGAAGAACCGTCTCGCCAAAATCGCTCTTCAGGGCACGGACTCCGCATCGATCATCGAGCTGTTCAAGGGACAGACGCTGATCGCCTATTCGGAGGATCCGATTGCGGCGCCGAAGGTCGCGTCCGATTTCGCCAAGGGAAATGACAAGCTCGTCATTCTCGGTGGCGCAATGGGCACCACCTCGCTCAACGCCGACGGTGTGAAGGCACTCGCCACACTCCCGTCGCTCGATGAGCTGCGCGCCAGGCTGGTTGGCATGATCGCCACGCCGGCAACCCGGATCGCCCAGATCGTCAATGCGCCTGCGGCCTCGGTCGCGCGCGTCATCGGCGCTTACGCCCGGAAGGACGAGGCGGCATGAGGCCGTTCCTCGCTATCACAAACACACGTTCGAACCTTATGAAGGAACATTGCAATGGCTGATCTGGCAAAGATCGTAGACGACCTTTCGAAGCTGACCGTCCTCGAGGCGGCCGAGCTGTCGAAGCTTCTTGAAGAAAAGTGGGGCGTTTCCGCCGCTGCTCCGGTGGCGGTTGCCGCTGCCGGCGGCGCTGCGGCCGCTGCTGCTCCTGTCGAGGAAAAGACGGAATTCGACGTCGTCCTCACCGAGGCAGGCGCTCAGAAGATCAACGTCATCAAGGAAGTTCGCGCCATCACCGGTCTTGGCCTCAAGGAAGCCAAGGACCTGGTCGAGGCGGCTCCGAAGCCGGTCAAGGAAGGCGTTTCCAAGGCCGACGCGGACAAGTTCAAGGCCCAGCTGGAAGCAGCCGGCGCCAAGGTTGAACTGAAGTAAGCGTTGAGTACCGGCGGACGGCGTCGCGCCGCCCGCCACTCCCATCACGTCTAGGGGAGGCTCATAGCGCGAAGAGTGCGAAAACCTCTTTCCTGAGGGCCGCAAACCGGCCTTCAGGAAACGGGTTTTCTCCCGTTTCTGGCCCACCGCCAATTGGTGGTGGGTGAAAAGACAAGAAGCCGCCGACAGGCGGCGGGCAACAAGACAGGGCCGCCAAGGTGGCCCGAGATGCAAGGCGAGCCGCGGCGAGGCTCGTCCCGAGAATTGAGCTAAGGAGCGACGATGGCCCAGACCCAGACTTTCAATGGCCGCAGACGCGTACGCAAGTTTTTCGGAAAGATCCCGGAAGTTGCGGAGATGCCGAACCTGATCGAGGTTCAGAAGGCATCCTATGACCAGTTCCTGATGGTGGAGGAGCCCAAGGGCGGGCGTCCTGACGAGGGGCTGCAGGCAGTTTTCAAGTCGGTCTTCCCGATTTCCGATTTTTCCGGCTCCTCGATGCTGGAATTCGTGAAGTACGAGTTCGAGGGACCGAAATTCGACGTTGACGAATGCCGTCAGCGCGACCTGACCTACGCGGCGCCGCTCAAGGTGACGCTGCGCCTCATCGTGTTCGATATCGACGAGGATACCGGCGCGAAGTCGATCAAGGACATCAAGGAGCAGGACGTTTACATGGGCGACATGCCGCTCATGACCTTGAACGGCACCTTCATCGTCAACGGCACCGAGCGCGTCATCGTCTCGCAGATGCACCGTTCGCCGGGCGTCTTCTTCGACCATGACAAGGGCAAGTCGCACTCGTCCGGCAAGCTTCTGTTTGCCGCGCGCGTTATTCCCTATCGCGGCTCATGGCTCGACATCGAGTTCGATAGCAAGGACGTCGTGCACGCCCGTATCGACCGCCGCCGCAAGATTCCGGTCACGTCGCTGCTGATGGCGCTCGGCATGGACGGCGAAGAGATCCTGTCGACCTTCTACAACAAGATCACCTACAAGCGCGCCGGCGACCATTGGCGTATCCCGTTCAACGTCGAGCGTTTCCGCGGCCTCAAGGCCGTTGGTGACCTGGTTGACGCCGACACCGGCGAGGTCGTCGTCGAGGCCGGCAAGAAGATCACTGCCCGCCAGGCCAGGGCGCTTGGCGAAAAGGGTCTCAAGGCGATCAAGGCGACCGACGAGGATCTGCTCGGCAACTATCTCGCCGAGGATATCGTCAACTATGCGACCGGTGAGATATTCCTCGAAGCCGGCGACGAGATCGACGAAAAGACGCTGAAAGTGCTGCTCGGCACCGGCGAGGACGAGATCAAGGTTCTCGACATCGACCATGTCAACGTCGGCGCCTATATCCGCAACACGCTCAACGTCGACAAGAACGAGAGCCGCCAGGACGCACTGTTCGACATCTATCGTGTCATGCGCCCGGGCGAGCCGCCGACGCTCGAGACCGCCGAAGCCATGTTCAACTCGCTGTTCTTCGACAGCGAGCGCTACGACTTGTCGGCCGTCGGCCGCGTCAAGATGAACATGCGCCTCGAGCTCAAGGCCGAGGACACCGTGCGCGTGCTGCGCAAAGAGGACATCCTGGCCGTGGTCAAGACGCTGGTCGAACTGCGCGACGGCAAGGGCGAGATCGACGACATCGACAATCTCGGCAATCGCCGCGTGCGCTCGGTCGGCGAGCTGATGGAGAACCAGTACCGCGTCGGGCTGCTGCGCATGGAGCGCGCGATCAAGGAACGCATGTCCTCGATCGAGATCGACACGGTGATGCCGCAGGACCTGATCAACGCCAAGCCGGCGGCTGCCGCCGTGCGCGAGTTCTTCGGTTCCTCGCAGCTGTCGCAGTTCATGGATCAGACCAACCCGCTGTCGGAGATCACCCACAAGCGCCGTCTTTCGGCGCTTGGACCGGGCGGTCTGACCCGCGAGCGTGCCGGTTTCGAAGTGCGCGACGTGCATCCGACGCATTACGGTCGCATCTGCCCGATCGAGACGCCGGAAGGCCCGAATATCGGCCTGATCAACTCGCTGGCGACCTTCGCGCGGGTCAACAAATACGGCTTCATCGAGAGCCCGTACCGCAAGATCGTCAATGGCAAGCTGACCAATGAGGTCGTTTACCTGTCGGCTATGGAAGAGGCCAAGCACCACGTCGCGCAGGCCAATGCCGAGCTCGACAAGAATGGTCATTTCGTCGACGAATTCGTCATTTGCCGCAACGCCGGCGAAGTGATGATGGCGCCGCGCGAAAACGTCGATCTGATGGACGTATCGCCGAAGCAGATGGTGTCGGTGGCCGCGGCCCTGATCCCGTTCCTCGAGAACGACGACGCCAACCGTGCGCTGATGGGCTCGAATATGCAGCGTCAGGCCGTGCCGCTGGTGCGCGCCGAAGCGCCGTTCGTCGGCACTGGCATGGAGCCGATCGTCGCCCGTGACTCGGGCGCCGCCATCGGCGCCCGCCGCGGCGGCATCGTCGACCAGGTGGACGCGACGCGTATCGTCATCCGCGCCACGGAAGATCTCGATCCCGGCAAGTCCGGCGTCGATATCTACCGGCTGATGAAGTTCCAGCGTTCGAACCAGAACACCTGCATCAACCAGCGTCCGCTGGTGCGCATGGGCGACCGGGTCAACAAGGGCGACATCATTGCCGACGGCCCGTCGACCGAGCTCGGCGATCTGGCCCTCGGCCGGAACGTGCTGGTCGCGTTCATGCCGTGGAACGGCTACAACTACGAGGATTCCATCCTTCTGTCCGAGCGCATCGTCGCCGACGACGTCTTCACCTCGATCCACATCGAGGAGTTCGAAGTCATGGCCCGCGACACCAAGCTCGGGCCGGAGGAGATCACGCGCGATATCCCGAACGTCTCGGAAGAAGCGCTGAAGAACCTCGATGAGGCCGGCATCGTCTACATCGGTGCGGAAGTGCAGCCGGGCGACATCCTGGTCGGCAAGATCACGCCGAAGGGCGAAAGCCCGATGACGCCGGAAGAAAAGCTGCTGCGCGCCATCTTCGGTGAAAAGGCCTCGGACGTGCGCGACACCTCGATGCGCATGCCTCCGGGAACCTTCGGGACCGTCGTCGAAGTGCGTGTCTTCAACCGCCACGGCGTCGAGAAGGACGAGCGCGCCATGGCGATCGAGCGCGAGGAGATCGAACGCCTCGCCAAGGACCGCGACGACGAGCAGGCGATCCTCGACCGCAACGTCTATTCGCGCCTTTCCGACGTTCTTGTCGGCAAGGAAGCGATTGCCGGGCCGAAGGGCTTCAAGAAGGGCTCGAAGCTGTCGAAGGACACGCTGGACGAGTATCCGCGTTCGCAGTGGTGGCAGTTTGCCGTGGAGAACGAAAAGCTCCAGAGCGAGCTGGAAGCCCTGCGTGGCCAGTACGACGATTCCAAGAAGGCGCTCGAGCAGCGCTTCATGGACAAGGTCGAGAAGGTGCAGCGCGGCGACGAAATGCCTCCGGGCGTCATGAAGATGGTCAAGGTCTTCGTGGCCGTGAAGCGCAAGATGCAGCCCGGCGACAAGATGGCCGGCCGGCACGGCAACAAGGGTGTCGTGTCGCGGATCGTTCCGGTCGAGGACATGCCTTTCCTCGAGGACGGCACGCATGCCGATATCGTGCTCAACCCGCTGGGTGTGCCGTCGCGCATGAATGTCGGCCAGATCCTGGAAACGCATCTGGGCTGGGCTTGCGCCGGAATGGGCAAGAAGATTGGCGATCTGATCGACGCGTACAAGACTGCGGGCGACATCAAGCCGCTGCGCAAGACGCTCGAGAGCTTCATGCCGGCCAACGACCGCAACGAGCCGATCCGCGAATATGACGACGAGAGCATCATTCGCCTCAGCGAGCAGATGCGCCGCGGCGTCTCCATCGCGACACCGGTGTTCGACGGCGCGCACGAGGCCGACATTAACATCATGCTGGAGCAGGCGGGCCTGCACACCAGCGGTCAGTCGCAGCTCTATGACGGACGCACCGGCGAGCCGTTCGATCGCAAAGTGACGATGGGCTATATATATATGCTCAAGCTTCACCACCTTGTGGACGACAAGATCCACGCGCGTTCGATCGGGCCGTACTCGCTCGTTACCCAGCAGCCGCTGGGCGGCAAGGCGCAGTTCGGTGGCCAGCGCTTCGGCGAGATGGAGGTCTGGGCGCTCGAAGCATACGGCGCCGCCTACACGCTGCAGGAGATGCTGACGGTGAAGTCGGACGACGTCGCCGGCCGCACCAAGGTCTACGAGGCGATCGTCAGAGGCGACGACACCTTCGAAGCCGGCATCCCCGAGAGCTTCAACGTTCTCGTCAAGGAAATGCGGTCTCTCGGCCTCAATGTCGAGCTGGAGAACACCAAACTCGACGACAACCCGATCCGGCTGCCCGACGCGGCCGAATAAGCAAGACGCTCGGTCGCGGGAGAGGGCTCTCGCGACCGGGGCGCACCCAAATTCTTCGGCCGATGGCCGATCAAGTCGGCGGGCGTTTGGCCCGCGCTAGATGCAAGGGGTTTCGAGGACCCCGAAAAGGAGAACGGCATGAACCAAGAGGTCATGAATCTCTTCAATCCCCAGGCGCCCGCGCAGGTGTTCGATTCCATCAGGATCTCGCTTGCCAGCCCTGAGAAGATTCTGTCCTGGTCGTTCGGCGAGATCAAGAAGCCGGAGACCATCAACTACCGCACCTTCAAGCCGGAGCGTGACGGTCTGTTCTGCGCGCGCATTTTTGGTCCGATCAAGGACTATGAGTGCCTGTGCGGCAAGTACAAGCGCATGAAGTACAAGGGCGTCATCTGCGAGAAGTGCGGCGTCGAAGTCACGCTGTCGCGCGTCCGCCGCGAGCGCATGGGCCATATCGAACTGGCGGCACCGGTCGCCCATATCTGGTTCCTGAAGTCGCTGCCGTCGCGCATCGGCACGCTGCTCGACATGACGCTGAAGGACATTGAGCGGGTCCTCTACTTCGAGAACTACATCGTCACCGAACCCGGCCTCACCGCGCTGAAGGAGCACCAGCTGCTCAGCGAGGAAGAGTACATGATGGCCGTCGACGAGTATGGCGAGGACTCGTTCACCGCCATGATCGGCGCCGAGGCGATCCACGACCTTCTGGCCGGCATGGACCTCGAGAAGATCGCCGGCGATCTGCGTTCGGAACTGGCTTCGACCACCTCCGAGCTCAAGCAGAAGAAGTACCTGAAGCGGCTCAAGGTCGTCGAGAACTTCATGGAATCCGGCAACCGTCCGGAATGGATGATCATGAAGGTGGTTCCGGTGATTCCGCCGGACCTGCGTCCGCTTGTCCCGCTGGACGGCGGCCGTTTCGCCACCTCCGACCTGAACGACCTTTATCGCCGCGTCATCAACCGCAACAACCGCTTGAAGCGGCTGATCGAGCTGCGCGCGCCCGGCATCATCGTGCGCAATGAAAAGCGCATGCTGCAGGAAGCCGTCGATGCACTGTTCGACAACGGCCGTCGCGGCCGCGTCATCACCGGCGCCAACAAGCGTCCGCTGAAGTCGCTGTCCGACATGCTGAAGGGCAAGCAGGGCCGGTTCCGCCAGAACCTGCTCGGCAAGCGCGTCGACTATTCCGGCCGCTCGGTCATCGTCACCGGTCCGGAGCTCAAGCTGCACCAGTGCGGCCTGCCGAAGAAGATGGCGCTCGAACTTTTCAAGCCCTTCATCTACGCCCGTCTCGACGCCAAGGGTTACTCCTCGACCGTCAAGCAAGCGAAGAAGTTGGTCGAGAAGGAGCGTCCGGAGGTCTGGGATATCCTCGACGAGGTCATCCGCGAGCATCCGGTGCTGTTGAACCGCGCGCCGACGCTGCACCGCCTCGGCATCCAGGCGTTCGAGCCGATCCTGATCGAAGGCAAGGCGATCCAGCTTCACCCGCTGGTCTGCACGGCCTTCAATGCCGACTTCGACGGCGACCAGATGGCGGTCCACGTGCCGCTGTCGCTGGAAGCGCAGCTCGAAGCCCGCGTGCTGATGATGTCGACCAACAACATCCTGCACCCGGCTTCCGGTGCGCCGATCATCGTGCCGTCGCAGGACATGGTTCTCGGTCTCTACTATCTCTCGATCGTCAACCAGAACGAGCCGGGCGAGGGCATGGTGTTTGCCGACATGGGCGAGCTCCAGCACGCGCTCGAGACCAAGGCGGTGACGCTGCATGCCAAGATCAAGGGGCGCTTCCGTACGGTCGACGCCGACGGCAAGGTCGTGTCGAAGATCTACGACACTACGCCTGGCCGCATGATCATCGGCGAACTTCTGCCGAAGAACCACAATGTGCCGTACGAGACCGCCAACCAGGAGATGACCAAGAAGAACATCTCCAAGATGATCGACACCGTCTACCGCCATTGCGGTCAGAAGGAGACGGTCATTTTCTGCGATCGCATCATGGCTCTCGGCTTCAGCCACGCCTGCCGTGCCGGCATTTCGTTCGGCAAGGACGACATGCTGATTCCGGACGCCAAGATCAAGCTGGTGTCCGACACCGAGGCTTTGGCCAAGGAGTACGAGCAGCAGTACAATGACGGCCTGATCACCCAGGGCGAGAAGTACAACAAGGTCGTCGACGCCTGGGCCAAGTGCTCGGAAAAGGTCGCCGACGAAATGATGGCCCGCATCAAGGCTGTCGAGTTCGAGGACAACGGCCGTCAGAAGCCGATGAACTCGATCTACATGATGTCGCACTCCGGTGCGCGCGGTTCGCCCACCCAGATGCGCCAGCTCGCCGGCATGCGCGGTCTGATGGCCAAGCCTAGCGGTGAAATCATCGAGACGCCGATCATCTCGAACTTCAAGGAAGGCCTCACCGTGCTCGAGTACTTCAACTCGACCCACGGCGCCCGCAAGGGTCTGGCCGACACCGCCTTGAAGACGGCGAACTCGGGTTATCTGACGCGTCGTCTCGTCGACGTGGCACAGGACTGCATCGTCAACTCGCTCGACTGCGGCACCGACAAGGGCCTCACCATGCAGCCGATCGTCGATGCCGGTCAGGTCGTCGCCTCGGTTGGCCAGCGCGTTCTCGGCCGCACCTCGCTCGACGACATCACCCACCCGGTCACCGGCGAGGTTCTGGTCAAGGCCGGAACGCTGATGGACGAGCGTGACGTGGAACTGATCGAAAAGGCCGGCGTGCAATCGGTCCGCATCCGTTCGGCGCTGACCTGCGAGGTCAGGGTCGGCGTCTGCGCGGTCTGCTACGGACGCGATCTGGCCCGCGGCACGCCCGTCAACCAGGGCGAGGCTGTCGGCGTCATCGCGGCGCAGTCGATCGGCGAGCCGGGCACCCAGCTCACCATGCGCACCTTCCACATGGGCGGCACGGCGCAGGTGGTGGATTCCTCGTTCCTTGAAGCCTCGTACGAGGGCAAGGTCGAGATCCGCAACCGCAACGTGGTGCGCAACTCCGACGGCCAGCTGATGGTCATGGGCCGCAATATGGCGGTGCTGATCCTCGACGAGGCCGGCAAGGAACGCGCCACGCACCGCGTCACCTACGGTTCGCGCATCTTCGTCGACGATGGCGACAAGGTGAAGCGCGGCCAGCGTATCGCCGAGTGGGATCCTTATACCCGCCCGGTCCTCACCGAAATCGAGGGCAAGGTCGCGTTCGAGGATCTGGTCGACGGCATTTCCGTTCAGGAAACCGCCGACGAATCGACCGGCATCACCAAGCGCGAGGTCATCGACTGGCGTTCGACGCCACGCGGCAACGACCTCAAGCCGGCGATCGCCGTCCTGGATGCCAAGGGTAAGGTCGGCAAGCTGTCGAAGGGTGGCGACGCCCGCTTCCTGCTCTCGGTCGAGGCCATTCTTTCGGTCGAGCCGGGCGCACAGGTTCGCCCCGGCGACGTGCTGGCGCGTATTCCGATGGAAAGCGCCAAGACCAAGGACATCACCGGCGGTCTGCCGCGTGTTGCCGAGCTGTTCGAGGCACGCCGTCCGAAGGATCACGCCATCATCGCCGAGATCGATGGCACGATCCGCTTCGGCCGCGACTACAAGAACAAGCGCCGTATCATCATCGAACCGCATGACTCGACGCTTGAGCCGGTCGAATACCTGATCCCGAAGGGCAAGCCGTTCCATCTCCAGGACGGCGACGTCATCGAGAAGGGCGACTACATCCTCGACGGCAATCCGGCGCCGCACGACATCCTGGCGATCAAGGGCGTGGAGGCGCTTGCCTCCTACCTCGTCAACGAAATCCAGGAGGTCTACCGACTGCAGGGCGTGTCGATCAACGACAAGCACATCGAGGTGATCGTTCGCCAGATGCTGCAGAAGGTCGAGATCACCACGCAGGGCGATTCGACCTACATTCCGGGCGACCACGTCGACGTGATCGAACTGGAAGAGGTCAACGAGCGCCTGGTCGAGGAAGGCAAGAAGCCGGCAGAAGGCCAGCCGGTGTTGCTCGGCATCACCAAGGCCTCGCTGCAGACGCCGTCCTTCATCTCGGCCGCCTCCTTCCAGGAGACGACGAGGGTGCTGACCGAAGCTGCGGTTGCCGGCAAGACCGACATGCTGCAGGGGCTGAAGGAAAACGTCATCGTCGGCCGGCTGATCCCGGCCGGCACCGGCGGCACGATGAGCCAGATCCGGCGCATCGCCACCTCGCGCGACGAACTGATCATCGACGAGCGCCGCAAGGCGTCCGGCGTCGAGGTCGCCGAGCCGATGCTGACCGACATGGCTTCCGCCGCGCAGTAAGCGCACAAGAAAGAGAAGATAGAAAAGGGGCCCAAGTGGCCCCTTTTCGCATTTTGGTTCTCTAATCGGATCGGAGAAGAAAACGATGAGCATGAAGACCTGGGCTTCTGTCGACGACTACATTGTCGAGGCTTTTTTCGATGCGGATCCCGCCCTCGATGCCGTTCTGGCGGCCAACCATGACCACGGCCTGCCGGCGATCGATGTTTCGCCGGCACAAGGCAAGCTGCTGTCACTTCTTGCGGGAATGCAGGGAGCCAAGAAGGTACTCGAAATCGGCACGTTGGGCGGCTACTCGACAATCTGGATGGCGCGAGCGTTGCCCGTGGACGGCAAGGTCGTGACACTCGAGCTTGACCCGCACCACGCCAGTGTCGCGCGGTCGAACTTTGAACGCGCAGGGGTGTCGGACCGGTAGAACTGCGGGTCGGACCGGCGCTTCAATCGCTTGCGGCGTTAGGCGCCGAGAATGCCGGGTCGTTCGACTTCATCTTCATCGACGCCGACAAGCCGAACAACCCGCACTATCTGTCGTGGGCCATGCGTCTTTCGAGGCCGGGGACCGTCATCGTCTGCGACAATGTCATCCGTGACGGCGCGGTGGTGAATGAAGATGGTCGTGACGCCAATGTCGAAGGGGCACGCGCGGCGTTCTCGTTCATCGGCAGCCACAAGCGTCTGGAAGGCACCGCGATCCAGATTGTTGGCGCCAAAGGCTATGACGGCTTTGCTATAGCGATCGTCAATTGAACTTGCGCGGTGAGTGGCCGGACATGCGATCCGGCCGACGCCCGCTGATCAATCGAAAAAAGCTTGCACCACATTGCGCTTGCCCAGCATGAAGGCGTCGGCGACGTGCTGAAGGGGCGCGAGATCGACGTCGGAGGTACCCGCGCGCACGATCTCGGCAAAGCGCCTGTAAAGCATCGGGTATTCCGCTTCCGGCTCCTCGTGAACGACGCGGCCGTCGACGGCGAGCTTCGAGCCGCCGCCGGAAAGCACCATTTTACCCCGGTCCGTCTCGGCCAGGATGTCCCAGCTCTGCGGGCCGGTCTGAAGCCAATCGAGTTCCATCGTCACTGGCAATCCGTCCGAGGTGCGGAAGGTGACATGGGCCGCGACCGGGGATGCACGGTTCTCCGGAAAATCGAGCTCTGCCGAACTGATGAACATTGGCGGCAGGATGTGGGTGGCGATCGACAGTGCGTTAATGCCCGGATCGAAGACGCCGAAGCCGCCCGGTGCCCAGATCCATTCCTGATTCGGATGCCAGCGGCGGACATCTTCCTTCCAGATGATAGCGGCCGATCTGATTTTGGTTGAACCGAGGAAAGCGCGAGCGGCCTCGACAGCCGGCGCATAGCGTGAATGCCAACTGGCGAACAGGCAGACGCCGTTCGCTGCCGCCAGCGCTTTCAGGTCCTCGACCTCGCTGACGGTCGCGCCCGGCGGCTTTTCCAGGAAGACATGCTTTTTCGCCACCAGCGCCGTGCGTGCGGCGTCATAACGGAACTGCGGCGGCATGCAAAGCGACACCGCCTCGAGCTCCGGCACCGAGTCGAGCATCGCCTCAATCGTCGGGAAATTCGGGATGTCTTCGACTTTGCCGTGGCGGCTCGCTGCGGCGACCAGGCGATAATCCTGGTCCTTCGCCAAGGCCGGCAGGTGCTGGTCGCGGACGATCTTTCCCACGCCCACGATGCCGAGCTTGATGGGATTAGAGGACATGGGAGCTCCGCAGGTTGAGTGTGCTTGGTTTTACCAGAGGTCGCTTCTTAGCAGAGAACTTGTGTCGGGCAAGTCGCCGGGCTTTTGTCGCCGGCCGTGAGATCGACCGCGATTCAGATCTCTTCAGATCGGCACATCGAAGGTCACGATTGACACTTCGCCTTCGAGCGCGCCCTGATAGGCGGACAGATGCGGCTCCTCGTCGGGCACGCCGTCCAGGTCGCCGATCTGGTCGAGCTCGGCCTCGGCGTAACCTTCCGCGGCAAGTGATTCGAGAGCGCGGCGCACCGCCGAATCGTCGTCCGGGGCGACCAGCATCACATGCACGCCTTCCGGCTTGCCGCCTTTGCGCTTCCACACCCGGCCGGTAATAATGGTGACCGGGCGCTCCTCATTGTCATTCACGGGTTCGTACCTCCGGGCGAGGGGTTTTGGGCTGTTCATGCCGCCTTTTCGCACGAAGCACGGCGTGGAAACAGCCGCAAGCCGGTCACTTTCTGCCTTCCTCTTGAAAAACGGCGCAAGAAAATTACATGCGTTTTTCGCATGGCTGCCAAACCTCGGGTTCAGCGCAATATTTGCCGCTCCGGGGTTGACGGACAGTGGCCACACGAGTAGAAGCCGCCCAGTCAGAACCGATGTGAGGCTCTCGCTTCCGAAGCGACACGCTTTGGAGTTTGCCTCAAACAGGGTTCGTTTTACGAGCGAAAAGACATTTCCGGCGTGCATGAAGCGGCTTCCGCTTCCTCTGCCATTTGTTCGGGCAAGACCGCGAGGCGCGGTTTGTGGCCCGAATTTGCGTATGGAAATGACGCTTTGAGCGGCCCTGACCGGGCAAGACACGGAATTGAGAGACAAGAGGGTTTAATGCCTACCGTCAACCAGCTGATCCGCAAGCCGCGCATTGCGCCGGTGAAGCGCAACAAGGTCCCGGCCATGCAGCAGAACCCGCAGAAGCGGGGCGTCTGCACGCGCGTCTACACCACGACGCCGAAGAAGCCGAACTCGGCGCTGCGCAAGGTGGCCAAGATCCGCCTGACCAATGGTTTTGAAGTGATCGGTTACATCCCCGGCGAAGGCCACAACCTTCAGGAGCACTCGGTGGTGATGATCCGTGGCGGCCGCGTCAAGGATCTTCCGGGCGTCCGTTACCACATCATCCGCGGCGTGCTCGACACGCAAGGCGTGAAGAACCGCAAGCAGCGCCGTTCGAAATACGGCGCCAAGCGTCCGAAGTGACCGAAGCGTAGCCAAGGTCGTTCCGGACGGCGTCAAGCGACGATCCGGGATCCAGGCCACCGCGTAGAATTGAGGCAGAGAAAAAATGTCCCGTCGTCACAGTGCAGAAAAGCGTGAGATCAATCCGGACCCGAAGTTCGGCGATCTGATCGTCACCAAGTTCATGAATGCCGTCATGTATGATGGCAAGAAGTCGGTTGCCGAGACCATCGTCTACGGCGCGCTCGACCAGGTCCAGTCCAAGACCAAGCAGGAGCCGGTCACCGTCTTCCATCAGGCGCTCGACAATGTCGCGCCGCATGTGGAAGTGCGTTCCCGCCGCGTCGGCGGCGCCACATACCAGGTTCCGGTCGACGTGCGACCCGAGCGCCGGCAGGCATTGGCCATCCGCTGGCTGATCGCTGCCGCCCGCAACCGCAACGAGACCACCATGGTCGACCGCCTCTCCGGCGAGCTGATGGATGCGGCCAACAACCGCGGCACCGCCGTCAAGAAGCGTGAAGACACCCACAAGATGGCAGAAGCCAACCGCGCTTTCGCGCACTACCGCTGGTAAAGCGCGAACGAGACTGAAGAGGCACCTCCCATGGCCCGCGAATATAAAATCGAAGACTACCGCAATTTCGGTATCATGGCGCATATCGACGCCGGCAAGACGACGACCACCGAGCGCGTCCTCTATTACACGGGCAAGTCGCACAAGATCGGCGAAGTCCACGACGGCGCTGCCACCATGGACTGGATGGAGCAGGAGCAGGAGCGCGGCATCACCATCACGTCGGCCGCCACCACGACCTTCTGGAAGGGTCGCGACGGCAAGATGTATCGCTTCAACATCATCGACACCCCCGGCCACGTCGACTTCACCATCGAGGTCGAGCGTTCGCTGCGCGTGCTCGACGGCGCCATCGCGCTGCTCGATGCCAATGCCGGTGTCGAGCCGCAGACGGAGACTGTCTGGCGCCAGGCCGACAAGTATCGCGTGCCGCGCATGATCTTCTGCAACAAGATGGACAAGATCGGCGCCGACTTTTACCGCTCGGTCGAGATGATCGGTTCGCGCCTCGGTGCGCATGCCGTCGTCATGCAGTTGCCGATCGGCGCCGAGACCGAGTTCAAGGGTGTCGTCGATCTCGTCGAGATGAACGCGCTGGTCTGGCGCGACGAGACGCTGGGCGCTGCCTGGGACATCGTCGAGATCCCTGCCGACCTCAAGGCTCGTGCCGAAGAATACCGCGAGAAGATGATTGAGGCCGCCGTCGAAATGGACGAAACGGCGCTCGAGAATTACCTCGAAGGCAAGATGCCGAGCAACGACGAGATCCGTGCGCTCATCCGCAAGGGCACGATCGCGGTGAAGTTCTATCCAATGTTCTGCGGCTCGGCCTTCAAGAACAAGGGCGTGCAGCCGCTGCTCGACGCCGTCGTCGAATATCTGCCGTCGCCGGCCGATGTGCCTGCCATCAAGGGCGTCGACGCCAAGACCGACGCCGAGATCGAGCGTCATGCCGACGACAACGAGCCGCTGTCGATGCTCGCCTTCAAGATCATGAACGACCCGTTCGTCGGTTCGCTCACCTTTGCCCGCATCTATTCGGGCAAGCTCACCAAGGGCATCTCAGTCGACAACACCGTGAAGGGCAAGAAAGAACGGATCGGCCGCATGTTGCAGATGCATGCGAATTCGCGCGCCGACGTCGAAGAGGCGTTTGCCGGCGACATCGTCGCCCTCGCTGGTCTCAAGGACACCACCACCGGCGATACGCTCAGTGATCCGCTGCATCCGGTCATCCTCGAGCGCATGGAATTCCCCGATCCGGTCATCCAGATCGCCATCGAGCCGAAGACCAAGAACGACCAGGAAAAGATGGGTCTCGCCCTTCACCGCCTGGCCGCCGAGGATCCGTCCTTCCGCGTCAAGACCGACGAGGAAAGCGGCCAGACGATCATCTCCGGCATGGGCGAACTTCACCTCGACATCATCGTCGACCGCATGCGTCGCGAGTTCAAGGTCGAGGCCAATGTCGGCGCGCCGCAGGTGGCCTACCGCGAGACGATCACCCGCAAGCACGAGCAGGACTACACGCACAAGAAGCAGACCGGCGGTACCGGCCAGTTCGCCCGCGTCAAGATCCTGTTCGAGCCGAATCCGGAAAGCAGCGAATTCGAGTTCGAAACCAAGATTGTCGGCGGCGCTGTGCCGAAGGAATACATCCCCGGTGTCGAAAAGGGCATCAACAGCGTCATGACCTCGGGCCCGTTCGCCGGCTTCCCGATGATCGGCGTCAAGGCGACGCTGATCGATGGCGCCTACCACGACGTGGACTCGTCGGTTCTGGCCTTCGAAATCGCCGGCCGCGCCTGCTTCCGTGAAGCAGCGCCCAAGCTTGGCGTGCAGTTGCTCGAGCCGATCATGAAGGTCGAGGTGGTGACGCCGGAAGATTACGTCGGCAGCGTTATCGGCGACCTGAACGGCCGTCGTGGCCAGATCCAGGGCCAGGAAGCCCGCGGCGTCGCGGTGGTCATCAACGCGATGGTGCCGCTCGCCAACATGTTCAAATACGTGGACAACCTTCGCTCGATGAGCCAGGGCCGCGCGGCCTACACGATGCAGTTCGACCATTACGAGCCGGTCCCGACCGCGGTCGCCCAGGAAGTCCAGAAGAAATACGCGTAACTCGAAACGAGTTGCACCAGTAACTTAATTCAAGGCCCGCACGGGCTGGCAGGAATGGAGAGATCACATGGCAAAAGGTAAATTCGAGCGCACTAAGCCTCATGTGAACATTGGCACGATTGGTCACGTCGACCATGGCAAGACGTCGCTGA
>NZ_JAMYMK010000040.1:0-20164 GCF_040318565.1 Mesorhizobium sp. M1142
CTGCTTCAGTCCGTCGCGACCTCTTATGCTCAGGCCGCTTTTCCCAGCGTCTTCGTAGGTTTGGACGATAGTGTATCCGCGCCGCGCCGCGTACTCCGTAATGGCCATCGCCTGGTTCTCCAGCGAATAGCGTTGATGTTCAGTGGACATGCGAAGGTACTGTGCCGCACGAATAGGGCGCGCTGTCTGCAACTCGAAAGCCATGGGTTCTCCTTGGGCTTGAACAAGCCCAGAGACACCAAATGTCTTTCAGAACTCTGTCGCATTCGGTAAAACCCTATTCGGCGGCCACGAAATTGGGCGCCCAGATCTCCTAGCAAATGGATGATTGGACAGCGCAAGTTAGCGACCTAGTGTCTTGCGGTCGCAATCCGGATTGCCGGCCGGTCCCCAGCCTTGAATGCAGGTAGGCAAGTAGCTTTGCCGGCGCCAGCGGCCTGACAAAACTTTCGTCGATTCCTGACTTCAGGAGCGCGTAATGCTGGGTCTCGGCACCGGGCGCGATCAAAGCGACCACGGGGGGTGCGAGCATCCTGCGTGAGCCGGCTACAGCTCTGCACCATGTCGTTGTCCGGCCGGCAGTCCAGCACCAGTGCGTGGACCGGCGTTTCAGTAGTCATGTGGAGGATTTCATCGACGTTGCTCGCCAGCGCACTGGTAAAGCCGTCCACCGCAAGGATATGGCTGAGGATCAGATAGAATTCTGCGTCATGTGAGCATATCACGATCAATGGCTTCATGGCAGGCAGAGAAGCCGATGGTTGCGGTCACTAGAAAAGGCGGAGCGAGGAAAATTGAAGTACGAATGGGCGGACAATCCTCACCTGTTTATACCAGTAACAGCCTGCGTCGTTGTATTGGCGCTGAGCTTCGCAGCTATGTTCATCTCACTCGCAAGCATAATTCTGCGAACAGGTTTCTATGGTTCAATTGATGAACACAACCTTCCTTGAAGCGAGCGAACGGGAAACCGGGATCCCAGGCTTCATGCTCAATTTTGGTCACCCCGCTTCCAAATGGCGCGTCGTACAATAGCATATGGCGCTATCGTCTTTATCGGCACCTTCGGTGTGATGGCGCTTATTTTGATTGTTTTCGGTCACCCATCCCAACCGGAATTTCAAACTGACCCACTACCCGCCGCCGTGGTGCTTGTCGGCACCTCCACCGGCTTTTTCGAGTTCCAGACCTTCTCGCATCCTATTGCCGGAATTGCCTAGCGTCGCTCCCTGCTTGGAGACCCCTCCGGTCGCTCTTGACGTGAGCTGATCCTGAGCGGCATTGCGTCGTCGTTGCGGGTGAGCATCGCTGCCGAAACCGGACATCCGGCCTTTCATTAGGCGCAATAACTTTGAAACAAATCCTGCTGGCAGGCGTTCCAGCATAGCGGGCGGGTTTCCGGAGGACCCAATGCCCGACGAATACAATGACATCGTCATCCCTCAAGACCACGACGCATTGCCACTTCGGGAGGAGGAGTATTTCGTCGTCTGCCCGGCGTGCGGCCAGGCGTTCGACATCAGGTGTATGGCAGAGGCGCTTCATCACAACGAGCTGGGCCATCAGCCCTACGACCTCGACTCGTAGTCGGCGGTTTTCGAGGACCGAACGTCGAGCCTGATCGAGACCAATATCAAGCGTAAGTTCTCGCTCATCTGCCGGCGTTGCCGACTGGTCAGCTTAAACGAATCCCTGTCGCGAGGGCGTAGCTTTGCCGGCACGCTGTGTCGTGACAGACACCTTGCAGGCTTTCAGCGACGACTTTATTGCCGTTGCAGTTGTTGTCGATGTGGCCGTGGCGCCGTCACCGACCGGTTGTTAACCCAGGGGAGGGCGCTTACTCCACCGCAACCATGTCGTCCAGTTCCGTCGCGACGCACCGAAGCAGACTTTTTGCGGGCATCGGTGGCGGGACGAACATGTGATCTCCATAATGGCTACGAGCCGGCGCGCCCATCGCGTCTGACCGGCGACCAACCGCTCGCTGCAGAGAAAGTTCCCGTCGAGCGGGATGCCCCGCGCCGATACCGGCTGTTGTCTCGCCGGAGCGTTAACCCGTTGAAGTCCGGCGATGCTTTCTCAGCCGAGTGATCGCCGACTTGTCGACAGTAATCACCCCGCCGCAGTCAACGCGCACAGTGAGTTTGTTCCCTCCGCAATCGATGCGGGTGACGTCCCCAACAAGAACCACTCGGTCGCCGGCGCGGACTTTGGGTGGCGGATCAATCGTATAAGGATGGTCATACGAAGGAATGCTCACCCTGGCGCGCCCGCTGGGGAGAATCGCGATGACGATACCTGCTAGCGCAACCTCATCGCCGACCTCAAATTCACGGGGCATGTTAACGTGCAGCATGGTGTTCCTCCCGATGCTTTCCTAATTCACGCTTTGCTAAATTAATGCCCGGCCAACCAGGTTGGTTGCTTGCAATCGACTTCGTACGGTTCCGCACAATTCCAGCTGGGGTATGCACTCCCAGTTGGCCTCGGATCGGCCTTGTGTGCGTCAATTCTACAGAAATGGTTTTAACATTTCAGCGATGACCTTGGCGCGCCCGCCCAACCACGTGTTAGCGAAGCGACGGACTTCCTCTCGGTCCGGCGATGGCCATAAAATGGCTGGTTCGCGTTCAGGCACGTGGCTCCGGCAAGTTCGAGGAACGCCGACGCCAGAAACAGGTATCGCCTGCTGTTCCCAAAGTGACGGCTCCCTCGGAGCGGAAGTTGAACACCGGCCCACCGTTAGGTCCGGCTTCCAACGTCATAAAAGCCGCTCGAGGGCTTTACCTGCAACGCTGGTTATTGGAGCCGGCTCGTCAATGCGGGTGTCGTGCGCCTAAGCGCAAGTCAAATTCGTTTTCAGGCTCGGGATATCAAGGCCAGCGGCGCTATCATCCGGTAATATTCAGCCAGGCCATATGTTGTTTGCTATCGTTGCAAATGGGAGGCTCCGATCGGGGGACATTTCAATCACAATGGCAACCGGACAGACGCTGGAAGCGCCGAGCCTGAAAGGCTAGAACGATGACACAAGCTTTGCCCTTCTTCGCGCCAGGCTTCGAGCTTTTTGGCGAGCGATCCTGAGCTCGGGCAGCGTTGGCTGCCACCAGCCTCGTTGCCGTTCCGCTAACCCGGCAGCACGCCGAGCGGGCCATGTTCTAATCAATTCAGCCAACGTGGCCGGACGCCATCTGCCCCAGACATGGTCGACCTTCGCCTCGATTAAATGCGGATAGAACGCTGCTAACTCCGAGGCGTCGACGAGTTCACCCGAAATCTCGGTGAAGACGACGATGCCGTATTGCTCCGTTGCCACGGTAAGGCCAAGCCGGGGTAAATCGTCAGCAGGCAATGGATAGCGACGTCGCCTGCGTTCGGCATACTGCAATCTAGCGGCTTTATATTCCTCGGAGTCTTTGGACGCTTCCCGTCGCCGTTTCCTCTCGTCCGGTTCTGCGCGGCCTGCGGCCCTTTCGATGCTTGGCCAATGGCGCCTCAACTCCTCGTATGAGCGGAAAGGCACCCTCCAGGCCCGCAGTTCGTCGTCCCAGCTCGCCCATGGAACGGCTCGCAGTTCCTCGAGGACCGTCCGCGAATATGGCGTGCGGATGCGCAGGTCGTCCGCGATTTCCAGATACCGGCTCGACAGGGGATCGAAGGCGAAAGCATCCCGTCCCTTGCTGTCATCGTGTGCTCCTCGTAGGTCCGCCTCTTGCGCAAGCCAGCGCTGGATCCGCCGCGCTGCAGTCTTTCCCGGCACGAACCAGCTTTTGCGCTCGTCACTCCACCTGGCGCGCGGGAATGTCTGTCGAAACCGCTCAACCGCCGCGCGATCGTACGGAAAGCGCGCTTCGGCACCAGGAGCTGTCTGCGGTGAAGCAGGGACGTCGGATTTTTCCATCAGATTGCGAAGCACAACACTGCTCCCAAAGAACGCGGTGTAGGTCATTTGGGTCCGAAAGCACTGCAACGTACGGTCAGAGCTGCAAGGGGAAGCCAGGAGGCGATCGGCGAAACTGCTCAACGCGCTGGCGTGGCGAAACCTTCGCCGCGGCGGACCGTTTACTCTGCTCCAGGAGAGGTCCACTCATGCCCAGACGAGATGCAAAGAACCCAACGGCCAGACAGCCAACGAGCCCTCGTTCGCGTCCCCTGAAAGGCGAGGAGACGGAAGTGAACCACATCGTTGAAACGCAAAGTGTGTCGCCAGCCCAGGCGCGAGAGCTTGTACGGCGCCACGGAAACGATTGGCGTAAGATCGATGAAGCCGCCAAGTCCTATAAGGACGACAGCTAAGCACTTCCAAGCCGGGCGAAGGGAGCTTTGTCACGGCAACCGGCGGAGTTGCAAAATCGAGCGGATCGGCTTGGGTGACGAATGATCACCATCGCAACCTTCAACGCAAAACGGCGTGGCAGCGATCTGGTCCGGGTTCATGTTGCTCTTCTTGAGCAGACGCGTGGCCCTCTACACGTAGGACCTGAAAGTAGGCAGATGGTTCCGGCGGAGCAAACCTCATAAGCAGGCCAAGCGCAAGTTCGGGCCGGTGGCACAATTTCGCGCTTCCACCAGTGAAGGATCGCCGCCGCTCACTTGCCAACGGGTCTCGGCACCGACGCGCCAGAAATGGAGTTCGAGGCGATTTTTGCCCAGGCGCAAGTCGTTCAAGGTGAGTTCGTCTATCCAGTCAGGCAGCCTGGGATCGATGTACAGCTTGCCATTTGGAGCGTCGGGCTGAAAGCCGATGATCGCCTGCAGAAGCGAAAAACAGGATCCGGCCGCCCATGCCTGCGGAACGTTCGCTCCCTTATATTGCACGGGGAAAGTCGTGGGCGTTCGCGGCAACCCGGCGAACAGCTCTGGCATGCGATGTTGCATGAAGTAGATTGCGGCGCGGCTCACGTCGCGAGAAAGGCGACATGCTTCCGCAAAAAAGCCATAGCGCCGGAAGCCGAGCGCGATCAGCCCGTTGTCATGCGGCCAGACGGAGCCGCGTTGATAGGAATGTGGATTGTAGGCCGGGTGATCGGCTGAAAGTGTCCGTATTCCCCAACCGCTCCACATATCCGGCCTCATCAGCCGATGCACCACCCTGGCGGCTCGGTCGGGTGGGACAATTCCCGACCAAAGACAGTGACCGGGGTTGGAAGCGACGCTCAGCACCGGCTTCTTGTCGCCATCCAACGCGAATGCATAGAAGCCGGATGCCTCGTCCCAGAAGACCTGGTTGAATCGATCGAACAAGCTCTTGGCTTTGAGGCGAAGCTGCCCGGCACGATCGCCATCGCCTCTGGCATCGAAAATTTCAGCCATGCGCTGCCAAGCATCATAGACATAGCCTTGCAATTCGCACAGCGCCTTGGGTCCCTTCACCAGGGTGCCATCGGGATAAACCAAAGCGTCACCGGCGTCTTTCCAGCTCTGGTTCTCGTACCCCGCAGCCGAGCGGGTTTCGTATTCCTGGAAACCGTCGCCGTCACGGTCCCCATACTGGTCAATCCAATCCAGGCACTTCTCGGCCGTTGCGATGTGTCGTTCGAGCAGGCTCGGGTCGCCGGTGCAACGCCAAGTGTTGTGGAGCACGATAAGATACAGAGGCGTGGCATCGGCCGTGCCGTAATACGGCGTATGGGGGATCAAATTGAAATGGGCGAGTTCGCCGGTGCGAAGCTCATGCATTATCTTTCCCGGTTCCGCATCGCGGTAGTCGTCGCGTTCGGTGGCCTGAAATCGCCCCAAAACGTCCAAGGCGCCGCGCGAAAAATCTGGGTAGATCAAGCCATTCTGCAGAGAGACTATCAGGCTGTCGCGACCGAACAGGCTTATGAACCAGGGCAGTCCGGCGGCTGGCACGTATTCCAGTTCGTCCGTTCCTTCGATCGGCAGCCGCAGCGCGGCCATGTCTTCGACCGCCTGATGGTAGAAGCGGTGAAATTCGCCATTGGAACAGTTGAACTTCAAGGCGCTGCGTTGCCATCCGGCGAGGCGTTTTGCAGTTTTCGACTCGAGGCATTTGTCAATGCACACTCGGGGCGCGCGATAGATTGTCTCGCCATTGCCAAAGTCATAGAGAAGGCAAGCATGCCATTTCGCGCCCGGTTCGAGCTTGATATCGAAGCTGATCCGGCCATTGGCATAGACGGGCTTTGAGCCCATCCGGCGGACCTTGACAATGACGTCTCGCTTGAAGTCTCGATTCACGTAGGAGGTACGAAGGCTCGCCGCTCTGGACAGCCATTCCGTGGTAATACGTCCGCGGCGGACGATCGCGTCGGCCTTGACTTCGAAAAGATCGGCAAAGTCGCTGCGCATGGCAACTTCCAAATTGAAGCGCACTGACATTTGCCCGTGGTTTACGAGTTCAAAATCCTCATGCAGCCCCCCATCCAAGGCGCGGCCGATTACCAGCCCCAGGCTGCCTGCTGGCACATGGTTCGTTTCCGTCGCGAACCCCTGATTGACCAGATAGATCTTGGCGGCGAAGTAGGCGATGTTTCCGGAATTGAGGAGGTCCCATGCTTGTCCATTGGCAAAGATCTGCCAGCTGGATATCAGGCGTGTGTCAGACGCATATAAGCCGTTATAAGTGGGCCAGGCGATCTGGCCATCCGGTTCGGTGACAAGGAAGCTGCGTCCCTGGTTAATCGCCAGACGCGGCGGTCCGACTGTGATCTCCAGCGTCATTGGTTCAACCGTCACCCGACCGATTTGCATCCATCGGAACAGATTGAACAGCCAATGTCGGCCGCCGCCGCCATCTTCGGCCACGAGAACTCACGTCTGCCTTGAACGCCTGCCCCCAGATTGTCCCGAAATCATGTACCAGGCAGGCGAACAACGACCCGGTCATCGACGAGCTCGAACAATCTGACCTTCGAGCACATACCCGCGAACAGAGGCGGACAAACCCGCCCCCTCCAGCAGAACTGTCAAGCCTGCTCTGGCGAGCACATCCTCCAGCCGACCCACAACGAGGCGCGGCGGGCCTCACCTCATTCATCACCAGCAGCTGGGTGAAACTGTGAACCCCCGGCCATTGCGCACGTCTGCTGCTCGCCACCAGGATAGAGCCGGCGATCTGGCATCCTCTAACGCGCGAGCCGGAGAAAGATGGACACGTTCTGGCGAGGTCCGGCGACACTGCAATTTGGTCGCTGCGACGGCACGCGTCCATCCGGAGTTGTCCTCGACCGTCTTTCATCAAAATAGTCGCCGGCTTCAGGTGCTTGCGGGCGCCAACCTGCGACGTGCCTTCAGATCAAACTGGTGTATTCTCGGCGACTGTCAACGAGGAGAACGGCATTTGGACGCATTGAGCATCTGAAGCAGTGCAGGCCGTGCCCAGGCCAAAATGGCTTTGACAGTCATGGTGTTGCCACACTGGCGATCTGGGCTATGACGCTGTTCATCCAGCTCGCCGAGCACCGCGATACTCAGGCTGTGCACGCCAAGATGGACGAATTGCTTCGCGCAGTCGTCGATGCCGATGAGACGGCGAAGATTGACAAGAAAAAACCAAAAGAAATTGAGGCGCAACGACAGCAAAACAGCAATGAAAATGAGCCCAGCCAAGGGACTCACTATATTCCCGGCCGGATCCCCCATGTCCAGAACTCTCATTGTCGTTGGTTCGATCGTAGTTGCCATAGGCCTGTTGTGGCCCTGGTTGTCGCGGGTCGGTCTGGGCAGATTGCCCGGTGACGTCGTGATCCAACGTGAGAACTTCACGTTTCATGCTCCGATCGGCACCGGGATTCTTATCAGCATCGTGCTTTCGTTTGTTCTGTGGCTGCTCAACCGGTAGGGAGGACGGCGAGCCCGCGTCGCCGGAGGAAAAGAACGACGCGGGCCGATCGAAGCTATCCGATCCGGCAGCAAAAAATATAAGGGAAAGAGTTTGCTGCCAGGGCAGACCTTTCCCTGCGCGCCGGTGTTCCATCGCATGAGTAAAAAAGCCCGCCGCACAGTTTGATGCGGCGGGGCCGATCAAGCGCTATTGCACCGGGCGGGGGCTCGGGGTCGGGCACGCCCTGTGCGCGCGGATCACAGGGATTTTAAATTAATCGGCTGCAATACGTCCACCAACCGACGGTTGGACAATACGACGCTTGATTCCGAGAACTTTCCTCAGGGGCAAGATAGTTGCCGGAACTCAGCCTTGGCGCGGCACGTTGCTAAGTCGTTGACCTTCGCAAAGGACGCAAGCAATGGCGAAAGACATATCTCGCGAGGAAGAGCAACGCGGCACCGAAAAAGTTCTCTTCTGGGGCGCTGCAATCGCCCTTGTCCTTTTTGTGTCTCTGGTGACCATCGCCCTCATCGGGACGTCCTGATCTGTTTCGACAGCAGGATTGGACCGGTGGGCGCGAGGTCTTGCCGGGCTGCTAGGCTAGAAGCCGCTCCCATCCGCCGTTTGTCGTCTCGATCCCGAGTCCAGCAGCAACGCGCGGAATTCAGAAAAATTAATTGCGCGGGTCACAAGCGCAGCAAAACTGTCCCAATCCGGTCGGCTGTCCTTCTCTGGAGAGGAAAAGCCACGAGAGGACGCTACAGGCCTAACTTCTCCCGCAGCGCATCAATGCGTTTAGAAGCTTCCGCCTTGCTAAGGCCGTCAGCATAGGCGTCAGGCTCGTCGGCCTGTTCGGCCAGAGTTTTCAAATAGGACGCTTGTGCGGGGGTCATTGGATCGTCTCCGCTGACCCAATCTTCCGGGTCCTTTTCGACATTTGCCGACGCCTCGATTTTTGGGTTGTGCCGGTCGACCATGCTCAATCTCCCTTGATGATCACCACAATGAGAATGATCATGATTTGTTCCGCCACCGTGCGGCGTGGGCCAATCGCACAGCTAGGCCGCTCGGCGCCTCACTCAAGATATCGCTAAGTATGGATGAGCCCGCTTCCTCCAATCGATGGATGAAGCCGATCGTGGGCCGGTGCTACTTTGATGCATCGCGCGACTTACCCGACAAGTGCTGGCTCCAGGGGCAAAATATGAGCAAGAGGACTCTCATTGCCATCGCAATCCTCGCGAACAGTGTCGGCTGTGCCGAAGCCAAGGACCGTAAGGTCGAAACCGTGACCCTGGGCACGTACGCCAATTCGAAGAACCTGCCGGTTTGCACCGCGTCGAGCTCAGTCTTCGAAGTCCTCGGTGATAAATGTTTTCTCGTCCCAGGTTCGATGATCTATGGCGACATCGCCGAACTCTCGCAGACAATCACCTTGAGTTGGTAGCCGAAGCAACAGCCTCCCAGCGCAACCTCCATTCTCCGGTATGACGTTGCCCTTGCAGGTGCTGCCGGCGCCCCTGATACTGACCAGCGCAATCTCCAGTCACCACGGGCCTCTCGAAAATTCTTGTGCCGTCCGCACCTGCCGTCGAGCGTGTCGCGCCAACATAGCAGCGCCTCTGCATCGTGTGGGCAACCCAACGCATGCCTTCCGATCCGGAAACTCGCTTGCGCGTTTCATCGTCCATTCGGCAGTGGAAAATTAGGCGGATATGGCAGTGCTCAGGTTGGCGGCGCCGTTCTGCGATCCGCTCGGAGAGGGTGGCGGGTATCCGGGCTGGAAACAGACCAACGCCGGCGCAACCTCACCCTGAAACCAAAAGACAATATCCATGACATCCAACAGCTATGCCTCCCAAGGGTCCAAGCGCCTGCAGACATTCACCATGCCAATTTCCCTATCGCCGCTCCGATAATGAGGGCGGCATCAATTTCATGGAGCAAGCTTTGTCGCCAAGGGGTTCCGATGGCCGCGACCAGGCTCGTGCATACCTCGATCACCATCGCCAAGAATGCGAGACGCGGGAGAGGCAAGCCGCTTCATGAACCGGCTGGAAGATCCAAACCCAAAGTGGCTGATGGGTGGGAGCCACAGTAACGAAGTGTAACCGGGTTGCCACTACAAAAGCTCAAACCGTGCAAGACCGCTGATCGATACGACCTCGATCTTCAACGGTCTTGCCCAAAGGAAGCCGCCGCAATGGAAATCGCCTCGAACGACGACACGAACAGTCATTTGATGAGGTCACGGCGCTTTGCGCCTCTCTTCTGGACGCAGTTCCTGTCCGCCTTCAACGACAATTTCCTCAAAAACACGCTGGTGTTCCTTATTCTGTTCACCCTGGCGGCCGACAAGGCGGCATCACTGGTCACGCTGGCGGGAGCGGTATTCATGGCTCCCTTCCTGCTCTTGTCCGCCCTTGGTGGCGAGATCGCCGACCGGTTCGACAAGGCCCTAATCGCCCGTCGGCTGAAATTCGCCGAGATCGCCGCTGCGGCTGTCGCTGTCGTTGGAATCGCGCTGGCGTCGATCCCGGTGCTGATGATCGCGTTGCTCATGTTCGGCGTCATCTCGGCACTGTTCGGACCGATCAAGTACGGCATCCTGCCGGATCATCTCGAGCGCAAGGAATTGCCTCGCGCCAATGCCTGGATCGAATCGGCAACCTTCGCCGCCATCCTCGGCGGCACTATCGCCGGAGGCGTCGTCTCGGCCGATGGCATAGGCGTCTCGGTGTTCGGGCCGATCATGATGATCCTTGCCGTCGCCTGTTGGCTTGTCAGCCGCTACATCCCGTCGACCGGTCTTGCGGCTCCCGGCCTAGTCATCGACAAAAACATCTTTCGCTCGACGTGGCGACAGCTGAACGGCCTGCGTGCCGACAAGCGGATCTGGCGCGCCGGACTGATGACGTCGTGGTTCTGGCTGATCGGGGCCATCGTCCTTTCGATCCTGCCTACGTTGGTGAAGGATTCGCTCGGTGGCGGAGAGATCGCTGTCACCGCCTATCTCGCGGTGTTCGCCGTCTCGATCGCCATTGGCTCTGCTATAGCCGCATGGATGTCGCAGGGCCGCATCGTGCTCTTGCCGGCCCCTGTTGGCACGGCGTTGATGGCGCTGTTCGGCTTGGACCTGGCCTGGACCATCTGGAGCACGCAGCCCTCGCTCAGGGCCGAAACGCTCGCAACATTCTTCGCCCGGCCAAACACGGTCCATGTTGCGATCGACCTTGCGGGAATGGCTATTGCCAGCGCCTTTCTTGTGGTGCCGACCTTCGCCGCAGTGCAAGCCTGGGCGCCCGAAACGCGCCGCGCTCGCGTCGTCGCCGCCGTGAGCATCGTCAATGCAGGCTTCATGACGTTAGGTGGCATAGTCGTCGCCGCGATTCAGGCAGCCGGCGTCTCCACTGGAGGGATCCTGTTCGGCCTCGCCGCACTCAACGTAGTCGCCGCTTGGCTGATGCTGAGATACCTGCCGACAAATGCCTTCCGCGACTTCGTTTCCATCCTGTTCCGAGCCTTCCATCGTCTGGAGGTGGAGGGGCTGGAGAACCTCAAGGCGGCGGGCCCGGCACCAATCCTGGCGCTCAATCATGTCAGCTTCCTCGACGGTCCGCTGGCTCTGACGCTGACGGATGAGGAGCCGGTGTTTGCCATCGACTACACCATCGCCCAAGCCTGGTGGATGAAGCCGTTTATGAAACTTGCCCGCGCCCTGCCGCTCAATCCGGCCAAGCCGATGTCGACCCGCACGCTTATCAAGATCGTGCAAGGCGGCGATCCACTCGTCATCTTCCCGGAAGGCCGCATCACAGTGACGGGCGGCCTCATGAAGGTCTATGACGGTGCCGCCATGGTGGCCGACAAGACCGGCTCGATGGTCGTGCCGGTACGCATCGAGGGGCTGGAGAAGAGCTATTTTTCGCGGCTGACCTCGCTGCATGTGCATCGCCAGCTGTTCCCGAAGGTCAAGGTGACCATTCTGGAGCCGGTCAAGCTTGAAGTACCGCTGGATCTGAAGGGCCGCAAGCGGCGCGCCGCGGCGGGCGCTGCCCTTTACCAGGTCATGTCGGATCTCGTCTTCCGCACCCAGGACATTGACAAGACCGTGCTGGAGAAGATCATTCAGACGGCGAACGAACGCGGCATGAAGCAGCTCGCCGTGCAGGACCCGGTCACCGGTTCGCTGAGTTACGGCAAGCTGCTGACAGCCGCCGCCGTGCTTGGCGAGAAATTCAAGCACCTCTATGCCGGCCAGCAGACGCTCGGCATTATGCTGCCCAACGCCAACGGCGCCTGTGCGACGCTGCTCGGCGTCATGTCGGCGGGCAAGGTTCCGGCGATGATGAACTTCACTGCCGGTGCGGCCAACATCCTCTCCGCTTGCAAGGCCGCCGAGGTGCGCACCGTGCTGACCTCCCGCACCTTTGTGGAACAAGCAAAACTCGGCGCCGTGGTCGAGGAGCTCGGCCGCTCGGTCGACATCGTCTGGCTCGATGATCTGCGGGCCACAATTGGCCTCAAGGACAAGCTGCTCGGCCTTTTGCGCAAGAATACACCCCGGGTGGCCCGCAAGCCCGAAGACCCAGCGGTGATCCTCTTCACCTCGGGGTCCGAAGGCACGCCCAAGGGCGTGGTGCTCACCCACCGCAACATCCTGGCCAATGCCGCGCAAGCTGCTTCGCGGATCGACTTCCATTCGGGCGACAAGGTCTTCAATGTGCTGCCGATCTTCCATTCTTTCGGCATGACGGCGGGCACGGTGCTGCCGCTCATCTCGGGCGTGCCGATCTATTTCTATCCCTCGCCGTTGCACTACCGGATCGTGCCGGAGCTTGTTTACGCCTCAAACGCAACGATCATCTTCGGCACCGATACGTTCCTTGCCGGCTATGCCCGCACCGCGCACCCTTACGACTTCCGCTCAGTGCGCTACTGCTTTGCCGGCGCGGAACCGGTCAAGGCTTCGACGCGCGCGACGTATATGGAAAAGTTTGGCCTGCGCATCCTCGAAGGCTACGGCGTGACCGAGACCGCGCCGGTGATCTCCATCAACACCCCGATGTACAACCGCTCCGGCAGCGTCGGCAAAATCATGCCGGGTATGGAATATCGCCTGGATCCGGTCCCCGGCGTCGAGGATGGCGGACGGCTTTTCGTGCGCGGGCCTAACGTCATGGCAGGCTATCTGCGCGCCGAGAACCCGGGCGTGATCGAGCCGCTCGAAGACGGCTGGCATGATACGGGCGACGTCGTCGGCATCGACGACGTCGGCTTCATCACCATTCTTGGCCGCGCCAAGCGCTTCGCAAAGATCGGCGGCGAAATGATCTCGCTGGCCGCAGTCGAGGCGCTTGCGGGCGAATTGTGGAAAGGCTCGCTTTCGGCGGTCGCCACCATGCCGGATGCACGCAAGGGTGAAAAGCTGATCCTCATCACCGAGGCCGCTAACGCCACACGCACCGATTTCCTAATGTTCGCCAAGGCTAATGGCGGCATGGACCTGATGGTGCCCGCCGAAGTGCGCGTCGTTGCGAAAGTGCCGGTCCTGGGCTCGGGGAAGCTCGACTTCGCCGCCGTAACAAAAATGGTCCGCGGCGCAGAGATGAAGATTAACGCCGCTTGAGCCCGTCAATGGCCGACGAACCAAGCCGGCCCGCTCTCCCGCGCAGTCCCATGCGATTGCCGCCCCGGCAAGTAACGCCGGTACTTCACCAGGTCGCCGAAATTGCCGCCCCGGCAAGTAACGCCGGTACTTCACCAGGTCGCCGAAATCACAGGTTGCGCGGCCGCCGGTCTGTCGGACCTTTTGGAATTAACATATATGACTATCACGGATCGCCAAACTCCGCAGGAGCAGTTCTGGATCGATCAGTACTTTATCGCGGACCTGGAGACCGATCTCAAAAGCCAGACCCAGTGCCAGAATGATCAGCGATTTCGACGATCTCTGCTCCGCTCTCGCGCCAGGGCAGCGGAGGCAGCTTGACGGAGAAGGCAATCGAGGAGCGGCAATGGGCGGAGTGATCTCGGAAACTTTGCTTATTGACGCCTCCCGAGAACCGTATTGTGAGAAAGGCCGGATGGCTCAGGGGACGAGCAGAAGCTTTCCCGTCGTGCCACGGCTTTCCATATCGGCATGTGCGCATGCTGCTACGGCGAGCGGGTAGACGCCGCCGATCCGGATCTTCAGGTCGCCGCTGGCGATCCAGTCGAATAGTTGTCCGGTGCGGGCGCGAAGCAGTGCCGACGTGTGGATATGATCGAAGAACCTTGCGTAGCCGATCTTGATGCTTTTCGGCAGGGTCACGATGTTGAGCGGTCCGGGACCGCCCAGCACCGGGCCGTACCAGCAGAAGGTGCCGGAGCGGCGCAGGGAGTCGAGCGAAGCCTGAAAGGTCTTCGGGCCGGAACCGTCGTAGACGACGTGGACGCCTTCACCGGACAGGCGAACGACTTCCTCGGCGAATCGCCCCTCGGTGTCTACGATCACATGGTCTGCTCCGGCCTCTCTTGCCACGGCGATCTTGTCAGCGGACGAGACGCGGCCGATCACGTGCCCGCCTCTCAGCTTGATAATCTGGGTGAGCAGCAATCCGACGCCTCCCGCCGCCGCATGGACCAGCGCGACGTCGCCGGGCTGGACGGGATAGAATTCGGTGGCGAAGTGGCTGGCAATGAGCCCCTTCATCATCACGGAAGCGGCCGTACGATCATCGATCCCGTCCGGAATCGGCACGAGCGCGTCCGCCGGTACCATCGCCCGATCTGTGTAGCTTCCAGGCGCGTACACCCAGGCAACCCGTTGTCCGGGCCGGAAATGCTCGACTCCATAGCCCACGGCGAGCACCCGCCCGGCACCCTCTACGCCCAGAACCTTGGGATTGGGCGTTTCCGTCTAGGCCATGCCCTGGCGGACGCCGATGTCCATGAAGTTCACGCCCGCCGCGGCGACCTCGACCAGAACTTGTCCGCTCGCGGGAGCAGTTTCGGGGCGCTCGACGATTTCGAGCGCATCCGGTCCCCCGGTGCGGTTCATGACGACGGCTTTCATCGCGATATCTCCCTGGCGGCATTCTCGATCAGCCGCGCTACGGGCCCAGGATTCGACACCATCACCACATGCGAAGCACCCTTAATCGCGATCGTTTCGCGGGCGTGAGCCCGTTCAGCCATGTAGGCAGATGCTCGCGGCGGGATGTTCTTGTCCGCGTCGCCGTAGATGAACCAGCTTGGAATGCTCTTCCAAGCAGCCTTGGCCTGGGCTTCGTTGAGGGCGGCTTTCCGCGATCGGCCGCTGCGTTGCGGCCATCAGTCTGGCTTGCGCTTCGGGAGCGTCGGCGGCAAACTGATCGTGGAACATGTCCTGCTGAATGTAGAGATCCTTTCCACCGCCCGACAGCGCGACAGGAGGAGCGAGTGTCGGACCCAACGTGCTGCCTGGAAACTTGCCTGCAAGTTGCGCAGCGGTTTCACCCGCCTCCGGCGCAAATGCGGCGACATAGACCAGCGCCTTCACATTGGCATGACCATCGGCAGCGTCGCTGACCGACCCGCCATAGGAATGGCCGACGAGAACGACCAGGCTTTCTATCGAGGAAAGCACGCCGGCGACATAGTCTCCGTCGCTTCTGACGCCTCGCAGCGGATTGGCTGCCGCTACGACGGATAAGCCGTCCTTTTCAAGAATCTCAACGACACCGTTCCAACTCGAAGAGTCAGCGAAGGCGCCGTGAACCAGAACGATGGTGGGTTTGTCGGGCTGCGCTTGTGCGTTACCGAACGTGGCCGCGATAATTGCGAGGCCTGCGAGCAAGTTTTTCATTGGAACATCCTTTCGTTGTGGGGTGCGGTCTTCACCGCGTCGAGCGCAGGTGAGGGCCGGGGATGCCGCAAACTCGCCCTCGTGTTCGCCCTGCGTTTCTCTGCGCGGGAACCGAGTTACGGCGCGTAGCGGGTAAAGACGTAGTCGTGTCCCTGGACACGCGTCTCGTGGCAGGCGAAGCATGTCTCGTGCTGCGCGACAGCCACGGAACCACAGGACTGAGCTTGCATTGCCCAAACAGGGCAGCAGCGCGCAATCGGGCGAAGAGCTGATTCTTGCGGCCGGGAGGCAACCGGGCGAACACTCCACGGGCGGTGTCGAGGTCGAAGCGGCCGCCGTCGAGCAAGCGGGTGCGAGCCGGCTAGCGGGTGATCGTGTTCGGGGGCCCAGCGGCGCCCGCGAGCGCCGATACATAGGCATCCGCACGTCTCAGCGGTGCTTAACGCAGGCATGAAGTAATCCACTTGGCCAAAAAATGGGGTATGCAACGGGTATCTGCAGGGCGCAGGTATCACGGATACACGCCTAGACGGCACGCTTCCGTTCCGGCAAAGCTGCGAATCGCGGGGCCACTGGCAATCCGCAGGTCGGCGGGTTCAGGCAATGCTCATTGAAAAGATGGGCCGCCGACTTCCCTTTTTCTGTAAAGCTCGGCCGGTTGTCGCTCTCAATTGCCGTCGATTGATTGGCGGGACGTAGCGACCCGGAGGGCAAGGAGACAAATCGGAGGGGGTCACCCGCTCGAGGCGAAGCCGAAAGGGCGACGCATGATATGCTAGCGGATCTGCGGCGATCCTGCACGAAGCGCGGGCCAGGCCGGCGCGAAGGAAGGACGCGGAGACCGATTTTCTCCTTGCAGGGGAGAGGGGATAGCGCCCCCTTTTTCCGTCAGGCGAAACAACTTCGCCCCGCTGGGGGAAGGGGACGCCGCGCCACTCCACTTGAATCTCCACCCGCTTCCGTGCTTGCCTGGTCTCCCGCAAATCGCAGAGGGCGGTGAGCATGGCAAAGTCAGTCACCAGCATCGCACCCGACCCCATGGTCGAGCGTCTGCGCGCCGCCCTTGGCCCGCGCCAAGTCACCGAACAAAAGATGTTCGGCGGCACCTGCTTTATGCTCAACGGCAACATGCTGATCGGCACCTCGAAGCGCGGGCTCCTGGTGCGCGTCGGCAAGGAAGGGCACGCGGCGGCTGCCGCCCGCCCGCACGCGCGGCCGATGGAAATGGGCGGACGTTCGATGGAAGGTTATGTCCATGTTGCGCCGGAGGGCACGGCCACCGAGGCGGATCTCCGTGGCTGGCTCGACCTTGCGCTGGCATTCGTCGAAACTTTGCCGCCGAAGATCAAATCTGCCAAGATCGCGACGAAGCGGGCTTAGGCCGCTGGCCCGCCACCTTCCGCACGCGCCGGAACACATGGCCCGGAAGGGAGCGATTGGACATTGCATGTGCGGCGCGGCGACTTGGGTCTACTCGGGCGAGACCACCCGCAGTCCCGCAGCTATCTTGCCCGCGAACGGCGCAGAGCTGGCCGTCGTCTACTCTCCGGCCACCGTTTCCAGCTCGGCGGCGAAAACTTTCTGATCCCGGTCGACGCCTCCCTGAAGCCGGGCGGCGGACATTGAAGTCCAGGCCATCAAGCTCAACGATGCTGGAACAGTAGGCTTCGCCATTTTAAGGTACGACACCGCAAGGACCTCCTTTTTCGTGCAGCACGCTACGCTTTGACGAGTGCCTTGCGCGCCTTCTTTACCGGCGACTTAACAGCCGTCGCGGGGCGAGCAGCTCGTTTTGGTTTTTCCGCCGCAGTTGTTGCCGGTGCTGCCGTCTTGCGCCCCAGCCCTATTGATTTTGCCAGGGCCGAGCGGGTGGCCGCGTAGTTTGGCGCCACCATCGGATAATCTGAGGGAAGGTTCCATTTTTGGCGGTATTGGTCAGGGCTCAGATTGTAATGCGTCCCGATATGACGCTTCAGGGATTTGAATTTCTTCCCGTCTTCCAGGCAGATGATGAAATCCGGTGTCACTGATTTCTTGATGGACACCGCGGGCTCCAGCTTGACTGCGGCTGGAGCCACAGGTGTGCCGATCCCTTGCAAAGCAACATAGGTATCCCCGATCAGCTTCGACAACTCGCGACCGGCAGCGGATTGTTCGACACGTAGGCGGAAACGATCTCGGCGGTAACCGATACCAGATCAGCTTGGTCGTTTAAATTTGGAGAAACGGTCATCGAGCTTTCCTCTTGTCCAATGGCGTGCGGTGAAACAGACGGGTGGTTAACAATCAGCAATAGTTCGTTGTCCCGCCAACAAACCTTATTCGCCACAAATATCAAGCCAGCAAGCTTCGCTTTCATCGACTCAGCCTGGGACGCGCTCGATCTCGATAGCGAGCGGCTGACAAGCTGGCACGCCCAGCATGGCTGGGCCGCTTGCCCGCGACCGACGGATCATCAGCGCGACCGGCATGCTGAATGGTCAGTGAGGAGACGTCCACCTTGACTTCGGCACTTCGGCCGGCACCTCGACGTGCAAATCCCTGGGCAGATCACGAGAGCCCTTCTAAGCCACACCGCGGCGGGACGCATCAAGACGAGCATGCGCAATATTCTTGCGCGAAATATTCCGGACTGAGGGCAAAGCAACGATGACCAACCGTACGTTTCTTACATCCAATTGAAGCCAACCAAGAATAGATTATTATTCCGCTGGGGCGTATCGTTGGGGGGGTGGATGAGCAGTGTTCAAAGGCTAAGTCCAGTTCTAGAACAAGCAATCGCTGCACTTCTAAACAGGGCCGAGTATGACGGCACCGTTTCGATCAAAGCGGCAGTGAAGGAAATTAGGCGGGCTGCGCCTTATTTGGCCGCATCCGATGAAGAGCTAACCGAGGCGATTTTCGAAGTATCTGCTGCCATGGGCCTGTCTCAATAAGTGGCATTGGGATACTGGCGATCTGGCTTTGTTAAAGCAGGTCTTTGATCGTGTCTGCGCCGAGGCAGGTATCTCCGTTGGTAGCATGGAGGCGGAGCGCCTGAGCGTGAGCGCAATGGCACTCTTCTCGGACGGCGAGTTCGACGAGGCCGTTCTTTATGAACGCCTTCGGATTGTTGCCCGCTCCCTGCCGAGATGAGACTGAACATGACCGCCGACCTCCAGGAAATTCTAGCGAGCATTTCGCTCGATACGAAATCCTCCTGTTGATACAGGAGGGGCAGTTCGCCCGCGTTGCACTGCTACGCGAGATCGGGCCAATTTTTTCTGGCTGATATGTGCCCACTACTTTGCGTGGGCGCGAACGGACTTTTTGCCCTCTAAATGGCTGCTGCCTAGGAAGGAGGGATGCTACGCCGCGCCTGTTAAAGCTCAGAGCGTGCCCGCTTGTTCGTCCTCACCCTCCGCCTCATGGCGCCTGCGCCCCCACATGAACAACATCGCCCAGGGCGAATGACCATCCGCTGCCGCAGACCTTCCGGCTGAGCAATCAACCTTATCGCCACCACGACGAAACCGACCACCAGCCAGACGGCCAGGGCGACACTTACCTTCAGATCTTGCATATTGATTGCTGCTGAGACTGCCGACACCCTCGATGGACATTCCGAGAACTCCCGTCAGTTCCCGCCAACGCGGTAGCCGCGCTATATTCCGACTTATGGCACTTCATTGGTTCAACCCTCCAGTATTTGTGAAGACCGACCGACCCGGGGTCACCTACGGCGTCAATCACGTCGAGGGTGCTGCCGAGGAACTCATGAAATGGCCTAAGAGGGGACCTAAATGGAAGCTGGCGCTGCAGTCCTGCATAGATGGGTTTGAGGGCAGGGTGTCGCCTCAGGAGGTCCGCATGGCCTTCGAGGCCGCTGCCAGAGAGGAGGGGATGCTCCGCTCCTCTGGATAGGCTTGATTTGCTCGCTGATCTCAGCTCCCACAACGTCGCGTGTCCCAAATGGGAGCGCTATCGCCCGGGAAAATGAACATAGCAGGCTTCCAAAGGTTCAGGTAGCGGCTCGCTCCTGCGCTGAAAGAACAATCGAGAATTCCCCGATCCGTTTCGGTCGCCATGTCGCGAACGCCGATTGTCGTTGATTTGATCATACTTGCACGAGGCCTTTTGTCGCCCTGGTTGTCGAGGGTCGGTCTGGGCAGATTGCCTGGTGATGGTGATCGAACGTAAGAACTTCACGTTCTACGATCCGATCGGCACCGGATTCTGCTTAGCGTCGTGTCTCGTTTGTTCTGTGGCTGCTTAACCAATAGCCAGGACGCCGAGCCCGCGTCGCCGGCGGAAAAGAACGACGCAGGCCGATCGAAGCTATCCGATCTGGCAGCAAAACTATGAGGGGACGGGTTTGTGGCGTGCGCCGAACTTTCCCAGCCTCCTGTCAAGCGAAGTGGGGATTTGACCCCCTGGGCGAACTGAAGATTTGACCCCCTCATTGTTTTGCGGTCTCGTTGGTGCCGAGCGTGGGGGTGGGGGGGTGGTGAAAAGAGAGGGGCCGACCTGTTGCTACAGACGGGGGGGTAGGCCGCCGGGGGTGGGTT
>NZ_JAMYMK010000041.1:0-19086 GCF_040318565.1 Mesorhizobium sp. M1142
AAGGCCACCGCCCAGGTGACATTGGCGGCGATCGCCTTCAACATGCGCCGATGGGCCGCCATCACGGGATAGGTGCGCCCGCAGCCCGGCCGCCCGGGCCGAAACCGCCGCCGAAACCCCAAACAAGGGGGCGGAGCTCACAAAGACGAGCCAGGCTGACACCTTTGGGCACATCCAGTCCATCGGCGCGCGAGGCCTTCGATGTGAAAGCGTATTGCGTCGCGAATTTCGGTTTTTCCACCTCGAGCACCGATCGCAATGCAGCCGGGTAGGTCCGGCAGCTAAGCGGAAAAATTGTTTCCGGCTTTTCGATGACTGCCACGTAACGCATTGCGCGACCTCTTCGGTTGGAAATGTCATTATGGCCAGCGGCCGATCATCTACACCGACGTAGTTGAACAGCAGCTCCTCCTGAGATCTTTCCTGCTCTAATGAGCACATCGTCACGGATATTGAGGACGGCTTCGAGTCAACGCTGAGCGCGGGGCGCGGTTCGGTGGGCGAGAGCGTCTACTCCCTCATGCCAGCCTCTTCACCACCAAATCCTCGCTGCGGTCCACTGAGAGCACAGGCTGACCCATCCTCAGGTGTAGCTCGATAGCCGACACGCTTCCCCATAGGGTCCCCGACGTGGCTTGTGACCCACACGTCTCGATCACGCAAAACAGGAGCGCATCATGTCGCAGGCAGAAACAAAAACCCGCACGACTGGTCAGCAGGAGACAAACATGAGCTTGGACAACATTTCACACCCCTCGATCCAGCACTGCGCCGACAGCCTGAACGCCAAGCACAGCAACGGTAGACCGGAGCCCGAATTGGTTCCGTCGCGCTACGCGCTGCAGGTCGGCGACATCGACGTGCTGGTGGTCAGCGATGGAGTGCTGCCGATACCAGCGCCGGTTATGGCATACAACGTCGACCCGGCCCTCCGGGCGGCCTGGCTGGACGACATGTTCCTGCCGCCGGACGTGCTCGAGTGGCCGCTGAACGTGGTCGTCGTACGCAGCGGCGACCGGACCATACTCGTGGACGCCGGGCTGGGGATGGACCCGGACTTGCACTTGCCGAGGGCCGGGCGGTTGGTCTCGCGACTGGAGGCCGCCGGCATCGATCTCGCATCCGTCACCGACGTGGTGCTGACCCATATGCACATGGACCACATTGGCGGGCTGCTCATCGACGGGGTGAAGGACCGGCTGCGTCCGGATCTGCGGATTCACGTGGCGGCCGCCGAGCTCAAGTTCTGGGAGTCGCCCGATTTCTCCCGCGTCTCCATGCCAACGGGGTTCCCGGATGCGCTGCGGCGGGCGGCCAGGCGGTTCGTGAACGACTACCACAGCCAGTTGCGGCCGTTTGAGACGGAGCATGAGGTGGCGCCGGGGGTGGTCGTCACGCTCACCGGCGGCCACACCCCCGGGCACAGCGTGGTCCGCCTAGCGTCCGGCGGCGATCGGCTGACCTTCGCCGGCGACGCCGTGTTCCAGGTCGGGTTCGACCAACCCGACTGGCACAACGGCTTCGAACACGACCCCGAGGAGGCGGCCCGCGTCCGGATCAATCTTTTGCGGGAGCTGGCGGCGACCCGCGAGCCGCTGGTGGCCACTCACCTGCCGTTCCCGTCTATCTGCCATGTGGCGGTGGACGGCGATGTCTTTCGTTGCGTGCCGGCTGTCTGGGACTACTGACCCGCGTATTGGGTTAGGGCCGAGCACAGCGTTTGAACGACCGCACGAGCAACGTCGCGAGCTTTGGCCGTTAAAGGTGGGTTGCCGTCAACCCACCTCCAAGCGATGAACTTGCCTATCAGCTATCTCAGCTACATCCGCTCGTAGCCCCGCAAGTATCACACTTCTCGCAAGTCCCGTTCCGCACCATCGTGAAGTTATGGCATTCCGAGCATTCGTTGCCGGTGTAGCCCTGCATCAATGATTGCTGGCGCCGGTTGGCGGCGAGCGCTTTGGCTTCGGCTGCTTCTTTCGCGGCCTCATCGGTGAACAGCTCCGTCGGGTCGGAGGCTTCCGCGTAGACGATGTCCTCGACCAGTTCCCTGGCGCGCTCCTCGTAGTCGCGCTTGTAGGCAATGGCCTCGTCACTGGCCGGCTTCAGCGTCAGCACGTTGGAGCCGGAGAAGGCGGTCGGGGCGGTACGGGCCGGAGTTCCGGAGCCCGAACCAGCAAAGCCCTTGGGCTCGGCACTCATGCCCGACACCAGCTTGACCGGCGAGGCACCGCGGGTGAGACCCTTGGAGAAGGGCGTCGCCTTGCCTTCGTTGATGCCGCGTCCGAGTGCGGTCTTGTCGAAATCCGACTGGTCGACATGGGCGAGGTCGTGGCGGCCGAGGTAGGAGACGGCAAGTTCGCGGAACACATAGTCGAGGATCGACGTGGCGTTCTTGATGGCGTCGTTACCCTGCACCATGCCAGCCGGCTCGAATTTGGTGAAGGTGAAGGCTTCGACGAATTCCTCGAGCGGCACGCCATATTGCAAGCCGAGCGAGATCGCGATGGCGAAGTTGTTCATCATCGCCCGGAAGGCGGCACCTTCCTTGTGCATGTCGATGAAGATCTCACCGAGGCGGCCGTCATCGAATTCGCCGGTCCTGAGATAGACCTTGTGGCCGCCGACGACCGCCTTCTGGGTATAGCCCTTGCGGCGGTTCGGCAGTTTCTCGCGGTCGCGGTAGAGACGCTCGACGACGCGCTCGACGATCTTCTCTGTCACCTGCACGGCGCGCTGCGCGGCCGGTGCCGCGATCAGCTGCTCGACCGCTTCGTCCTCGTCGTCCTCGACGTCGGCAAGCAGCGAGGCGTTGAGCGGCTGCGACAGCTTCGAGCCGTCGCGATAGAGCGCGTTGGCCTTCAGCGCCAGCTTCCATGACAGCATGTAGGCGCCCTTGGCGTCCTCCACCGTCGCGTCGTTCGGCATGTTGATGGTCTTGGAAATGGCACCGGAAATGAAGGGCTGTGCCGCCGCCATCATCATGATGTGGCTGTTGATCGACAGCGAGCGCTTGCCGATCTTGCCGCACGGGCTGGCGCAGTCGAACACCGGCAGGTGTTCGGCCTTCAGGAACGGCGCGCCTTCCAGCGTCATCGCTCCGCAGACATGGATGTTGGCGGCCTCGATGTCCTTCTTCGAGAAACCCAGCGCCGGCAGCATCTCGAACGAGAAATCATTGAGCTGCTCGTCGGTGAAGCCGAACGTCTCCTTCACCCAGTCGGCGCCCAGCGTCCACTGGTTGAAGACGAACTTGATATCGAAGGCCGACTTCAATGCCGCATTGAGTGCCGCGATCTTTTCGTCGGTAAAGCCTTTTGCCTTGAGCGAGCCGGGGTTGATGCCCGGCGCCTGGTTGAGATTGCCGTGGCCGACGGCATAGGCCTCGATCTCGGCGATCTGGGCCTCGGAATAGCCGAGCGTGCGCAACGCTTCGGGCACGGCGCGGTTGATGATCTTGAAATAGCCGCCGCCGGCGAGCTTCTTGAATTTCACCAGCGCGAAGTCAGGCTCGATACCGGTGGTGTCGCAATCCATCACCAGGCCGATCGTGCCGGTCGGTGCGATCACCGTTGCCTGCGCGTTGCGGTAGCCATGCTCCTCGCCAAGCTCGATGGCGCGGTCCCAGGCGGCCTTGGCATGGTCGGCAAGCTCCTGCTGCTTGAGATCCGAGGCGACCAGCGGCACCGGGTTGACGGCAAGCTTCTCGTAGCCGTCCCTTTCGCCGTAGGCCGCGCGGCGGTGGTTGCGCATGACACGCAGCATGTTCTGCGCATTGCGGTCGTAGTCGGGGAAGGCGCCGAGCTCGGCGGCCATTTCAGCCGAAGTGGCATAGGCGGTGCCGGTCATGATCGCGGTGAGGGCGGCGCAAATGGCGCGGCCCTCGTCGGAATCGTAAGGAATGCCCGAGGTCATCAGCAGGCCGCCGATATTGGCGTAGCCGAGGCCGAGCGTACGGTACTCGTAGGAAAGCTTGGCGATCTCCTTCGACGGGAACTGCGCCATCATGACGGAGATTTCAAGCACCATGGTCCACAGTCGCACCGTGTGCTCGTAGGCAGCGATGTCGATGGTGCCGTCGGCGTTGCGATAGGGCAGTAGGTTGATCGAGGCCAGATTGCAGGCGGTGTCGTCGAGGAACATGTATTCCGAGCACGGGTTGGACGCCCGGATCGCACCGGCCGAGGCGCAGGTGTGCCAGTCGTTCATCGTCGTGTTGAAATGCAGGCCCGGATCGGCCGACGCCCAGGCGGCATAGCCGATCTTTTCCCAGAGATCGCGCGCCTTCAGCGTCTTCAGCACCTTGCCGTCCTTGCGGGCGGTGAGATGCCAGTCGCCGTCCTGCTCGACGGCGCGCAGGAAATCGTCCTTCAGCGACACCGAATTGTTGGAATTCTGGCCGGAAACGGTGAGATAGGCGTCCGAATCCCAGTCGGTGTCGTAGGTCTTGAACGACATCGAGGTGTAGCCCTGCTTGGCAAACTGGATGACGCGATAGATGTAGTTCTCCGGCACCGCGTCCTTCTTGGCCGCCTTGATCTCGCGCTTCAGCGCGGTGTTGACCGCCGGATCGAAGCAATCGTCGCCATTGCCTTCGCAGTTGATGCAGGCCTTCATGATCGCTTCGAGATGCTTCTTGACGATCTTCGAGCCGGTGACCAGCGAGGCGACCTTCTGCTCCTCGTTGACCTTCCAGTCGATGAACTCCTCGATATCGGGGTGGTCGGCGTCGACGATGACCATTTTCGCGGCGCGGCGCGTCGTGCCGCCCGATTTGATGGCACCCGCCGCGCGGTCGCCGATTTTGAGGAAGCTCATCAGCCCCGACGAGCGGCCGCCGCCCGACAGCTTTTCGCCTTCGCCGCGCAGGAACGAGAAGTTCGAGCCGGTGCCGGAGCCATATTTGAACAGGCGCGCCTCACGCACCCACAAATCCATGATGCCGCCCTCGTTGACGAGGTCGTCCTGCACGCCCTGGATGAAACAGGCATGCGGCTGCGGATGCTCGTAGGAAGACTTCGACTTGGTCAGCTTGCCGGTGAACGGGTCGACATAGAAATGGCCCTGGCTCGGACCGTCGATGCCATAGGCCCAGTGCAGGCCGGTGTTGAACCATTGCGGCGAATTCGGCGCGACGCGCTGGGTGGCCAGCATATAGGCGAGCTCGTCGCGAAAGGCGCGCGCGTCTTCCTCCGACTTGAAGTAGCCGCCCTTCCAGCCCCAATAGGTCCAGGTGCCGGCAAGCCGGTCGAAGACCTGGCGGGCGTCGGTCTCGGAACCGTAGCGCTCGGCTTCCGGCAGCTTGGCCAGTTCAGCCTCGTCGGCGACGGAGCGCCACAGGAAGGAGGGAACTTGCGTCTCTTCGACCTTCTTCAGCCGTGCGGGCACGCCGGCTTTGCGGAAATATTTCTGCGCCAGGATATCGGCGGCAACCTGGGAGAACTGCGCCGGCACGTCGATGTTGTCCAAGCGGAACACCACCGACCCGTCCGGATTCTTGATCTCGGAAAGCGCCTTGCGGAATTCGATCTCCGCATAGGCAGATTGTCCTGGCTTGGTGAAACGACGCTCGATGCGCATTGGTCCGGTCCCTTTTGTCTACATATAGCGCTTTTCCCGAGGATTTCTGCCCTCTTGACGAAACGCGCATGCCCGCCGTCTGCCGGCGTTCGAAAACCCCGGCTCTCATCTTCACAGTCTCCGCCGCCCTGCCGGTCGAACCTCTTGCGAGGCCGCTGTCCAACATGCTCACGGACCCTGTGGGTCCCTCAAAAACTGAAAACTTTTTGTAACGCCCTCGGTCGAGGGAAATTCACATTATCTAGCGTCGAACCTATCTGCAAACACTAAATATAGTGTTAACAGACAATTTATTCAAGCCCGACAATCCTCCCCTTTCGCCCCCCAAGGCTTCAAAATCCCACGCCTCCGCCGGCCTCGTAAACAGGCGGGAATGCGGATCAAAACGCACATATTCCGGGAAAAAGACCGGCCTCGAAACTTTTCCGGTCGCACTCTCAACAGGAGCGCATGGCCTATAAAAGGCGACTCGTTTTGCGCCGTCAAGGATTCGTTTGCGTAGCTTTTATGACCCCAACATCTTGTGTGTCACATATGTGGATAACGGGGATAGAAGCGGAGCGCAGCGAGGAAGGTTCGGCGCCGCGCGGAGGTGCTTCGGCGATGGCGTTCGCGGCACCTGACCGCGGCTATGCGCCGCTCGGGCTCAGGAGAACCGGCGTGGATCGGCGCAGAAATGGGCGATGATCTGGCGAAGGTCCGGTTCATGCACCATGCCCACAGCCTCGGCGGCGCTGACCCACTTGCGGGTGCGTGCCCGCTTTTCCTTCCACCGGTCGGCGACCTTGTCGACCTGCAGCGGGAACACCAGAACCTCGCACGGCACTTCCTCGCCGGAATCCAGCACCTTGGCGTAGAAATAGCGGCCGGCCTCTTGATGCGAGATCGTGCCGCGCAGCCCGGCCTCCTCGCCGGCTTCGCGCGCCGCCGCTTCGCAAAGCGGCTCCTTCGCTTCCGGCCAGCCCTTGGGAAGCACCCAACGGCCGGTGTCGCGGCTGGTGATCAGCATGATTTCGACGCCGTCCCCGCTATCGCGCCAAGGCAACGCTGCAACCTGCAGGCGGGACGGCACCGCGCCGAAGAGTCGCTGGACCCTTTCGGCCAGATGGTTGTGCGTCGTTGGCCTCGTCAACATCGGAGAAGCTTGCCCCAGCTTCCAGAATCATTTGCCGTCTCATGAATCTTACGGCTAATTATAAGCAATAAAAGTAAAAAATGTTTCATGGACCAGCGAGATTCTGCCGATTTGCGCCCGGTCTCGCTCAAATGGGGCGGCCGCGCGAGCATCAAGTCGGCATTTCTCGGCTGCGGATGATGCCTTGGGCGGGCTGGTTGCAACAAGCCGCGTTGCCGCGAATCAGCCGGCGTGGTCGTCGGCGATCGGCTTCTGGTAGGTGAAGCCCATGTCCCAGGGGAAATAGATCCAGGTGTCCTGGCTGACCTCGGTAACGAAAGTGTCGACCATCGGCCTGCCTTTCGGCTTGGCGTAGACGGTGGCGAAGTGCGCCTTGGGCATCATCGCGCGCACGATGCCCGCCGTCTTGCCGGTATCGGTGAGGTCGTCGATGATCAGCACGCCGGCCCCATCATCGGCGAGCAGCGCTGGTGTGATCTCCTTCAGCACCTGCAGCTGCCCCTGGCTGGTGTAGTCGTGGTAGGACGCGACGCAGACCGTCTCGATGACGCGGATGCCAAGCTCGCGCGAAATAATGGCGGCCGGAACCAGGCCGCCGCGCGTGATGCAGACGATCGCCTTCCATTGCCCCTTGTTGGCGCCGGCAAGCCGCCAGGCGAGCGCGCGCGCATCGCGGTGGAACTGGTCCCAGGAGACCGGGAAGGCTTTTTCGGGCAGGGACATCTTCGCGCACTCCGCAAAGCGCGCATCGCGCGCAGACACTATGGAATGCGCGCGGAATTAACTGGAAAGGCTTGGGCTTGGCAAGGGGAGTGGAAAGCTATCCCTGTGAAGCTACCGCGACAGGAAAGCCGCCACCGGTGCGGTGCGCAGCACCGTCCGCGTGACCCCGCCGAACAGCAGCTGGCGCAGCCAGGAATGGCTGTAGGCGCCGAGCACGAGCAGGTCCGCACCCGTTTCGGCGACCCTGGTCTGGATGATGTCGTCGACCGAGGCGCCGCCGGACCTCAGCACCGAGACGCTGACGGTCGCGCCGTGCCTGGACAGCGAGGCGGCGATCTCTGCGCCGGCCGTTTCCGGCGCCTCGTCGAGCGTATCCGGCGGGTCGATGACGACGATGTCCGTCTTCTCAGCCTCGATGATGAAGGGCAGGGCATCGAAGGCCGCACGCGCGGCTTCCTTGCTGCCGTTCCAGGCGAGCAGCACATGCTTGAAGCTGGTCACCAGCGGACCCGAATGCGGCACCACCAGCACCGGCCGGCCGGCATCGTAGACCAGCGTGTCGACGTCGGCGCTCGGGTCGCTGCCCGATTCGCGCTGCGCGGCGATGATCAGGTCCGCGGTGCGAACGGTCGAGATGCCGGTCAGCGCGCTGTCGCCGGAAAAACTCTCGAGGCTGCGCCATTCGAACGACAGGCCGGAATTCTCGACGCGATTGTGAAAGGCGGCCTGCAACTTCTCGGCGCGCTCCCGGTTCATGTCGGCCGAAACCTGCAGGAACTCGGTGTCCGGAAAGCCGGTGGCCGAGGTGTAGGGCACGGGCAGCGCCTCGGCATGAATGCCGATCAGATGGCTCTGGAACCGGCTGGCCAGCGGGATCGCGCAGTCGAGCACGCGCTCGGCGTCCTGTTCGTTCTGTAGTATGGCGACGATGGTCTTGAATCGCATGGCAGTCCCTCACTCCTTACGGCGATCCCATCGTGACAAACGTCACTGCGCGATGCTTGGTTCCGTCACGCCGATCAGCCCGGCTTGTTTGCCTTGATCAAACCCGCCACCATAGCCTCTACGTCGGCGCGTGCGGAGTCCAGCGCCTGCTGGCTGCGGGCGCGCACCACCAGTTCCGTCCAGAATTTGCCGTCGCCATATTTCGGATAGGAGCCGATGATCGTTTCCGGATGCGCCTTCTGGATGTCGCCCAGCGGCCGGCCGATCAGGCCTTCGCCGAACGGACATTCCACGGTGGCCGACAGCATTTTGGTGCCGGCCCGCAACGTCGGCACGACATTGTCGAGCATCGCCTGGAAAATCGCCGGCACGCCGGCCATGACATGGACGTTGCCGATGCGAAAGCCCGGCGCAACCGACACTGGGTTGTCGATGTGGTCTGCCCCGCGCGGCATCCGCGCCATGCGCTTGCGCGCTTCCGTGTATTCGATGCCGCGGGCAGCATAGCTTGCCTCCAGCAGGGCGTAGGCCCTGGGGTCGTATTCGCATGGCACGCCAAAGGCCTTGGCAACCGAATCGGCGGTGATGTCGTCATGCGTCGGGCCGATGCCGCCGGTGGTGAAGACATAGGTGTAGCGGGTGCGCAGCGCATTCACCGCAGCGACGATCTCGTCTTCCTCGTCCGCAACGATGCGCACTTCCTTCAGGTCGATGCCGATCGCCGTCATGATATCGGCGAGGTGGCCGATGTTCTTGTCCTTGGTGCGGCCGGACAGAATCTCGTCGCCGATGACGAGCATGGCGGCGGTGACGATTTCGGTCATGGCAGGCTCCGGCAAACGGGTCGCCTGAGATAGCGCGGCGGACGGCCGGCGGCAATGCCGCCAAACGACGGATCCACCTGTGCCACCTCCTTGCAGTGGACCCTTCGGCGGGTGATGCTGCGTGCCGGTTTGGAGCCTTGAGCAAGACATGCCGGTACCGATTCTTCTATGGCTGCCCGGCGCGCTGTTTCTGCTGGCCCTCGTCGTGGCAGCCTATCCTCTGCTGGCGACACGGCGGATCGCGGCGAAAGCCGAAAGGCTGGTGCCGGCCAGCGGCAAATTCATCGAGATCGACGGCAACCGCATTCATTATGTCGAGACGGGCGAGGGGCGGCCGATCGTCTTCCTGCACGGCCTCGGCGCGCAGCTTCATCATTTCCGTCACACGCTGTTCGGAATTTTCGGCCCGAACTATCGGCTGATTGCGCTCGACCGTCCGGGTTCCGGTTATTCGGTGCGGGCCAGGGGCGCCAGCGGGCGGCTGCCCGAGCAGGCCGAGATCGTGCGGCGCTTTATCGAGGCGCTTGGGCTGGAGAAGCCTCTGGTCGTCGGCCATTCGCTGGGCGGCGCCATCGCACTGACGCTGGCTGTCGAGCATCCCGAGGCGATTTCCGGTGTCGCCTTGCTGGCGCCGCTGACCCATATGGAGCCGGACGCGCGCGAGAAGTTCGGCCCGCTATACATCAACTGGCCCCTGCGGCGCCGGATCATGGCTCATACGGTGGCGATCCCGGCGGCTCTCAAAGATGCAGAACGCACGCTGGCCTTCATCTTCGCGCCACAGACGGCACCGGCCGACTATATGGTCGAGGGCGGCGGCTGGTGCGGACTGAGGCCAAGCCATTTCTACGCAACATCGACCGATGTCGTGGCCATCGCGCATGACCTTGGCCGCATCGAGCAACGCTATGGTGAAATCACCATGCCGGCCGGCATTCTGTTTGGTGCTTCCGACCGCGTGCTGGGCATCGGTATCCACGGCTGGCCGGTGATGGAAAAGATCAGCGGGCTCGATTTCGAGCCGGTCGAGGGGCTTGGCCACATGCCGCAATTCGTCGAGCCGGAACGGGTCGTCGCTTTCATCGAACGCATTGCCGACCGCGCATTTGCGCCGAAGTCTGACACCGGCAGCTGACACCCTCCGGGAAGCTCACGCATTCCTGACCATGCCGCCTATTCCTTCACGGCTCCGGTCATCGAGGAAACATAGTGCTCGACAAAGAACGAATAGAGCACCACCACCGGCAGCGAGCCGATCAGCGCTCCCGCCATCAGCGCCCCCCATTCATAGACGTCCGAACGCACCAGCTCTGTGAGCACGCCGACCGGCACAGTCTTGTTTTCGGACGACTGAATGAAGGTCAAGGCGTAGATGAACTCGTTCCATGACAGCGTGAATGCGAAGATGCCGGCGGAAATCAGGCCCGGCACCGACAGCGGCAGCACGATCTTGGTGAGGATCTGCCAGCGGCTCGCCCCGTCGATCAGCGCGCATTCCTCCAGCTCGAACGGGATCGAGCGGAAATAACCCATCAACAGCCATGTGCAGAACGGGATCAGGAAGGTCGGATAGGTGAGGATGAGAGCGAAGGGCGTGTCGTAAAGGCCAAGGTTGAACACCATCACCGACAGCGGAATGAACAGGATCGAAGGCGGCACGAGATAGGCGAGGAACACCGCGAGGCCGACCTGACGCGCCCCGGAGAACCGCAAGCGTTCGATCGCATAGGCAGCGAACACCGCAGCCAGCAGCGACAGGAACGTGGCGGCGGTCGAGATGATGATCGTGTTGAGCAGCCAGCCCGGATAGGATGTCTCGAAGAGCAGGTAGCGGATATGCTCGAGCGTCGGATGCACCACCCAGAACGGATTGAAATTGGCGTAGTCGGTCATCTCGAGATTGGGCTTAACCGCCGTGATCGTCATCCAGTAGAACGGAAACAACAGCACGATGACGAATATCAGCAACGGCAGGTAGACCGTCACCACGCGGCGCGGCACGCTCTGCAGGTAGCCCATGCCGCCTTCGTCGAGTTCCGGGCGTTTGCTCGTTTCGATCGCGGTCATGTCAATCTCCGCCGCCCTGCTGCCATTTGCGCCGTTGCAGGCCAAAGTAGCTGAACAGGATCGCCGCCAGCAGGAACGGGATCATGGCGACTGCGATCGCGGCGCCTTCGCCAAGCTGGCCTCCGGAAATGCCGCGCTGGAACGACAGCGTCGCCATCAGGTGCGTGGCGTTCACCGGCCCACCGCGCGTCAGCACATAGATCAGCTGGAAATCGGTGAAGGTGAACAGCACCGAAAACGTCATGGTGATGGCGATGATCGGCGTCAGCAGCGGCAGCGTCACATAGCGGAACAATTGCCAGCGGCTGGCGCCGTCGAGCGTGGCGGCCTCGTAGAGCGACTGCGGAATCGTCTGCAGGCCGGCAAGCAGCGTGATCGCCACGAAAGGAATGCCGCGCCAGACATTGGCGGCGATGACCGAAGCCCGCGCATTCTCGGGATCGCCGAGGAAATTGATGCGATGGTCGATCAGGCCCATTTCCATAAGCGCCCAGGACAGGATCGAGAACTGCGAATCGTAGATCCACCAGAAGGCGATGGCCGACAGCACAGTCGGCACCACCCAGGGGAGCAGGACGATCGCGCGGAAGAACGATTTGAACGGCAGGTTCTGGTTGAGGATAAGCGCCAGCCAGAAGCCGAGCACGAACTTCAGGATCGAGGCGCTGATCGTATAAAGCAAGGTGTTGAAAACGGAGAGCCAGAAGACGGCGTCGTCCCACAGATATTCGTAATTCTCGATGCCGATGAAGATGCCGGGGCGGCCGATGCGGGCATCGGTGAAGCCGAGCCAGACGCCGAGCCCGAGCGGATAGGTCAGGAAGACCAGCAGCAGTGCCGCCGCCGGCAGCATGAAGCCGAAGCCAAGCGCGTTTCGGCTATCGGCCAAGGTCGCCAGGATGCGAGACAAGATCGAGGGACGCGGCTGAACGGCGGCGGAGGTCACGGCCATGGGTCGGCTCCTCTAAGGTTTCGTAAACGGCCGGGCGGCCATGCGCGATTCGAAGCCGGGCAGCATGGCTGCCCGGCCGAGCCGGCTCAAACGCGATAGTAGCGGTTGGCGCGCTTTTCGGCCTCCTCCATCGCCTCTTGCGGCGTCGCCTGGCCGGTCACCGCCTTGGCGAACATGTCGACCAGCACATAGTCGGCCATGGTCGCCGCCGAGGCATAACCGAGCGGGCCGGCATAGCCGTTGGGCCGCAGCGTCGCCGAGGCCTTGGCGTAAGCGGCATTGTTCGGATCGGCCGTCCAAACCGGGTTGTTGTCAAAGGCTTTGAGCGTCTGGCAGCAATAGCCTGCCGACGACGTGATCCACTGCGACATTTGCGGATCCTCGAACATGAACTGCAGGTAGGCCTTGGCCGCGTTGGGGTAGGGCGTGTAGTCGAAGATCACGGCCGTGGTCACCTGGAACAGCTCGACGGATTTCCCGACCGGGCCGATCGGCAGGTTGGTGGTGCGGATGTCCTTGGCTATTTCAGCCAGCTTCGGATCCTTGTCCTTGTTGATCTTGGCCGTGTTGTAGGCGGAAATGCCGTTGGCGATGACGCTCAATTCGCCGGCCAGGAAGGCGCGGTTGTTGTTGACGTCGAGCCAGCTTTCAGTGCCGGGAATGAAGGTCTTGTAGAGTTGCTGCGCGTATTCGATCGCCTTCAGCGTCTCCGGGCTGTTGATCGTCACCTTGCTGTTCTCGTCGACCATCTGGCCGCCATGGCTCCACAGCAGCCAGTGGGCGTAGTTGTTGCCGTCGCCGACCCCGTGGCCGTGCGTGAAGCCGGCCGGGTGCCCCTTCGCCTGCAATGCCTTGCAAAGCTCGAGCAGGCCTGCCGTGTCCTTTGGAAATTCTGAGAAGCCGGCCTCCTTCACCCAGCTTTCGCGATAGACGATGGCATTGCCGATGGTCGCTAGCGGCAGGCCGAGGAACTTGCCTTGCCGTGTCGCATATTGGTGCGGTCCGTCGTGCCAGCCGCCATATTTCGAGCCGAGATATTCGCCTAGTTCCGTCACATCGTGCAGCTTGTCGGGATATTGGTGCGGGTCGTCGAACCAGACGAACATCAGGTCCGGGCCGGAGCCGACATTGGCGGCGACCGCCGCCTTGGGGCGAATGTCCTCCCAGCTTTCCTTGTCGACGCGGACCTCGACGCCGGTCGCTTCGGTGAAGCGCTTGGTGTTGGCCAGCCATTGATCCTCGTCGCCCTGCACGAAAGGCGACCAGCGCAGCAGCCTGAGCTTGGCGCCGTCCTCGGGCTTGTATTTCAACCCCTCCTGAGCAAAGGCGGGAGAGCCGATGAACCGGCTTCCCAAGGCTCCCGCCGCCGCGCCGGCGGTGGTGCGGATCACGTCACGTCTGGTGAATTTCATGTTCGCTTCCTCCTGCTTATGGTCCTTGCCGTCCTACTGCTCGATGGGTGTTTCGAACCGCTGTCCGGTTTGGCCGTGAAAGAGATGGATGAGGCCAGGCTCGGCCGTAAGCCGGATGGTTTCGCCCGGCGTGAAGGAATGCCGTTCCCGGAAATTGGCGACGATCTCCTCGCCGCCGGCGGTTCGGCCGATGAGCTGCACTTCGGACCCTGTCGGCTCGACCACCGCGACGGTGACCGGAATGCCCTGATGGTCGGACAGCCGTAAATGCTCGGGCCGTATCCCTAGCACGACCGGCTCACCATTGCCGATGGAAAGTGCCGAGGCCAACGGGACCGAAATCCCTCCGGCGCCGCGAAACGAGGGCGAGCCGTCGCTTACGATCTCGCCCCTGAGCATGTTCATGGCGGGCGACCCGATGAAGCTGGCGACAAAGAGGTTGTTCGGCCGGTCATAGAGCTCGAGTGGCGGCCCGATCTGCTCGACGATGCCGTCATGCATGACGACGATCTTGTCGGCCATGGTCATCGCCTCGATCTGGTCGTGGGTGACGTAGACCGTCGTCGTCTTCAGGCGCTGGTGCAGTTCCTTGATCTCGGCGCGCATCTGCACCCGGAGCTTGGCATCGAGATTGGACAGCGGCTCGTCGAACAGGAAAACCTGCGGGTCGCGCACGATCGCCCGGCCCATGGCGACGCGTTGGCGCTGGCCGCCGGAAAGCTGGCGGGGATAACGGTCGAGCAATGGCACCAGTCCCAGGATCTCGGCCGCACGCCGCACGCCGGCATCGCTCTCCGTCTTGGGAACGCCCTTGAGCATCAGTGAGAACGCCATGTTCTCGGCAACCGTCATATGCGGGTAGAGCGCATAGTTCTGGAAGACCATGGCGACGTCGCGCTCCTTTGGCGCAACGTTGTTGACCACACGTTTGCCGATCGCGATCTGGCCGCGCGAGATCTTTTCCAGGCCGGCGATCATTCTGAGAAGGGTCGACTTTCCGCAACCCGAAGGTCCGACCAGCGTGACGAACTCGCCGTCGTTTATATCGACGCTGACCCCGTGCAGGACCTCGACGGTCCCAAATGATTTGTAGACATCGCCGATTGCGACAGACGCCATCGATCTCCTCCCGATTGATTCCTGCAACGACTTCGAAGGAAACCGCTTTCTGCCTGGCCCGCGGCGACGCCCAGGCTCCTCCCCGGTCACGCGCGATGTAAGACGGTAGCGCTACCAAACCGACCTGTAAAGCACGCCGGCATCACTGGGATATCGACACGCCCTAATCCGAAACCTCGGTCTGCGGCCGGTCGCGGCCGTCGGCGAGCTCGTCGTGCCAGTTGCCGTCGGCGTCCTCGTACTGGATGCCGTCGGTGTTGCCGGCGACCTGCTGTTCGGCCGAAGCGATCTCGGCGGCGCGCAAGGCATCCTGATGGGTGGGGAACGTTTCGGAGAATGTCGAGCCGACCTTGTAGGCCCAGCCTCCGTCATGCTCAACGATCTTGTAGGTCAGTTTCGCCATGAAACCCTCCGGTTGAAAGCCCGTTGCCTCAATGCAGCCTGTCGTCGGCCAGCCTGTCGTCTGGCAGCCTGTCGTCTGCGACCAGCACGTCCGATTCCCTGGCGGCTTCGATCAGTGCCCGGCGCGCATCCGCCGTCGAACGATAACCTTCCAGCACTTTTAGGCAAGTGTCGAGGGCATCACGATGACGGGGCCCGCGATTGAGTGGCCAGACCGTCATCAGGCACTCCGCCGCCTCCTGGGCGCTGCGGATGTGGCGATACTTGCCGACATGGCCGAGTTCGACCACGACCGGCTTTTCAAATGGCTTGCTGTCCATCATCGCCGCCAACGCGGAGCGGCCGATTTGGTTGCAACTGCTATTTTTGCTCAGGCGAAAATAGCTCAATAGCCGCAGCCATTGCGCAGCCAGCACGCATTCGCCCAGCCGGTGCGGCCGCCGAAATCGACCTGGTACCAGTTTCCGCGCCGGTCGAAGATCTCGGTTTGGTCGCCGTTGAACAATTGCCCGATCATGCGTGACGACGAGTTCGGTCGGGCCCGAACGGCGAGAAAGCCACTTCCGGTTGCCAGATTGTAGTGCTTGGAAAGACCGTGAACCGTACCTTCGCAATATTGCGCCCCGGCCGGCGTCGATGCGGCGAACGACAGCCCGGCCACGACCGCGGCGGCAGCCGCAATGGAAATCCCCCTGAACGACATATCTCTGCTCCCCCAACCCGCCGCGCCCAGCCGCGGCCCCGGCCACTCTACACCGGCAGAGGATCAGTGCGAAGCTGTGCTGGCCCGCCCAGCGAGACGAACCCGCCGTCAGTTCGCCGCCTTCATCCAGTGCTGCATCGTCGTCACCGAGCGGGCAAGCTGCGGCGCCGGGTGGATTTTTTCGCCGAAGGTGGCCGCGGCGCGCCAGCCCCAGCGCGGATCGGCAAGAAAGGCGCGCGCCAGCGCCACCATGTCGGCGCGGCCGTCGGCGACGATCGCCTCGGCCTGTTTCGGATCGTCGATCAGGCCGACGGCCCGCGTCGGGATGCCGACGGCCTTACGCACCGCTTCGGCCAGATGCACCTGGTAGCCGGGCCCAGAGGGCAGCTTCTGCAACGGCGAATTGCCGCCACTCGAGCAGCAGAGATAGGCGACGCCGGCTTCCTTCAGCGCTTTTGCCACTTCGATCGCATCCTCGACGTCGAAGCCGCCATCGACCCATTCCTTGATCGACAGACGCGCGCCCAGCATCAGCCTGGGCACCGCCTTCTTTACCGCCTTGGCGATCTCGACGGCGAAACGCATGCGGTTTTCCAGCGAGCCGCCCCAGCGGTCGGTACGCCGGTTGGAAAGCGGCGACAGAAACTGGAAGATCAGATAGCCATGCGCGGCATGCAGCTCGATGAAGTCGAAGCCGGCGCGCTCGGCCCGCCGCGCGGCGTCGGCGAAGCGTTCGATGATTTGCAGGATCTCGTCGTCCTCCAGCGCCCGCGGCACCTGCCAGCCGGTGTCGTAGGCGATAGCCGACGCCGATATGATCGGCCACGGGTCCTGATCGGCGTGCAGCGGGCCGCCGCCCTCCCAGGGTTTTCGGTTGGAGGCCTTGCGTCCGGCATGGGCAAGTTGCGTACCGAATTTCGTGCCCGGCGCGGCGACGCGCTTGGCTGCATCCAGCGTGCGTCGCGCCGCCGCCTCATTGTCCTCGGAATAGAGGCCGAGACAGCCATGCGAGATGCGGCCGCGCCGTTCGACATCGGTCATCTCGACGGTGACCATGCCGGCGCCCGACATCGCCAGGTTCATCCAGTGATAGAGATGCCAATCGCTGGCCGAGCCGTCCTCGGCCGAATACTGGCACATCGGCGCGACCGCGATGCGGTTGGGGAAGGTGAGGCCATCGAGGGTGATCGGCTGGAAAAGCGATGAGGTCATAAAAAACTCCGGAAAGGGTTGCCGCTATTTAGGCAGCCGACTGTGCCAGCGCCAGACACGAGACGGTGAAACGGCCGCTGGACCAATTGGTGGACCGATTGCACGAACGGCCGTTCGCGGCTACGCCTTGCCGCGGCAGCAGAGAGTCCACCATGGAAGATCGCATTCGCATCCGCTCTGAGGAAATCCTTTCCGACGAATGGGCGGTTTTGAAAAAGACCGTCTTCGATTATCGCCGGCGCGACGGCAAATGGGAAACGCACACCCGCCAGACCTACGATCGCGGCGACGGTGCGGTGATCCTGCCTTTCGATCCCGAGCGGTCGACGGTGCTTCTGGTGCGGCAGTTCCGCTACCCGGCCTACGTCACCGGCCACAAGGAGCCGCTGATCGAGGCCTGCGCCGGCCTGCTCGACGAAGACGATCCCGAAACCTGCATCCGCAAGGAGGCCGAGGAGGAACTCGGCTACCGCCTGAAGGACGTGCAGCGGCTGTTTTCGCCCTATATGAGCCCCGGCAGCGTGACCGAGCGGCTCTGGTTCTTCGTCGCCCGCTATTCGCCCGCCGACCGCATTTCCGACGGCGGCGGCGCGCATGACGAAGGCGAGGACATCGAGGTTTTGGAAATGCCGCTCGACGAGGCGCTGGCCGGCATCCACGATGGTCGGATCATCGACGCCAAGACGATTATTTTAATCCAGCATTTGAAGCTGAACCCGATTGGGAGGTGAGGGGGCCAGAACCGGGTCGAGCGCCCTGGTCTCCAGTTACGAAGGGTATCAAACGAAGACCAATCTGGTGCGGACGACGGGAATCGAACCCGTACGATCAGAGATCGAGGGATTTTAAGTCCCTTGCGTCTACCAATTCCGCCACGTCCGCAGGCCAGCCCTTTTCAGCCGCCAGCCAAAGGCCGTCAAGCCGTCTTCTGCCGTCGACAAATCTGGCACTGGAAGCTAGCGAGGGCCAATCACCCACGGAGATACAAACAAAATCGTTTCACCTGGAGATGTTTTTAGCGACAGCTTCCGAGGCTACCGCGAATGCGTGTCCCCCGTTCGCAGGATGCGTTCGGGCGCTCTGGCCTGATAGACTCCAATCGGCAAGTGGATCGGCGCGCCGATACTCGACGCCGTCGTCTACAGACACTGGGAGATTGTCATGCTCAAGCTTGCCTCTGCCCTGGCACTGCTGCTTGTTGGGACGGCGCCTCTGTCTGCTGACGAGATGCCGATGAACGCCAAAGACATCAAATGGGGTCCTGCTCCTGCTGTCATTCCTGCTGGGGCGGAAATGGCTGTTGTCGCTGGAGATCCCTCAAAGGACGGCGCCTTTGTGCTGCGGTTGAAGACACCCGCAGGCTACAAAATTGCCGCACATAATCATCCCACCACGGAATACATGACGGTGCTTTCCGGCAACTTCCATTTTGGAATGGGCGATAAGCTCGACGAGGCGAAAGGCGTCGAACTGACTGCTGGCGGCTTCGGCGTCGCACCGGCCGGAATGAATCACTTCGCCTGGACGACAAGCGATACGATCGTAGAGGTTCATGGCGAGGGGCCATTCAAGATCACCTACGTCAACCCGGCAGACGACCCGAGCAAGAAGTGACAGTTCGGGATCGAATTGATTGAACCGGCCGAAGGCTAGAACGATGGAGTGCGTCACACTCCGCGACCGTCGATTCAGTAAGATCCGCTAACGCGGCGAAAGCTGATTAGCCGGAATCATATTCCGCTTGGGCCATTTTGCCATGAACGACGCTAAAACAAAAAACCCGCCTCGGCGGGCGGGTCGTTGGAGCCAATTAGCACCATAGCCAAATTAGTAGCATAGCTGCCGGCACAAAGCAAGAACAAAGTTGCTGCGGCCGGCACAAAATGCCCTTGGCGATTGGCGAAAGCCGTGGCGCATCAATCTCCCTCCTGTTTGGACCGGGGACATCGCGAACAGCTGTGCGAGGACATCGCGAACAGTTTGCCATCCTATCGTTGGCTTACATTGAGGTC
>NZ_JAMYMK010000042.1:0-15937 GCF_040318565.1 Mesorhizobium sp. M1142
AAACGATGTCCGCAAGATATTGGGATTGAACTGGCTGCGTGTTTTCCGAGAAGTCTGGGGAGAGTGATCTTGTGGCTTTGAACCTGGAAGACCTCCGCAAGCCTGGACCTACACTTCTCGCGGTGCCTAAACACCAGATGACTCCTCCCATCCTTTCAGTTTCTCATTTGGTCACCTCCTTCAGGGTGGGAGGCCGTTGGAACCCCGTTGTGAATGACGTGTCGTTCGAGATCGGCGCGAGGGAGACTGTCGCTGTCGTTGGCGAATCCGGATCCGGCAAGAGCGTGACTGCGCTCTCGATCATGCGGCTCAACTCCGAGCGGTCGAGCGAGGTCAAAGGGTCAATTAAGCTCGAGGGCAAGGAACTGCTCACCCTGCCGGATGCCGAGATGCGCCGTATCCGCGGTAACGAAATTGCCATGATCTTCCAGGAACCGATGACTTCACTGAATCCGGTGTTGACCATTGGCTTTCAGATCGCCGAGGCGCTGATCCTGCATCGGGGCATATCACGGTCCGAGGCCGAGGCGGAGACCATTCGGCTCCTGGATAAGGTGCGCATCCCAGCCGCGAAGGCGCGCTTGCACGAATATCCAGACCGGTTCTCGGGCGGCATGCGTCAACGCGTGATGATCGCGATGGCACTAGCGTGCCAGCCGAAGCTGCTAATCGCTGATGAGCCGACGACGGCGCTTGATGTGACGATTCAGGCGCAGATCCTGGATCTGATCAAGGAGCTGCAGGAGGAGGAGGGCATGTCTGTTCTCTTCATCACGCACGATATGGGCGTCGTCGCCGAGATAGCCGACCGCACGGTGGTTATGTACAACGGCCAAGTGGTCGAGGCCGCACCGACCGAGGATATTTTCAACAGCCCCGAACACCCCTATACGCGATCGCTGCTCGCGGCCGTTCCAAAACTCGGCTCGATGAAAGGCCGAAGGCGGCCCATGCGCTTCCCGGTCGTCGACCGCGCGACTGGCCAATCCGACCTGCCGGCCGAGGTGCCGGATACCATCAAGGAGGCCGAGCGTCCCGTGCTAGAGGTCGCCGGCTTGACCAAACGCTTCGAAATCCGTTCGGGTTTGTTCTCTTCGGTTAAGGGGCGGGTCTACGCGGTTGAGAATGTATCTTTCAGCGTCAAGAGCGGCGAAACCTTGGCACTGGTCGGTGAGTCAGGCTGTGGTAAGTCGACGACCGGCCGCACGGTGATGCGCTTGACCGAGCCGCTCTCCGGCTCGATTTTGCTCGACGGCATCGATCTTCTTAGTCTTAACCAACATGAATTGCGCAAGAAGCGTAATCGCATGCAGATGATCTTCCAGGATCCGTTCGCATCGCTCAATCCGCGCATGAACGTCGGCACCGCGATCATCGAGCCGCTGCTGATTAATAAAGGCGCCAGCCGTTCGGAAGCACGCGACCGGGTCGTCGACCTCCTGCAGCGGGTTGGTCTTTCGCCCGACATGGTCAACCGCTTTCCGCATGAGTTCTCAGGGGGGCAGCGCCAGCGCATCTGCATTGCGCGTGCGCTTGCGCTCGAGCCGCGGCTCATAGTGGCAGACGAGGCGGTCTCGGCGCTCGATGTTTCGATTAAGGCGCAGGTCGTCAACTTGATGTTGGATCTGCAGGCCCGCATGGGGCTCGCCTATCTGTTCATCTCGCATGACATGGCGGTGGTCGAGCGCGTCAGCCACCGCGTCGCTGTCATGTATCTCGGAGAGATCGTTGAGATCGGCCCGCGCGAAGCGATTTTCCAGAATCCGCAGCATCCATACACGAAACGGCTGCTCGCAGCAGTGCCGATCGCCGATCCGGCACGGCGCCTGCAGAAGCGTCCGCTCATCAATGACGAAATCAAGAGCCCCGTACGGCCTGCGAACTATGTTCCGCCCGTGCGCCAGTATCGCGAGGTCTCGCCCGGCCACACCGTCATGATTTGGGATTCAGAATGGGACAAGAAGGGAGCGCCGGCCGTCGCTGCCTGACGTCGTTGTGCACGGCCAGAAAAAGGGGAACTAAAAAATGAAAATGAGCACCAATAGCAGCAAGAGCGTCTGTAAGAAGGCAATACTTTCGTCGGTATTTGCAGGGATCTTTTTCGCCAGTACGGCAATGGCGGATACGCTCCGCGTCATTGCCGACGGTGATCTCAAAACCATAGATCCCATAGTGACGACGTCGGGCACGACCTTAGTTCATGCCTATCTGATCTACGACAAATTGTTCGAGTTCGATAAAGACGGAATCGCCCGTCCCCAGCTGGCTGATAAAGTCGACATTAGTGCCGACAAAAAAAGCTATAGGATCACGCTTCGGAAGGGTCTGAAATTCTCCGACGGAGGCCCAATTACGACTGACGACGTTATCCAGTCCCTGAAGCGGTGGGCCTCCCGCGACCAGACTGGGCAGCTATTGGCTGCCAGGCTCAAGGAGATGACGAAAGTCGATGATCTGACATTTCGCATTGAGCTGAGCCAGGCGTTCGATGTTCCAGCTGCGCTTGCCGGTATCACGGGCAACCCTGCTTTCATCATGCCCAAGCGGGTTGCTTCCTTGCCGCCAACAGACCAACTCACCGATACCACCGGATCCGGGCCTTATGAGTTTGATATTTCCTTATGGAAGCCAGGGCAGACGCGCATCTATACCAAAAATCCCAATTACATCCCGAGGACCGATCCTCCGAGCTTCTTTGCCGGCAAGAAAGAGGCAACGTTTGACAAAATTGAAATGGCCTACGTACCCGATGCCAACACCGCAATGGCAGAGATGCTGACTGGGCAGCAAGATATCTGGGCAGCTCCTCCGCTGGATAACGCTCTGGCCTTGCGAGACAATCCAGACCTCGTTGTCGCGAAAGGATATGCGGCGCAGAGCCTAATCGTCCTCAATCACGTGGTGCCTCCGTTCGATAACGTGAAGGCGCGAGAGGCGCTTACCTATTTGATTGACCAGACCGAGATCAATCGCGCCTCCGTAGGCGACGAACAATTCTGGCAGACCTGCTATGCTTATTTGACTTGCAAGGGGAAGTACGGTGACGAGTCCGCCTATACTGGCCACAAGGGTCCAGCCGATTATGGCAAGGCGAAAAAGCTCCTCGAAGAAGCCGGCTACAATGGAAAGCCGATCGTCATCCTCGATCCGACCGATTGGTCTGAAGCCCACGCAAGGGCGCTGTATTTGGGGCAGCAACTAAGAAAGGCAGGGGCTGAGGTCGACCTTCAGGCAATGGACTGGTCGACGCTCACGTCGCGCCGTACCACTAAGGCGCCGGCTTCGGAAGGCGGCTGGAACCTCTTCCCCAACATCATGGAAGGCCAGCCAGCTTCCTCTCCGCTTACACATCTGATGCTTGCCTCTAACTGTGACAAGGCCTGGTTCGGTTGGCCTTGCGACAAAAAGATCGAGGAGTTGCGGGCGGCATTCATCAGCGCAGTCGACGAGAACGACAAGAAGAAGATCGCCGGTGAACTGCAGGCGCGTGCGTCGGTCTATCTGCCGTTCATCATGACAGGAGAGAATACTGGGGCCGTCGTCTACAGAGCCGAGCTCGAAGGGTTTAATCCTGAAACGGCTGAAATGTATTTCTGGAATATCCGGCGAAAAGGCAAGTAGCGCGCCGATCCGCGGCCCTGAGGTTATCATGATCAGGTATCTCATCACCAGAATGCTTTCCATCATACCAGTGATGGGGGTCGTGACCGCCGTTGTCTTCGGGCTGACCTATCTGAGTCCTGGGGATGCTGCGGTTGTGCTGGCGGGCGACTATGCGTCGCCCGCCCAGATCGCCGCTATTCGAGAGCGGCTTCACCTGGACGCTCCAATTATACCCCAGTACTTTCATTGGCTGGGGAACGTCTTGCGGGGCGATCTCGGAAATTCGATCTTTTCCGAACAGCCGGTATTGAGTCTCATCCTATCGCGAGTCGAACCGACAATCATTCTGGCCATCGCAGCAACGCTGGTCTCAGTTGTGATTGCTGTGCCACTGGGACTGCTGGCTGCCCGGAAAAGGGGCGGTATCGCCGATCAACTGGTATCGTTCTTCGGTATCGCTGGAACTGCAATACCCGCCTTCCTGATTGGCTATTTGCTGATTTTTACATTCGGGGTGTACTTTGGATCAATGCCCATCTCCGGGTTTCCTGGGCTCGAAAGCGGAGCATGGGATGTCTTGATACATGTGCTCCTGCCGGCGACCATGTTGGGATTTGCGCAGACCGCGCTGATAACTCGGATCACGAGAGCGAGTGCGATCGAGGTCCTTAACCAGGACTTCATTCGGGTTGCGCGCGCGAAAGGCCTGGATGAGTTCACAATTATCATGCGGCACTGCCTTAGGCTCATCGCCGTGCCTCTCGTCACGATAGTTGGAATGTCCTTTGCCTATATGCTTGGTGGCGTGGTGATAACCGAGACAGTGTTTGCCATCCCCGGAGTTGGACGGCTCCTGGTCGATGCCATTCAACACAAGGATGTCCCGGTGATCCAGGGTGTCTTGCTAATTAGCTCTGTTGTATATGTTCTGATAAATTTACTCGTAGACCTATCATACCTGTTGATCGACCCGCGAATTAAATATACTTAAGGAGGTTCGGCGATGACCTTTTCCCTCTCGTTGCGACAAAAAAAGCGCTTGCCGACTCCTTTGCTGGCGGCCTCGATTTTCATGCTCGTGGTTTTGTTGGTGTCTTTTTTAGCGCCAATCCTAACGAGCGTTAACCCCTCATCCATGAGCCCGGATGCCAGGCTAAAGCCGTCTAGCTATGGTCATTTACTGGGCACCGATATGTTCGGGCGCGACATTCTCGCGCGTGCGCTTTACGGCGGGCAGATTTCGCTCGTCATCGGGGCTGCTACAGCGGCTCTAGCGACGACGATCGGTACGATACTGGGCCTTGTCGCCGGAGCCGGCCAACTCTCGGACAAGATCTTGATGCGGATCATGGACGGCATGATGGCTATACCGGGAATCCTGCTTGCGATTGCCTTGGCGACGATCTTTGGTGGCGGGATCTTGACTGTGATCGTAGCTTTGGCGATCCCCGAAGTGCCGGGTGTCGCGCGCCTGGCTCGAAGCTTGACGCTGACACTGCGTGAGCAGGTTTTCGTTGAGGCAGCTCGGTCCTACGGCGCTGGGCCTCTGCGTATTCTGTTCAAGTACATTCTGCCGAACGCATTGGCGCCGATCGCAGTGCAAGCCACCTATATCTGCGGCGTGGCGATCCTCTATGAGGCTTATCTCAGTTTTGTGGGCGTTGGCGTTCCACCCGAGCATCCGAGTTGGGGCAACATTGTTGCCGAGGGGCGGTCCTTTGCCTTGATCGCCCCACATATGATTCTTTATCCAAGCGTGCTTATTGCGGTAGTCGTGCTCGCAATCAATTTGATAGGCGATGGAGCACGAGACATGCTCGATCCGCGATTCGCTTTGCCTGACTGAGTGTCTCGGGAGAAATGTCAAATCATGCGGCGCTCTTGACCTCCGTGAGGTGCGATTATACAGCGGTGTCGCTCACTCGGCGCTTATTGAGCGCTTCCAGAAGGTTATGGCCAGCCCGGATTATGTGCCCTCGCATAAACTCCACGACTTGGCGGTCGCGTTCTTTGCACATGCTCAGAATTTGGCGATGTTCGCGCTCTGCTTCTTCGAAGCCCGAAGTCAAAAGTAGCTGAATCCTGATATATCGATCAATCTGGACATTGATGCCTTGGAGAATGGCGAGTGTCTGAATGCGTCCCGCGGGCCGATAGAGACTGCGGTGAAACTCCCAGTTCAAAGCGCCTACCCTGGCAATGTCCCGCTTGTGATATGCCTCTTCGAGTCGCTTGAGAATTTGCGCGGAGTGAGCCAAGTCTTCGGCCGAGAGATGCTCCAGAGAGCGGCTCAGAATATCGCATTCCAGCGTTGCCCGAAGTTCGAACAATTCCATGATCTGTTCGGATGGCAGTGTCGATACAATCGCACCCTTGTGAATCTTGGAAACAATCAACCCGGCTGCTTCCAATTGGCGAAATGCCTCGCGCACAGGCATTCGGCTGCACTCGTATTCAGCTGCGATCGCTTCTTGTATGAGGGGCTCTCCCTCTTTGAACTCGCCACTGAGAATGCGTTCCCGCAAAGACTCCGACAGCGCCTCTGGTAGGCTCTGCCTCTGAAGACGGTATTTCGAGTGCTGCTTCTTCTGTTCTAGCATCTTGTCCATCGTTTTTTGGATCCAAAACCCAAATTTGAAAAGCTCACTTTTCGCTGATGCGAATGGCCTGGTGGGAAGGTAACCCAAAAAACAGTGATCTCAAAGGGTAGACATGCCATTTGTCATCATGTAGATTGGATCCAGTTGGATCGCATATGGATGGAGAACTATGGTAAAATGGGCCGGTGTATTCCCCGCAGTGACGACAAAGCTCACAAGAGATGGCGAGGTTGACCTGCGGGCGACGAACGACAGCCTTGACCGTCTCGTTAAGGCAGGCGTTTCCGGTGTCATTGTGCTCCCGATGCTCGGCGAAAACGCTTCGATGTCGCTGAAGGATCGTGAGGACATCATCCGCAGTGCTGTCGAAGCGGTAGCCGGTCGTGTTCCGGTGCTCTCCGGGCTTGCAGAAATCACACTCGACAATGCGAAGGCCAACGCCAAGCTCTACGAATCCTTCGGCGCCCAGGGCCTAATGGTATTCCCAAGTCTCGGCTACAAGACCGACGATCGTGAAACGGTAGAGTGGTACAAGGGGGTCGCTAGCGCGTCGTCGCTGCCGATCATGATCTACAACAACCCCATCGCCTACGGCGTCGACTGCACAGTCGACGTTCTCAAGCAACTCGTCGACACTGCGGAAATCGTCTGCGTTAAGGAAGAAACCGGCGATATTCGTCGCGTCACCGACATGTATGTCGAACTCGGCGACCGCTTCAGCATCTTCTGCGGCGTCGACGATCTTATTGTCGAAAGTTGCGCGCTAGGCGTCACCGGCTGGGTGTCGGGCATGACCAACGTTTGGCCATCCGAATGCGTCGAGCTCTTCAACCTCTGCGCCCAAAACAAATATGAGGAAGCGCGCGCGCTTTACCACATCCTGACGCCGTCCTTCCATCTCGACACCCACGTCAAGCTGGTTCAGTACATCAAGCTTGCCGAAAACCTCGTCTACGGCGCCCCGGAATGGACGCGTGCACCACGCTTGCCGCTCGTCGGCGAAGAGCGTGAGTTCGTCATATCGACCATTCAGCTAGCAGTCGAGACTTTGTCCAAGCGGGTGAAGAAGGCCGCCTGATTTAGGAGCGGCAGGCAACTGGTGCGCCGCAATGACCGATCGAGCATAGCACAAGGGTTGTTCGCTTCGGGTCGGGGTGTCTGTAATCGACTACCAGCAGCCTAGCGCCGCAGAAGATACTGTTCCCGGACGTTGCCGAGTAAGCCTCCATTCGTGATTAAGGGCGGGCAAGTCTCATCCGGCATGCCGTTACCGCGACACCAGTTTTGAGGATCATGACGTCCGCTCGTGGCCGCTCGTTCGGAAGACAGCAATTGGAAGTTCAAAGGTCAAGAGATGGTTCATTCAACGCCGACAATCTTCGCCAGCTCTAAATCGGGCCGCCCCCGAGTAGCTATCGCTGGTTTTCAACACGAAACCAACACGTTTGCCCCGTTCGGCGCCTCCTTTGACGACTTTGTTCGGGCCGACGGCTGGCCTGCTATTACGTTCGGTGCGGCCATTTTCGATGTTTTTCCTGCGATCGAAATTCCCATCGGTGGTTTCATCGGCGCTGCGAAGGATACTTATGAATTGATACCTCTGGTCTGGGCCGCTGCGGAGCCGAGCAGCTTCGTCTCAGATGACGCGTTTGAGCGAATTGCAGGAATGATTTGCGATGGGATCACTGCCGCTGGTGCTCTCGACGCCATCTATCTAGACCTGCATGGCGCGATGGTCGTCGAATCTTACCAGGACGGGGAAGGTGAATTGTTGAGGCGCGTGCGAGAAATCGTCGGCCGAGATATTCCCATCGTGATCAGCTTGGACTTTCATGCCAACGTCACCGAGGCCATGGTCGAGCTATCCGACGGTATTACTATTTTCCGCACTTACCCTCACATAGACATGGCTGATAGTGGCAGGCGCGCCTTCGATTTACTGGAGCAGCGCATTCGCCACGGGAGGCCCTTCATCAAAGCGTTCCGGAAGGCGCCATTCCTGATCCCGCTGCCTGCCCAGTGTACTGATCTAGAGCCATGCCTATCGCTGTATGCTGGGCTGCCGGAACGGGTCAGAGGAGCAGTTCTAAACGCAGACGTCGCGCTGGGCTTTCCGTTGGCTGATATTCGCGAGTGCGGGCCAGCAGTTGTCGCTTATGGGGTCGATGAGGCGGCAGTCGCAAACGCGGCAGATATGCAACTGAACGATATACTGGAGGCTGAAGAAAGATTCCATATGTCGCTTCTGGATGTAAAGGAAGCTGTCGAATATGCTGCTCGCAACGGGCGCAAAGGTTCACTGATTGTCCTTGCCGATGTGCAGGACAACCCTGGCTGTGGAGGAACGTCGGATACCATCGGGCTTCTAAAGGGTATGGTAGAGGGCGGCCTTCGAAATAGTGTGCTTGGCTTGCTTTGGGATCCAGAAGCGGCTGAAACAGCCCACGTTGCGGGTTTGGGCGCTGAACTCAATGTGCGACTTGGTGGACGCTACGGGTACGATTCGGAACCATATGACGTTAGAGTTCGTGTGGAAGCGCTTTCCGATGGAGTGTTCACGGCTAATGGGGCATGCCTAGGCGGTGTGCAAGTACATCTTGGGCGCATGGCACGCTTGCTCATCCTTGACTCTGGATCGAGCGTACAGGTCGTCGTAGCAAGTGTCCGCTTTCAGTGTCTCGATCAGGATCTGTTTCGCGCGGTTGGGATAGAGCCGAGCAAACAGTCGGTTGTGGCAGTCAAAAGCGCAGTTCACTTCCGTGCCGACTTCGCACCCATCGCTGAAGAGATTCTTACGGTGCAGTCCCCTGGAGCGCATTGGTGCCGGAATGACACCCTTGGCTATAAGAACCTGCGCGACGGCGTACGCAGCATGCCGATCTCGATGGCCAGTCAGCGGAGTGAGTTTCATGTTGCCGAGAAGCTAGAGTAACAACTTTAGATCCGGGCTCGCAAAATCAGTCTATTCCACAGCAACCGGCCAAACGGCGCTGTGGTCAGGCGACAGCGTCGATCTCGCCCCCCTGCGGGGCGCTATTCGAAAGCCCATGCAAACCTACACTCGGGGGCGCTTCTCGCCCCTGCTCCTACAGCGCGATCCGCCCAAAGCTGCCCATAAAGGGAGAGGTGCCGTGCCCGGCCAAATCCACCAATCCATCAATCCACCTGGGTGGCTGCGCGCGAGCGCGCCGTTGGTGGCGAGTGAGCGGCGTGTCGTGAATATCGGCACTTTCCGTTGGGTTGGTTGTTGAAGCTGACCCATTTCGGAAGGAGAGAACGAGAAGGCACTGACCGCCGTTTCCAGGAAGCCTACGTGCAAGGCATCTCGACATATTCGGTTGACGACCTAGTCAAGGGTCAGGGCCAAGGCGGATGAGTGGCATCTCCAAGAGCCAGGTCTGTCGGCTGCGCGAGGAGATCGACGCCTTCCTCGAGCGGTCGAGAGGGCTATTGGGCCCATACCTGATGATCGACGCCACCTACCTGAAGGGCCGCCGCGGCTGGCGGATCGTCTCGGTCGCAGTCATCCTCGCCCGTCGGCGTCAATGCGGACGGCCGGCGCGAGGCCGAGCCGAACTGGACGGAGTTCATCGCAAGGTGAGACCTCGCGGCCTGCGCGGCATCAAGCTCAGGAAGGCATAAGGGCAGCCGTTAGCAAAGTGCAGTGCGCGACAAGGCATAGGAGCGGGTCCACTTCACGAGGAAGGTACCGGCCCATGCCGGCAAAAGCGGCCGCAGGGTTGTGTCAGCCAACACTGCCATCCTTTTCGCCCAGGATCCAGCACGCCGTATTAACCGCTGTTTACAATAAATTCACACAACTTCACGACCGCAAATCGCCGACGATGATATTTTCGCGACAGGTCTGAGACTAGGCGCGTCAAAAAGCCTGACGTCGACTCCGTTTTGGACCGAGGCACGGCATACTACTCGGGATCAAAGGCTAATGGCCAAAAGAGTGCTTATCCTGGTTGAAGGCTCGAGGACAGGTCGGTTGTACATCCAGGCGGCCCAGCGTCTTGGCCTGCATCCGATTACCCTGTCGGCTGATCCAGCTCAGTACGACTATATTGCGGCGGAAGGGGCTGAGGCGATCCGTATCGGTACAGACGATCTCGATCCCTTGATCGGCGAATGTTCCCGGCTGGTACGACCAATGACATTGCCGGAATTACGTGTGCCAAGGAGTCGGTCTATGCGACAGTTGGCAAGCTCTGCCGGAATTTCGATCTGCCGGGACCAAACCCTTCGATTGAACAATGTTGCGACAAATTCACCCAACGTCAGCTGCTCGCGGAGGCCGGCGTTCCAATACCGCTTTGTCGCTTGGCAACGAATGCGGTGAACATCGAAAGCTGTGCCGCTGAAATTGAGCTCCCGGTAATTCTTAAGCCAGCAGTAGGCGTCGGTAGCACCGGTGTCCGATTATGCCGCAACGTCGATGAGTTTGCCGAACACACGACCTATCTGTTGGGCGGGAAGCACAGTTGGCAATCTTCGCCGCGAATACTGGTCGAAGAATTCGCACAGGGCCCATACTATAGCACCGAGATAATGGGGGATGAGGTCATCGGGATTTGCGCCGGTGAGTTCGGCCCCGAACCGTATTTCGTGTTTCGTGAATTCACACTACCGCCTTACTGACTGATGAAGAGCAAGAGCGGATAGTCGATGCCTCGCTGAGCTGTTTGCGCGCTCTCGGCCTTGGTTGGGGGCCAACCTGCATAGAATTCCGGTGGACGAGGCGTGGCCCGATCGTCATTGAAGTTAGTCCGCGTCTTGGTGGCGCGCCCGGTCCTCAACTGGTTCAGCTGACTTACGGGCTCGATCTCGTCACCGAGCACATCAAGCTTGTCATCGGCGAGGAATGGAGCCTGCGCAAAAGGCATTCGCAGGTTGCGGCTGCGCAATTCCTGGTTCCTGATCGCGATGGCACCCTCGATTGGATCGACGGCGACAATCGGGCATACCAGGCGTCGCCGAGGTTGAATTCTATATTGGACCCAATACGCCGATCGTCAGGAAGGCGATCACCGGGACTGGATCGGACATCTTATCGCCGCCTCAGCTTAGCTGCGCTCTAACCGAAGCGACACTTCAGCGTGCCGTTGATCTAATCGATTGGTCGATCGCATCATTTCCGACCCTGGCGAATAGAAATTATTAGCGGCCCTCAACTTTCCGCACTAGGGGCAGCGCGGCGTCAGATTGGTAGGTAATCGCCGTCCGCACTTGATGCAATTGAGAGCGAGAGAGACGCAAGTCGACGAGATGCCGAACCTTGTTCCTGACCGCTCGCGCAACTAAACGCTGTAGAATGCAAGAAGAGATTAGAGAGAAATGTCTTGCGACGAGGAGGGATCAATCGCTTTCGGCTCGCCGGCTGATCGTGAAGATTGGCTCGGCAGTCGTTGCCGATATAGAGACCGGAGAGGTGCGCGATCCTTGGCTTGAAACGTTGATAAAGGATGTCGCACGACTTTTCTCACGCGGCCAACAGGTGATCATCGTCACCTCCGGTGCTGTCGCACTTGGATCACCTCACTTCAGGCAGTTGGACAGATCTTTGCGAATTGAGGAGAAGCAAGCAGCCGCTGCGATTGGTCAGGTTAGAGTGATGCTTGCTTATGAACAGAGTTTGAAGCGCCATGGATTTGGCCTGGGGCAGGTGTTATTGACCGGCGCAGATCTAGACAGCCAGCGGTGCCGCCTCAATGCGCGGTCCGCGTTTCAACAACTTCTCAAAGTTGGCGCTATACCCGTCATCAACGAGAACGACGCGACCGCAACGGCCGAGATCTGTCTTGGCGACAATGATCGGTTGGCGGCACGGGTCGCGCAAATTGCGAAGGCCGACATTCTCATTCTGCTTTCCGATATAGATGGCCTCTTCACCGAAGATCCACACGACAACCCGTTGGCTCGTATCATCCCAGAGGTGCGGTGCATTACCCCGGAGATAGAAACCATGGCCGGCCTTTCCCCCGGGCGCTATGGTTCAGGCGGTATGGTGACAAAGTTCATGGCAGCAAGGATGGCCATGGACGCGGGCTGCAACGTGGTCATTGCGAAAGGAAAGAAATCTTACCCGCTCGCCGCCATCGAGAACGGTGCGCCATCAACATGGTTTATTCCGCTCGCCAAGGAGACAGCAGCACACGGAGGCCGTTGAAGAAATCCCCCGTTTGAATTGCTCGGGCGATCATCGTTTGGGAGAGCGCCTGCAATGCTGAGAGGCAGCCAGCTCCAGCAGTGACTACCGCCTTGGTGGTAATGACCCAGTGGAGGTCAGTCCCCCCTTGATACAACATGGAGTCAGGTCACCACTTATTTACAACAAACGATGTGATACCCATTCGAACCAAAAGCATCCACGAAGAGGGACTGAGAGTTGGCAAATTCCATCAAGCCGAATTCCAATCAGACGACAAAGTGTACCTGAAATGCTCGTTGAGGCTTTGCGGGAGCGCATTCTTAGCGGTGAAATCCGGGACGGCGACTCCCTCGTGCAGGAGACTATCGCAGAAGATTATGAGGTGAGCCGAGTGCCAGTTCGCGAGGCGCTCCGACAATTGGAGGCGCAAGGACTGGTCTCCTTCAGAATGCATAAAGGCGCCGTCGCCATTTCAGCGAAGCGCGAGACAGTTATCGAACTGCTAGACCTCCGGATTCTTTTAGAGTGCGATATTCTATCATATGCATTGCCACGTTATAAGAAATCAGACCTATCGGCCGCAGAGGAGACTCTCGATGAACTTGAGACGACTTGTCACGACAATCCTAAACGCGGAGAGATGAATTGGAAGTTCCATAAATGCCTATACATTCCTTCTAACCGTTCAGAAACATTGTCGATTGTTGAAAAAACGCACCTACGCTCCAGCCACCTCGTTCGACTACCCCTTGTAGCATCTGGTCGGATTCATGCTGCTGACAAGGAGCATCGCGAGCTTCTAAGCCTGTGCGCTGAGTGCAATTCCGCCGCAGTAGACTATCTTCGTGGTCATATATATAGTGTTATCAAGTCGTTGGCCTAAGCAACAAGCAACTATTAGGTCTCTGCACGCGGCTCAGGCCAACTTGAATGGTTGACGTCCACCCTGTCTGTCCCTGGATGAATTCACTTGTTGTGAATTTCCGGAGCGGAAATGTCTGATAACAGCATTTGTAATGTGTGATAGCAACATTTATGCTGTTATTCCCAGTTTATATGGATTTTACGGTATTTGTTCGCTTACAATGCTGGCATGTCGGTCGTTGCGAGAGTCGCGGGCGGCCACTGCTGTCTCGACCTCGTGGAAAATGTCCGCGACGGCAGGCCGTTCGCCAGCGCACGCCTTACCGAGCCATGCTTAGATCTGGAACACCACCGCAAACCTCAGGGTACCTGACAACATCACTCCGATCTATAGGCACGCCTATGCCTGATGATAGTTTAGCGACGACCTGCTGCAATTTCACTTCCACGCGCCGAGCGAACTCTTGTGGAAGGCAAGTCCTTCCCATGAAGGCGCACTTCGTCCATAAGAATTACCTGCCACTGAACTTTCATCCAGTGGCGATTAGAGCCTCGGCCGTTTCTGTTACGCCGTATGGCGCGGTTGGAGCAAGCGGCGGAGACGCGAAGCCTTCATTGAGCGCAGCGTCGGGGCCGGTTGCGGCGAGGGTTCCGGCGAAGGCCGCCGGGGTCTGGTAGCCGAGCGAGGAATGCGGCCTCGTGAGGTTGAACAACACGACGAGAGAACGCCCACGGGACGACACTGCTGCAGGACGCGACGGCCAATTCCCCACGCCATGTCGATGCCGGCTCAATACTCCCCAGAAGTGCCGTTTGAATCTTCCCCAGTTTAGCGCTGTCGCCGGTCTTCCGGAGCGCGCTCCGGGAGACCGGCGGCGCGTGATCGTTGATGCTTCTCCTGATGGTCGGGAGAGGGATTTCGGTGATCAAGATCGGGGAGATGATGATGATACTGGATTTGCATCGGCAGGGCCTGTCGGTGTCGGCGATCGCCAGGGAGAGCGGGATCGACCGCAAGACGGTGCGCAAATACATTGCGCGCGGGCTCGAGGCTCCGGCCTAACGGACCGCGCAAGCCGCGTCAGGCGGTGATCGATCCCTTCACAGCCTATCTTCGCGAACGGGTCACGCGATATCCCGGGCTCACCGGCAGCCGGCTTTTCCGCGAACTGAAGGACCTCGGCTATGGCGGCGGCTACACGGCCGTCACCGACTTCCTGCGCGACGTCCGTCCTGCCGCGGCGGAGCGTGGATACGAGGTTCGCTTCGAGACCCCGCCCGGCGAGCAGGCGCAGGTCGACTTCGCCCAGTTCAATGTCGTCTTTGCCGATGAGCCGACCACGCCGAGAATCGTCTGGCTATTCTCCATGGTGCTTGGCTTCAGTCGCCTTATCTGGGCACGCTTCGTCGTCCACCAGGATCTGCCGACTGTCTTGCGCTGCCATGCTGGGGCTTTCGAGGCGCTGGGCGGCGCTCCTCGCGAAGTGCTTTACGACCGTATGAAGACGGCTGTGATCGGCGAAGGCGATACCGGCGGCATCGTCTACAACCGTGCCCTCGTCGATCTTGCCCGCCACTATGGTTTCCATCCCAAGGCCTGCCGGCCTTACCGCGCCAAAACAAAAGGCAAGGTCGAGCGACCGTTCCGCTACATTCGCGAGGACTTCTTCCTGGCCCGGTCCTTTCGCAACCTCGAAGACTTGAATGCGCAGTTGCGTCACTGGCTGGACACGGTCGCAAACCCGAGGGTTCACGCCACCACAAGGCGTGTCGTCAACGAAGCTTTCGCCGAGGAGCGCGCAGCGCTGCGGCCGCTGCCTTTGGCTCCGTTCCGATCGGTCCTAAAGCTCGAGCGACGTATCAGCCGGGAGGGCATGGTCAGCGTCGGCGGCAATTTCTACAGCGTGCCCGACGCACCAGGCGCCGTGTCGTCGAGGTACACACGCTGGCCGAAGAGGTACGCATCTTCGAGGACGGCGCACTGATTGCCATCCATCCCATTCTAGAAGGTCGGCACCAGCGTCATGTCGAGCCCGGGCATCGCAACATCCACGTCCACAAGCGCCGACAAAGACTGAGGAACGACGAGGTCATCCTTCATGGCTCAGGCGACAGGGTCGCTCAGCGCCCGTTGGCCTTCTACGATGCCGTCGCCCGGGTGATGGCGAAGGAGCAGCGTCCATGACGAATGCGCTCGATACCACGCCATCCACAATCGACCGGATCCGCCACGATCTCGTCGGCCTGAAGATGCCACGAGCGCTCGAAGCGCTCGATCATATCGTGCGCCGGCTCGAGCAAGGCGAGATCGCCGCTCTCGAAGCCATGGACATCCTCCTTTCGGAAGAGTTGACCCTGCGCGAGAACAGCCGGATCAAGACGGCACTGCGCATGGGGCGTCTGGCCACGATCAAGACGCTCGCCGGCTTCGACTTCTCTTTCCAGCCCTCGCTCGACCGCGATCGAATCTTCACGCTCGCCCAACTCGGCTTCGTCGCCCGCTGCGAGGTCGTCCACTTCCTCGGCCCACCCGGCACAGGCAAGAGCCATCTGGCCATCGCACTTGCCGTCGAGGCTGTGAAGGCTGGAAAGAGCGTCTTTTTCTGCACGCTCGCCGAACTCATCGCCGCACTGGCAAGGGCCGAACGCGAAGGCCGCCTGCAGGAACGCATCCGCTTCTTCTGCCGGCCTGCTCTGCTCGTTGTCGATGAGATCG
>NZ_JAMYMK010000043.1:0-12901 GCF_040318565.1 Mesorhizobium sp. M1142
GAGAAGCGGCTACGTTTCATGTCCTGGTCCTCTCGATGGGCCAGAACGAACTTCAAACCGGATTAGATCAGAGGGGCAAGGTCAAGCCGGCCCTTCGAGCGACACCCCGGAGATCGGGTTGGGCTGGTGGGTCGACGACGCTCCGGGAGAACGTGTCGTCTCTCACCTCGGCGGCGCTAACGGACAGCCGTGCTTGTTCGCCATGGTTCCGTCGCGGCGCTTCGCGATCGCTGTGCTGACCAACGGCGTGAATGGGTGGATCACAGCGCGGCGACTATTTGAATGGGCGTTGCGAACTTACTTTGGCCTCGCCTCGCCCGATCCGCGAATTCAGCCATCCATCGACGTCGAGGCTTGGGTCGGAACCTACGAGACTTGCTTGGAAAAGTACACGCTACGTCGCGAAGGGGAGCGGCTCGTGCTCGATGAGAGGCCATTCAAGGAGTGGCTCGAAGGTTTGACGCCGGCCCCCGCTTCGCACATCGGTGTTGAGGTCCGAGCGACTGATCCGGACAAGATGCTCATCGCCCCGGGCCAGCGCGAGCAGTTGGTCGGAACCGTGTTGCGCGACGCCAACAGAGGTTGCCGTTGGCTGCGCGTCCATCGCCGAGTCTCGCTCCGCAATCGAACAGAGGTGCACCCTTAGATTCGCTCAACCACGGACCCCCGCCTGCGCGGCGACAAACAAGGTGCGATTCGTATGATCGCGACATAAGAATTTCGCGGTAGGGACGCTCATTACTGAGCGCCCCCCCCGCACAGATCCACGCGGGCTGCTTCCCGCACGTGGCTCCTACCTTGAGTATTTGACGGCGAAGCGGACACTTGGCCAGGTCGTGGTCGAGTAGCTCAGCCATTCGGCTTTCGCCCTCACAGTACGCATCCGGTGAAGGCGTCACCGTGGGGATACCTTACGCGCCAAGGCCGAGAGAACCATCGCTGCTCTCTGGGACGCATCGGCTCGCTCCTTGACCAGTTCACAGCAGCCGAATGCGCCAACTACTTCCAGGCCGCCGGATATGACCCAGATTAAACAGGACGTGCTCTAGTCTGCGCCCTGCGCCCTCATTCGATTAGAAGAAGGCGCTTGCTAAGAGCCAGATTGATTTAAGATATTCGCGCCTCAACCTTTATTAATCCACCGTAAGCCGAGGAACAGCCACCTATAAGCGATTTTCAGGAGAATAACCTGATAATACCACTTATATGACCACGAAGATAATCTATTGCGGCGGGATTGCGCTCACCGCATAGTCGCAGAAGCTCGCGATGCTCCATATCGGCCTCATGGCTTCGACCAGACGCTACAAGCCGTCCTCGAACGAGGTGACCGATGCGAAGATGTTTTTTTTAACAATCGACAATGTTTCTGGTCGGACGGATGGCACGTATAGACATTTATGGAAGTTCCAATTTATCTCTCCGCGGTTAGACATGTCTTTGTCCTCATATTCTTTTTCATACTCATCTAAGATCGCCCCGGCAGGCAAATAGGTCTGTTTCTTGAAGCCGCGTAAGTGCATGCGATAGAATATCACATTCTAAGAGGATCCTCAGATCTAGCAGTTCGATAACGGTCTCGCGCTTCGTTGAAATGGCGAGGGCGCCTTTATGCGTTCTGAGGGACACTAGTCCTTCCGCCTGTAATTGTCGGAGCGCCTCGCGAACTGGCACCCGGCTTACCTCATACTCTTTTGAAATAGTTTCCTGCACGAGGGAGTCGCCGTCCTGGATTTCGCGCTAAGAATGCGCTCCCGCAAAGCCTCAACGAGCATTTCAGGTAAGCTTTGTCGTCTGAGTAGTAACCTTGCTTTCGGCGTGATGGGAATTGCCAACACTTGTCCCTCTTCATGCATGCATTCGTTCGAATGGTGTTGTCATATGTTTAAAGTGCGTATGAGTGGTGATCTGGCTTCATATGACCCGACGCCCCCTGACCCGCTCCACCTAGGCGTGGTCCCGGCTTGCGCTAGTAGCCTCCTAGCACTGCAGGCGCTCTTCCAAACGCTGATCGCCTGAGCAAATCAAACGCGGAGGACTTCTTTAACGGCTCCCGCACGGCCATTCCCAAGCCGTCGCGGCTGAGCTGGAGGTTCATGGGCACGATCGGCAAGCGGAGGCGCTGCTTTTCCAAGGATCGCGTGGAGGGTCTGCTGGACGCCCCCCCGGCCAGCCAGGTCCCAGACGATCGACGACGATTAAGTCGCCGCCGTGATCGAGCGGAGGTTGCGCTCCACGGGCCGGCGATGGGACCCGTTGGTCGATTCGATCGATAGCCTTGCGACCGGCTTCTCGTAGACTGATCAATAAGTCATGACCTCGCCAGCAGCACGATCAATGAGATAAAATCTTTCGAGTGAGTTGGCCTTTTTTAAGAGGGCCGGGTCGCCGCACCGTCGGCAGATTTCCTTCAGCCATCCATACATATCCTCGCAGCGAACTTTGTGGAAGAAGTGAAGCTTCGCCAGAATCGCGACGATCTCTCGAAAATTGGCCTCGCTGATAATCTCAGAGAGCCGCAGAATGGATTCGAGCGTTTCATTGCTCCACTCCCTGCGGGTGTCGACCCTAGCATTTCTTGCCGACGGCTGTTCGACGTTGCGTGCAAGCTCATCCAGGGAACGAGTCCCCTCGATGTCGACCACTAGATGCAATCGTGGCGTTGCTGAGAAACAGCCCGCGCTGTGCGGCAGGCTTGCATTAAGAAACCAGATTTCACCTCGTCCCATGTGGAATATATTATTCTCTTCTGTGTTGGCACATTTCTCATTGGTGTCAAGAACTAGGTGCACTCTGACAAATTTCCCGTCTAGTTCTAAATAATCACGGTGGGGTATTATACACGCGTTTTCCCCTATACGAATGACCCGCGCGTAGCGTATAGAATCCGCATCAAAATGATTTTCCAATAATTCATTGAGATAGGGCAAGGATTGGCCGAGAGGTGTTGCCACCGCTGGGCTCTCGTGGACGACCACTCTTTCCTCCTCCTGCTTCCCCGACCGATTGCGGAGCATGCAGAATTCCCACCGCCCGCATGCGAAATCCGAATATTCGCTCGAGAACTTGGACTTTGCCAAGACGGCCAAATCGTCTGCCAGTCGCCTTTGGTCAAGCTGGACCACACCTAATATCCGCGTTGTCATTGTTTAGTCTCCAAGTTAGTTCACTTCGTGGGTCAGGCATCTGCACGCTTATCCTATGGGATAAACGTGTTTTGCCTCGTTCCTGCCCTCTTTCCTAAGGAAGCCATATGGCTCCTTTCGCATACCGGGAACCAATATGGACTCCATGTCGTCCACGCTGACGAGCCTTGCGTAGGTTCCACCCAGCGCGAAATCACGAATGACGTCCTTCAATTCATGACGGTCGCGAGCGACATCACGCGCAAGAAACCTATACTCGGGCCTTCCCACGACATCGCGAACATAGATCGATGATGAGGCGTTAAGCGGCCCCTTCCCGAAATCGACAATACCCTCGATATCGATCGTCTTCATGTATGGCACCTGCGCCAACGCTTCACAGCGATGCACATGGGTAGCAACCGGCGTTCCCAGGCCCATGACAAAGCCCCCGAGCTGGCTGATCAATCCGAAGATCGAGTCGTCACCGAACGGGCTGAATTTCCACCAATCGGTTTCGCATATTTCCTGCGTTCTCGGGCCGGTCACGACTGTCGAATAAGCGGGATGTTTGGTGCGGCCCGCAGGAAGCTCTCGCATCACGAGATCTGCCAAAACCCCTGTTTCGGACTTGGTCTCTGTCCAGTGAAAGCGCTGCGTAGTGCAGTAGCTCAAAGTGAACGCGGGGAGAATAACGGTAGATGTCGCTGAAACGCGCTCTATCCCGTCAAGAAGAATTGCCGTTGCCTCTTTGGCAGTCACATTCCGTAACGCTGCAAGCGATGAGTGCAGTACTACAGTGCTGGGAGCCCGATTTTCAATGAAGTCGATAATTTGCGCCAACTCGTCCCTAAATTCGGCACCCTGTCCGCTCTTGCCTGTGGTGCTCGTATGAGATTCGCTGCTATCCACCGGTTGAATTCGGCTTGCCCAATCCCCGAGTGATAGGTCTTGCTCTTGATAGACATCCTCACCAAACATGAGGCCGGCTTCAGCCAATTTGAGTTGGATATCGAGGAAGTTCAGTGAATCTATGTCGCACTCCCGAGCGGTTAAGCTGGGAAATACCCATCTGCCCTTGGCGGCGTGGACCGCTTCCAGCAAATGATCCAACGGTGAGACCGCCGTATGTTCGGTCCGAGGTGTGGATTGGTTCATGTTCGCCCTGAGTGCCTCCTTGGCAATTCTCTCAAGGGCGCGCTGATCGAGTTTTCCATTGGCCGTGAAAGGAAGTCCGACAACAGGGACAACGAGCCTCGGAACACGATCATTTGGCAGGACATCCGACAGTCGCCGATGAACTCCCACGACGTCGGCGTCCGCAGGCGTCACCATGCAGACCAGATCTTGGCCCTTGTCGTCGCCTTTATCCACGACGACCACTGCTGAATCCGTGCATAGGCCCGTCTTATCGATGGCGCTGGTAATCTCCCCTTTCTCCAGTCGGGTTCCTCGATACTTGATCTGATCATCGTTTCTTCCGAGAAACCGCAATCCATTTTCTTCCGAGGCCACGACATAGTCCCCAGTGCGGTACAGCACTTGTTCACCGCTAGGCGTCAAGAATGGAACGAAGCGAAGTTTCGACTGTGCTTCGTCCGCCACGTAGCGTTGGGACGTTTGCACGCCTCCCACCCAGAGCTCGCCCTCGACTTCAAAACCAACGTCGGAGTTGCTTTGGTCAAGAACATAGAAATCAACGTTGCACGCTGGTTTGCCGATGAACATCGGGAGGCCTACGTCGCCACGGCGGCAATAGTGGTAGCTAACGGCAACACAGCACTCGGTTGGCCCGTAGCTGTTTACCAACGTAGCGTTGGGAAGAATCGAGTAGAATCGCCGCCTAACCGAGTCCTGCAAGGACTCACCATTGCAGACCACATATTTGAGATCCATGAACCGCTCCGCCACATAGGGGAGACGTTCAAGAGTTCCGAGGAAGCGTCGTAGCAGTGTTGGGACCATCTGAATGACGTTCGTGCGGCTTTGAATTAGGAATTCGATTGTTTGAATGATCTGTGCTTGCAGTTGCGTAGTAGGCAATACAATCGTGCCCCCGGTCGCAAAGGGTACGAAGAACTCCGGGATCGAGACATCGAATGCTGGTCGCGTAAGTTGCGAAATGCTGCTGCCCTCCGAGAAATCGATCATGTCGATATACCAGTCGACCAAATTCAGGAGAGCTGCCTGCGAGACCGGTACCCCTTTCGGGATTCCCGTGCTCCCGGAGGTGTGCATGATGTATGCAGTATTTGAGAACGCTGAATTGATGTCGCCGCGTGTCGGAAGACGTTCAATTCGAATCGAACCACCTGGATCTGGACTAACAATCGCTTTGGCGTTCGTGTTGCGGACTATATGGTCCAACCGTTGGTCGGAATCGGATGGATCAACAGGCACGAAGGCAACGCCCAGCATTTGGGTAGCAAGAATGACCGTGACAAGGTCTACTGATCGGGGAAGCTTGACGACGATAGCATCACCAGGGAGGATGCCGATGGCCTCGAAACGCCCCGTAAGACTGGACGCGGACGTCCCCAAGTCCCGATAGCTTACGTCGCCACCCTCGTTCGTACGCACAGCCGTGTTCGACGGAAATTTGTCCAAAGTTTTGGCTATAACATCTGCTATCCTGTCGTCGCCAAAACGTAACGCCCGGCGCGGACCTGACAGAGTCGATGTGAGACTTTGCATCGTCGGGCCTCCATTGCAGTTTTCGTCCACCGCCCTGCAGTGCTCAGGAACTGGACACTCCACCGGAACGCGGCCAAATCCCATTGGTCTAGCGTTGCGACTTGGAGCTTCAACAATCGTGCCAAATGCGCCGAGGGAGCGTCAGAAAAAATTGGCAAACCGTTCAATGGGTTAAATGTTGTACTGCAGGACGTTCGGTCTAGCGCTATCCTGTCGCGACCTCCATAAACCCGACAGCAGTTGTCGATTTACCGACGTTTTCCGATCCTGTCGGTTGGCATTTTGTCGCGATGTACGTGCAGATTGCAGATTCGATCGATGGCGTTGTCTATCCGAGTTTGCTGCAAGTCTCTGATCCCGCCTAGTCTCTGCGCGTAAAGGCGCGGTTATTCGACGAGAGGCCAATACGGGAGGCGATGTTCACCAATCGGACTTTGAATCTACGCCCGCATTAATGCGGGCCTCCAAGTTCGGTTCCGTCCGATCGGCTCCAGATTCAGTGCGCTCGCCCGAAAGACCCAGCGGCGGCCGTCGCTTCGGAAATTGGTGAGGCTGACGGGCTCCAGGTCTTCCAGCCGGAGGGCAGCGGTGCGCTTAGGACATGTAAGATCGCCGCGCGGATCACGCGGGCATGGGTGACCCGTCCCGCGGGCGAGATCGCTCAAGGATTCGCCGCCAAGGGTGCGATCCCTTGGCTGGCCATGCCGGCGGCTCTTCCAAGATACAGCGGGGACCAGGAACGGGAGCGCCAGCTGTGAGCGACGACGACGCCAGCCAATTTCTCCTACACATAAGTGCGCAAGTCTGCTGAGTGCAAGCTTGGTCGCTTTAGGAGGCGGGCCGATCACTCGGCATGCCACTGGGCAGTTGTCGCCCGATACTTCAACCCGCCGCTGCGGGTGGCTGCGTTGCGCCGCAGTTCACGGGAAATTGTCAAGGCGGCCCGCCCCCAGCGGCGCCCAATCGCCTGCGTGGAATGGCCCCGCACCCAGAAGCGGAGCTCCTCGCGCTCCACAATGGTAGGTAGGGCCCAGAGAGGGGGTATGCCGCGGCAATCGCCAGCCAGAAAGAATCTATCTCTTCATCGCCCCGCCACCGGCGGCCGTCCTGGTGAAGGAAGATTAGCCTCAATGAGGCCACCTACTCGATTCCGTACACCTCGTGCGCGCGCTCGCGCGTAATAAGACCGCTCTTGATATCCTCTTCGACTGCTGCACGGTCACGCTCCTTTGGATCCCCATATCCGCCGCCGCTGCCGGTCACGATGCGGATGACCTCGTCGGTGTGCGTAACAAGTTCCGAGACGAAGGCGAAGCGCTCGCTGGTGCCGTCCTTGCGTATGAACCGGACATAGTTGGGGGAGCCCTCCCGGCCGCCATTTAGGGCCCAGGCTGGGAACTTCGAGCGCGTATAGCCCACGGTGAGAAAGCCATTGTCGGCCCGCACGCGGTAATCCATTACGATGCCACGGCCGCCCACATACTTACCCTCACCTCCCGGCTCCAGATTGAGCTCCATTCGGTCCACGTAGAGACCATTGCGCGCCTCGTTGATTTCTGCCGGACAGTTGTAGGTTTCTCCGTGGAAGCTCGAGAAGATGCCGGTGTTACCATCGCTACGGTGGCCTGCACCCCAACCGCCGAGTTGCGGTTCAATGATAGTGTATTGATGGCCCATATCGGGGTGGATACCACCGATAAAGGTCCCGCAGAGCGACCCAAAATGTCCAGCCGGCAGTCGCTCGGGCATGTGCGGCGCTAGACAACGCCATATTAGATCCTTTATCCGCAACTCGACCTCATAGTAGAAGCCGAGCGGCGCCGGTTCCTTAGCATGAAAGACCGAGCCCTCGCGTGTCAGCAGCCGAATCGGTCGAAAGGAGCCTTCGTTTGCCGGCGAATGGGGATCGACCAGCGACTTGAATAACATCTGCGTGCAGACCATAACCCCGTCTCGGCTGCTATTCAGCGGGTTAGCCGATTGGTCTGGGTTGTCTCGTAGGTCGAGCAGGAATTCGGCATCTGAGATCATAATCTTCACATTGAAGATACGTCCGTCATCCTGTTCTTCGGAAAGCTCGAAGGTGCCCTTCGGCAGCTTCGCGAGCTCGGCGAGCGAGACCTGTTCGCCGACATCCATGGAGTGGCACATGGCGTTCTCGAACGTCTCGACACCGTACTTCTCGGCGAGTTCCTGCAGGCGATTAGCCCCAATGCGCACTGAGGCGATTGCTGCCCATATATCGCCTTCCAGTACGTCAGGCATGCGCGAATTCACTTTGATGATCTCAATCACGGAGTGAATGGGTTCGCCCTTCGAAATTATCTGGACAGCTGGGATGCGCAGCCCCTCCTGAAAGATCTCGGTAGCTTCGCCCGTGAGCGAACCCGGTGCTATGCCCCCGACATCTGAGTTGTGGGCAATATTCGCAGTCCAAGCGATGATGCGTCCGCCCGCGAAGACAGGCATCGCGACCACTATATCATTCAGGTGCGTGACGCCCCCGTGGTAAGGATCGTTGCTTGCGAAAACGTCACCTGGCTCGATTTCGCCCCTCTTGCCGAACTTTTTCTCGATCACCTTCACAGCCTTGTCCAGCACGCCCACGAAAGCCGGGATACCTGCTCCGGACGAGGCGAGCGCGCCTTTCGCATCGGTGATGCCGGTGCCCATGTCGAGCACCTCGTAAATGATCGAGCTCATCGCGGTTTTTTTCATGACCGCGAACATCTCGTCGGCGATTGCGTGCAGCGAATTTTGAATGATTTCCAAGGTGATCGGATCGTGGAGCCTTGTCGCCATTGTCCCTATCTCACTAGATGGATGCAGATGTTGCCATAGCCGTCGACGTGAGCCCGGTTGCCCGGATGGACGAGGACAGTGGTGCCCAAATCCTCCACGATCGCGGGGCCACTGAAGGTCATGCCCGGTTCGAGCTTGCTGCCGTCATAGATCGCGGCCTTGTGAATGCCCTCAAGGGCGTAATCGACATTGCGGTAGCCCTTTAGGGCATCCTCCGCCACCGCTCCGGTGAAAGCACAATTCTGCATGGTAAGCTTACTGACCTCGGCAGAGGCCACCAGATGGATGCCGACCATTTCGACCGGCGCACTGAGCCGATAGGTGTATTCACGCTGATAAGTCTCGTGGAAGGATGCCTCGATCTCAGCGAGCTGCTCGTCAATGATTTGGCCCGCGGCGATCAACACCTCGGTGGTATGTCCCTGATTCTGGTAGCGGAACTTGCCGTAGCGCAAAAACCGGATCCTGGCTGCCTCGATGCCTTCGGCTACAAACTGTCTGCGGCTTTGCTCCTCCACTTCGGCGAAGGCCTGCTCGATACCCGCTGCAGCGCCCGGCTTCAAATCGATAGGGCGAGTTACGAAATAGTCGCGCCGAAGGTCCGACATCATCATACCCCAGGCCGAGAAGACGGCAGCGGCGGCCGGTACGACAACCTTCCGCACGCCGAGTTCGGCAGCCAGCGCTACCGCGTGCATGGGGCCGCCGCCGCCGAATGCGACTATCGTGAAGTCTCGCGGGTCATAGCCGCGGTTGACCGAGACTAGCTTCAAGGCGTTGACCATATTGTTGTTGGCAATGCGGATGATGCCGCGCGCAGCCTCGTCAGTGTCCACGCCGAGCTTCTGGCCGACGGCGTCGATCGCCACCTTTACGGCGCCCATATCAGCTACGACTTCGCCGCCGCAGAAATAATCCTTATTGATGCGGCCGAGCCAGAGATTGGCGTCGGTAGTGGTCGCCTGCCTGCCACCCCGTCCGTAAGCCGAGGGACCTGGTAAGGCGCCGGCTGATTGGGGGCCAACATGAAGCTTGCCGAAATCATCAACCCAGGAGATCGAACCGCCGCCACTGCCGATCTCGACCAGGTCGACCACCGGCACCATGATCGGATACCCCGCTGAGGTGCTGTCGCGCTCGATCCAGTATTCGGTCTTGATCTTTACCTCACCATTCTCGATCGACGAGCACTTCGCCGTCGTTCCCCCGATGTCTAGCGCAAGCACGTTCGCCTCCCCGATTAGCTTGCCGAGCTCGGCTGCGCCCAAGATGCCAGAGGCAGGTCCCGATTCGACCATTGTGATTGGAATTTTCGAGACGGATTCAAGTGAATCCACGCCACAGTTGGATTGCATAATGTAGGGGCTTTTTTTGAAGCCTTTCTCCCTCAACCCCGCGAGCAGACTTGACAGGTAGCGCTCGGAGACCGGCTGTACATGGGCCGACAGCACTGCCGTGTTGGTACGCTCATATTCGCGCCATTCGCGTGTAATCTGGTGCGAGGACACGACCGAGACGCCTGGCCAGAGCCGCTGCACCTCGGCGAGTGCGGCCTTTTCGTGGCTGGTGTCCGCGTAGGAATGGAGAAAGCAGATTGCGACAGCTTCAACGCCTTCCGTCTTGAAATCTTCGATGATTGCCGAAAGACCGGACAGGTCGAGCGGCTTCAATTCCTCGCCCCTATAGGATATGCGGCCCGGCAGTTCGCGACGTAGGTAACGCGGAACGAAAGGTTTCGGCTTCCGATAGTTCAGGTTGAAGAAGTCGGGACGGTTGCCACGCGCGATCTCGAGCGTATCGCGAAAGCCCTCCGTGGTAATGAGCCCGACCTTGGCACCTTTTCGCTGCGTTATCGCGTTGATAATGACGGTGGACCCATGGGCAAGGAAGTCGACCGAACTTGGGTCGACGCCACCCTTTTCTAGCACATTCAACACACCCTTCTCGAAATTGGGCGGGGTGGTATCGCATTTCGCTGTGATGATGCGGCCCCCGCCCGTCGAATGATTAGTCTCGAAGCAAACGAGATCGGTGAAAGTGCCCCCAACATCCGTCGCGGCGCGGATCGTATATAGGTCATCACGGCCTCCCTCGGCGTTCAATGAAGAGAAATCAGGCATCTCAATGGCTCTCTCTACGGGGCCGGTTGCGTAACTTCGCCTCCCGGGCGGTGATAACCGGAACTGCGCCGGCGAGCGTACGAGTCCTGTAGATTGAGGAACCCTTTCGCGGTCAAATCGAGCTAACAAGGCCCCCTTTCTCGAACACGGGCAACCTCGACCGCACTTCACGAGAAAGCAGCCATACCAGAGAAGAGATTCATGGCCTCAATACTCAGTCACGGCGCTTGGGTCTCCGACGTAGGGTCGGCGCGGCTAGCACTCTCCTTTCCGGGCGCAATGAACCATGTTGTTGGCGCCCCGTTCTCGATGGCGGCGAGCGGGTAAGATTTGTTTCCTTTCGCAATGACCATGTGACAGCCCGCTTCCATCGCTATCCTTGCCGCCATCAATTTTGTCACCATGCCGCCCGAGCCATGTCGCGCGGGTGAAAGGCCTGCGATGGTTTCTATCTCCGGGGTAATGCACCGCACCTTTGGAATTATATGAGCCAACGGGTTGTCGTGTGGATCTTCCGTGAAGAGGCCATCAACGTCAGAAAGCAGAATGAGAACATCAGCCATTGCAATTTGCGCGACCCGTGCCGCGAGCCGGTCATTGTCGCCAAGACGGATATCGGCCGTTACGGTCGCGTCGTTCTCGTTGATAACGGGTACAGCGCCAATTTTGAGAAGCTGTTGAAGGGCCGACCGCACATTGAGGCGGCGACGCTGATTGTCTATATCTGAGCCGGTCAACAGAACTTGCCCCAGGCCAAACCCATGACGGTTCAAACTCTGTTCATAAGCAAGCATCAGTCGAATCTGACCAATCGCGGCGGCCGCTTGCTTTTCCTCAATTCGCAAAGAAGATCTGTCCAAGGGCTTCCAGTGACATGAACCTGCCGCCACAGCACCAGAGCTGACGATGATCACCTGCTGCCCGCGTGCGAAAAATCGGACAACATCCTTTATCAACGTTTCGAGCCAAGGACCGCGTACCTCTCCGGTCTCTGGATCGGCAACTACTGCGGAGCCAATCTTCACGATCAGCCGCCGAGCCGAACCCACTTTCGCCGCGCTCGTTATTGCTGTCTTTGAGTTGTCTTCTGTAAATTCAAGGCATTCGCTGACATTTTCACCCTGCCACATTCCCGACATATCCTTTTACATTATATTAATACGTCAGCCAGTTTTACTACTATATAGAAGTTCGTTGTTCATGACAAAATGACTTACTGTCCGTATTTCGACTATCAGCGATCTACATTCCTGACCTTTACCCACTACCAACCTTCGCAATCAATGCGTTGTCTTTAATTCATCCAGAATCGAGGGAGGCATCATTTTCGACCTGCTGATCTCTCGTGCTCTCAATTTGCACCAATGTTCGGCGATGATCACATCTTATCTGTCGCCGCATGCAGTTGCGCCTGTTCGTCCACGGCCGGAAAAGGGGTGATCGACCAATCGATTAGGGCGACGGCGCGTTGAAGAGCGCCTTCGGTTTCAGCAAGACTGGGTGAAGTGGCAATGACATGTCCGATCCAGTCTCGGAAATCGCCCTTCCTGACGATCGGCGTCTTGGGTTCAATATACAATTTGACCTCGGCGACACCCGGTATAGCAACTGCCTGAGTGTCGCCACCGATCCATTCGAGGATGCCGTCTTGATCAGGAAACAGGAACCGGGCGGCCGCAGTGTGCGAATGCCTTCTGCGCAAATCCCATTCCTCACCGATGACAAGCTTGATGTGTTCGGTGATGAGATCGATACCGTAAGCCAGATGATAAAGTTGAGGATCGGGCATGCCACCGAGACGCGGATTGACCTCAATGACGACCGGGCCATGCTTCGTCCACCGGAAGTCAATGTTCGTTGGCCCCCAGCCGAGGCCGAGAGCTCGCAAACAGCGCAGCGAAATATTGGCAATGCGCTCACGTTCGTCATCGGTCAGCAAGGCCGGCAAGGTGACATGACGATAGACGAAATGCGGTGGGGGACCGAAGTCAGCGGCGGCAATCCCAATGACTTCATTGCCCATTATCTCAGGCCCAAAAAGAGGGCCTTGTGCGAATTCTTCGACCAGGATCCTAGGCTCGGACCGCCATATGTGCTTCCCGCCCAACAGATAGGTGGTGTGTTCGGCTAGCTCCTCGACGTCGCGGCACAATCGGACCC
>NZ_JAMYMK010000044.1:0-11004 GCF_040318565.1 Mesorhizobium sp. M1142
GCGTGGCGGCACTCTCATCCTCTCGCACCACTCTTTGCCACGTGGTCGTCCGTGCCGGACAAATATAGCACAAGGAAATGTGGCGACACGACCGCCGCCTCGGTCCCGCTCCAGACTGGCGCCGCGCTCGACGCAGTCAAGGCGTGGCCTGGAAACCTCGCAGGCTTGTCGATGTCATCCGTGGTGTAGATGATCCGCCGCACGCTCTCGGGATAAGCGAAGAATTGGACGACTCGGCTCCAGTTGCGCCGCCAGCTTTGCGTGATCGCCGGATATCGCTGCCCCCAGTAGCCGGCCTCGAAGTCCTCCAGGCCTTCATGCCGGCGTCCGCGTCCTTGGCGCGGTAAATCCCGCGCAGCGCCGGCACGAGGGGCTTGCGGTCCTCCAGGACTCGAACTCCAGGGAAAGACGGATCAGGCTGCACGGTGCAGGTCTGGACGACGGTTTGGGGAAAGACGGCGTTGATCGCCTCGGGGAAGCCCTTCAGGCCGTCGACGACGGCGATCAGAATGTCGCCGACGCCGGGGCTCTTCAGCTCGTTCATGACGAGCAGAACTTGGCGCCCTCGGTCTTCTCGATCAGATGATCTCCTTCGTGCCATCGGGCACGATGCCGAGCGCAATGTTGACGGCCTTGTTCCTGACGAAGCCCTCGTCGCGGATCTTGACCCGATCGCGTCGTGCTGCACCGAGACATCGATGCGGTCTACAATGCATATAACTTACCTTGCAACGGTCAGGCTGAAGGCCAAATCAACCGCCTCAAACTCTCAAGCGAGCAATGTGCGGACGCGCTGGGACCGAACCGCTGCCCAATAATCCCGCAGGCCTGCACCGATCCTGGTCACGTACATGGCCGCATGTTGGCAGACGGCGGCCTAACACTACTTTGACAGTTCAGGTTTGAGGGCGAGTGCGAGTGCTTTCGGCACTATAGGCGGATGGTCTCGTCGAAATGACGATCGACGAGATCGTCCAAATTGCGCTCCTATCATTCATGGCGTGTGTCGCCTGCGGGACATGGCGCGGATCGGCCTGGCGCGGCCTTCCCTAAAGAAGTGGAGCATCGGCACCATCTCCACGACGGCAAGTGCAACGGCCCCCGCCTCATCAGGTGTTTTATCCCCTTCCTCAATGCCGTTGACGCCGAGGAGGGTCTGTCTCCGCCACTTCCCCACTCGCCGCGTGTGCCCCAAAAAGGCCTATGCGACATGCATGCCTGGTCAGCATTAAAAGAATGGTTCGCACACAGGCGCCGCCTCCCGTCATCAAGGACGGCTATTCGCGGCATATGGCGAGACGATCGACGCGGGAGAAGCCGCATCGCCAAGCCGTCCAGCGCAGCGCAGGTCCTTCCATATGCAGGCGAGATGGAGGTTGAGAACCCAGGCCACTCGCGCCATTCCTGCGCATCCTGCTCGGCCTAATTATCGTTACAAAGCTGGCACCGGCGAGCTTTATCCATCGATCACAATCCAGACTCTGCGCGACCAATCCCCACGAGTGATGTGGCCCAAACTTCTGCCCAGCACTGGTAACGGGCCTCAGGATTACCTCGTATTCCCAAGCCGGACCGCTGGGAGTCTATCTCAAAACCAGATGGCGGCGATACGCAAACTGAATTTGACGTAGGACGAGGCGCGACAGAACATAGATCGAATGAATGCTCGTCTGGGTATTCATCTACGAACAAGCGTGGATAAACAACGCGACTGGCAAAAGGGGAAATGACAATGGCAGTCTCTCGACGCGATCTAATCAAGGCAGGCTTGGCGGTGGGAACGGCATTATCCATGCCGTCGGTCCTGCGGGCACAGACAGCGCATCCTGCTCGGACGGTGCGTATGGTGAAGAACAGTAGCCTCACGACCTTTGATCCGGTCGTTGGGGCGAGTGACATCACCATAGACCACGCTTTGGCGATATATGATACCCTCTTAGGGATCGATTCCAACGCAATGCCGCAGCCGCAAATGGTGGAAAAGTGGGGCGTTTCCGACGATAAAAAGACCTATACGTTCGCACTCAGGGATGGTCTAGGCTGGCACGACGGCACCACCGTCACAGCGGCGGACTGCGTGGCCTCGATCCGCCGTTGGGGTCAGGTTGATTCCGGTGGCCAATTGATTATGGAGCGGGCCAAAGATATTTCGAAGATTGACGACAAGACCTTCACCATCTCCCTCAAGGAGCCGCTGCCTCTGCTGATCGACATTCTTGCTTCGGTCTCCGGGCTGATGCTATTCGTCATGCGCGAGAAGGACGCGGATATCCCAGCAACCGAGCAGGTGACTGCAAACATCGGCTCGGGGCCTTTCAAGTTCAATGAAGCTCTTGCCAAGCCAGGCGCGAGCTTCACCTACGACCGCAATGACAAGTACGTGCCACGCCGCGAGCCGGCCGACTGGTTCGCCGGCGGCAAGATTGTCAAAATCGATCGTGTCGTCTGGGACAATATCGCCGATAAGCAGACTTCCTTGGCGGCCCTCCAAGCGGGTGAGATTGATTATCTGGAATACCCGCCCGTCGATTTCTTGTCGACGATCGAGGGCGATCCGAACCTTGTTCTTGAGGTTCTGAACAAGGCGGGCTCTGACGGGATACTGCGCATGAATTGCCTGCAGAAACCGTTCAACAATGTCAAGGCGCGCCAGGCGATGCTTCACCTGATCGATCAGGAGGCGGTATTGCGTGTCCAATCTCCCGATCCAAAATACACCAGCATCGTCACTTCGATTTTTGGTAACACTACGCCTTACTCGAATGACGAGAATACAGGGTGGTTCAAGAAGGGCGGCGATCCCGAAAAGGCCAGACAACTATTTCAGGAATCCGGGTATGCCGGCGAGACGGTAGTCATCCTCCAACCGACGGACGTACCGGCGATCAGTGATGTGTCGCAGTGGCTTGCCGCCGCGCTCCGGAAGATCGGTGTCAAGGCCGAGCTCGCGCCGAGCGACTGGGGTGGGCTTTCCGCGCGCCGTCAAAAAAAGAACCCGGTGGAGGAGGGCGGCTGGAGCATCTTCATCACTGGCGACACGGAGTTTGCGCTCGGCGATCCGATGTCCGAAGTCTGCTTAAATGCAAGTGGTGATAAGGCTTGGTACGGCTGGCCGAAGAACGATGAATACGAGGCTCTGCGGGCCAAATGGCCAGATGTCGCAACGCTTGAAGAGCGCAAGGCACTGGCCCGCCAGATGCAAAGAGTATGGTGGGATTTCGTGGGAGATGTGCGTTTGGGGCAAAAAATTAATCCAGTTGCCCGCCGTAAGACGCTAACCGGGCTGATCGGCGTGCCAGTGGGGATACAACCTATGTGGAACATGCAGAAGACCTGACCGAAAATGGGTGGTTACGTCATTCGCAGAATGGTCTCGGCCATCGCCGTCATGGCGATGGTCGGAATTTTTGTCTTCCTCCTTCTGAGGCTGGCGCCCGGTGACCCGGCGGCGCGCATTGCTGGCGATATGGCCACCCCAAAGATGATCGCCGGCATCCGTGAACGGATGGGCTTGAACGATCCTATGCCGGTTCAGTTCATACATTGGGTGCGGGACATGCTCGGCGGCGATTTTGGCACCTCGATATTTTCCGGACGACAGGTTCTGGAGCTCATCTCGCAGCGGCTTGAACCGACCCTATCCCTGTCGATCCTGACTATGATCCTTTCGGTGACGGTCGGGGTCTCCTTCGGCATTCTTGCCGCGTGGCGAACTGGCGGCCTCGTCGACCGCCTCCTCGCGGTCTTTTCAGCGTTTGGTTATTCCGTCCCGGTCTTTGTTATCGGCTTTGTCCTCATATACTTCTTCGCCATCCGGACACACTGGCTGCCGGTCCAGGGATATGCGCCGATTAACGGTGGCCTCGGGCCTTGGTTCGCGCGCCTGATCATGCCGACCGTGGCTTTGGGGCTCGGCTACATTGCATTCATCGCCCGCGTTACGCGGGCGAGCATGCTTGAGGTCCTATCGGAAGACTATATGCGAACGGCCGCCGCCAAGGGCGCTTCGTCCTATGCCATGCTTTTTCACCATGCCTTGAAGAATGCCGGCGTCCCGATCCTGACTGTGATCGGCATAAGCTTCGCCTATCTGATCGGCGGGGTTGTCCTCACGGAAACGGTGTTCAACATCCCCGGTATCGGTCGTCTGGTCGTGGATGCGATCAACAATCGTGACTATCCCATCATCCAGAGCGTGCTCATCCTGACTTCGGGTCTGTACGTCCTTATCAATCTCGCGGTCGATCTTGCCTATACGCTGATCGATCCCCGCATCCGGTACTGATATGACCCTCCTCTCCGCATCGGTTGACGCCGCGCCGATCGGTCGGCTGCGACTATCTGACCTTCCGCGTCTGGCAAGGCGGCATCCGCTGGTTCTTGCAGGCGGCGGCCTGTTGGTGCTCCTGATCGTTCTGGCGCTCGCCGCCCCGCTTTACGCCGGCGATCCGGTGAACATGGATCCGTTCAAGCGCCTCCAGCCGCCCTCCGCCGAGATGTGGTTCGGGAGCGACAATCTGGGTCGGGACGTCTTTGCCCGGACGATCTTTGGTGCCCGCATCTCTCTCATGGTCGGGCTGACATCAGCGGCGTGCGCGGCTCTTGCCGGGCTTCTGATCGGTGTTGTAGCCGGCTACAGCCGCAGCTTCGACAATTTCGTCATGCGGGTCATGGATGGCTTGATGTCGATCCCGACGATTCTGCTGGCCATTGCCCTTATTTCTCTGACGGGCCCGGGGTTCGGTATCCTCATCGTCGCCATTGCGATTCCCGAGACGCCGGCGGTCGCGCGGCTGGTTCGCTCGGTGGTTCTGGGTGTTCGCGAGCGTCCCTATGTGGAGGCCGCGCTCTGCGGCGGCGCGCGCCTGCCGAAGGTGCTGTGGCGTCATATCCTGCCGAGCACCATTCCGGCGCTGATGGTCCAGGGTGCAACTGTCTGCGCGAGCGCGATCCTGACGGAGGCGGGACTGAGCTTCCTCGGCGTGGGCGTGCCGCCCGAAATTCCGAGCTGGGGCAACATGATCTCAAGCTCTCGCATATATCTTTCTATCGCCCCAATGACGGTCTTCGCCCCCGGTATCTGCCTTGCCGTGACGGTGCTTGCGGTCAACCTGCTCGGGGATGGTTTGCGCGATATGTTCGATCCTCGCGCGAAGCGGAGGCGCTGACATGCAAATGCATCAAACCGCTGGGAACGACGTGCTTCTCGACGTTCGAAACCTCGAAACGCACTTTTACGGCGAAGACAGTATCACCCGCGCCCTGGGCGGGGTCAGTTTCCAGGTAAAGAAAGGCGAGACGCTTGGGGTCGTCGGCGAATCCGGATGCGGGAAGAGCGTCACCGCCCTTTCCATCCTTCGCCTGCTGCCGAAGCTGAACGCCAGGAGCGTCGGCGGCGAGGTCCGCTTTCACGGACGCGACCTGCTTGAACTGTCGGATCGGGAGATGCGAAAGATTCGCGGCGACCAGATCGCCATGATCTTCCAGGAGCCGATGACGAGCCTGAACCCGGTCTATACGGTCGGCCACCAGATCGCCGAGGCGGTGCAAATCCATTCAAAAGCTTCCCGCCCCGTGGCCATGGCAAAGGCCGAAGAGATGCTCCGTCTCGTCCGCATCGCGGACCCCGAGCATCGCGTGAACAACTATCCTCACGAAATGTCGGGCGGCATGCGCCAGCGCGCCATGATCGCCATGGCTCTTGCTTGCTCGCCGGAACTTTTGATTGCCGATGAGCCGACGACTGCGCTTGACGTTACTATCCAGGCGCAGATCCTGCGGCTCATCGTCGATCTGAAAGAGCGCACGGGAACGGCCGTCATGTTCATCACGCATGATCTGGGCGTTGTCGCCGAGACATGCCAACGCGTGATCGTGATGTATGCTGGCCGAATCGTAGAACAGGCGAGCGTCATGGATTTGTTCGCGCGACCGGCGCATCCCTACACCCAGGGCCTCATGCGATCGGTCCCTGATCCGCGGCGCGGCCGTCAGCGTCGCCTTCCAGAAATTCCCGGCATTGTCCCAAGCCTGCGCGAGCCCATTGTCGGCTGCAGCTTTGCGCCTCGCTGCCCGTTCGCGATCGATATATGCCGCGAGAAGACACCCATCCTGCGTGATGTCTGGTCGGGCCACGCCGCGGCTTGCTGGCGCGCCGAAGAGGTGATGGGCGCATGAGTGGTCCTTTGCTGAAAGTCGAGAATCTGACCAAGCATTATCCGCTCGGTGCGGGATTCCTGAAGAAGACCATTCCGGTGATCCGGGCGGTGGAGGATGTATCCTTTTCCGTTGAGGCCGGTGAGACACTCTGTATCGTCGGTGAATCCGGCTGCGGCAAGTCCACGGTCGCGCGGCTGCTGATGCGGCTTACGGAGCCAACGAATGGGCGTGTGCTGATCGACGGAATCGATATTGCTGGCCTCAAGAAGGACGCCCTTCACGCCTGGCGCCGTCGGATGCAAATGGTCTTCCAGGATCCTTACTCGTCGCTCAACCCGCGCCTTACTGCCGGGCAAATTATTACGGAGCCTGTCGAGAACTTTGAGCGTCTCAGCCGGAAGCAGCGCGACACGCTTGCTGCTGACCTTCTCCAGAAGGTCGGAATGTCGCCCGAAATGATGCACAGGCTTCCGTCCGAGTTGTCGGGCGGCCAGCGCCAGCGGCTCGGCATTGCACGCGCCCTGTCGCTCAACCCTTCTCTAATCATCGCCGACGAAGCGGTGTCTGCCCTCGACGTCTCCGTGCAGGCACAGATCCTCAATCTGCTTTTGGATCTGCAGCAGCAGATGAGCATCGCCTTTGTCTTCATCTCGCATGATCTTGGCGTCGTGGAGCATATCGGACATCGCGTGGCGGTCATGTATCTGGGGCGGATCGTGGAACTCGCGCAATGCGAGGCGATCTTTGCCAAGCCGGTCCATCCGTATACTGAAGCACTGATCGCGGCAGCGCCAGTGCCGGATCCGACGCGAGTTCGGTTGGAGGCACCCGTCCAGGGCGAGGTGCCAAGTCCCATCAATCCGCCGAGCGGATGCGCGTTCAATCCGCGCTGCCCGCTCGCCGTCGAGCGGTGCCGCATCGACGTGCCGCCTCTGGTACCGCTGGATGACGGGCGCGTCGTGGCCTGTCACGTGCGCGCTCCGGCCGCCGGCGTGACTACTGAGTTGGCTGCGACGGTTAATTCGTCGCTCAATGCATAGCCACGGGACTTTGGCACCCCTGCTCCGAGCACTGAACATCATGCCGAGTAGGGCAGGAAGAAGCGAGAATAGGAGAAATCTATGATAAAGGAGAACGATGGTCATCCGCCCGAAGGGGTGGGCGACTATGATTTGGTGGGTTCGCTTGCAACAAACGTTGTAGAGGGCTTCACGATGGTAGCAGTCGGCGACCTCATCGTCTCGCGGGCAGTCACCAAATCCCAGGATTCTGGCTTCAGCGACGTCGTAAAGATCCTTCGCAATGCTGACGTCACTTTTGGCAACCTGGAAGTCAACGCCTTCGATATCCGATCGTTCAGTGGTTACCCGCAGGCTGAGTACGGCGGGGCTTATCACCTCAGCTTACCGGAGGTCGGACCCGATTTAAAGGCGATGGGATTCAACATCGTTGGCCGGGCGAACAACCATACGCTTGACTGGGGCCTTGAGGGCATGCGCGAGACAAGCTGGGTGCTCGACGCGAGCGATATCGTCCATGCAGGTACGGGCGAGAATCTCGCACAAGCCGGCGCAGCTCGCTTCTTAGAAACCGCACGCGGTCGCGTGGCGTTGGTGTCGTTTGCTGCAACATTCGCGCGGATGGCTCGTGCGGGCGATCCCGCTGGCGAAGCGCCAGGCAGACCGGGACTAAACGCTCTTCGTTTGGCGAAAAGCATCGTCGTTCCAGCCGATATGCTCAAGAATCTGAGGCTGATAAGCGCTGCTTTGCCCACCGACTTCCCGGCCGCCGAAGATCCGAATAAGGTCGTCATCGACAGAATAACATACAAAACAGGGGACGATTTCGGCTACAGCTTCGAACCAGATGCGCGCGACGTCGCAGACATTTTGCGAAACGTCCGTCGGGGCAAGCAGTTCTCCGATTTTTGCATTGTTACGAACCACGGTCACGAGCCGGGGAACTGGAGCGACGAGCCGCCGGATTATGAACGCTCTTTTGCGCGCAGACTGATCGATGCTGGGGCAGACGCATACATTGGCCATGGGCCTCATCAACTGAGGGGCATCGAAATCTTCAAGGGCCGCCCGATCTTTTATAGCCTCGGAAACTTCTTCATGGACGACTTGGGGACCCCGGCGGGTGCCGACATGTTTGGAGACTACGGCAAGGACCCTCGGATTGACACGGATGCCGAGGTGAAAGTCGCCGAGATGGCAGGCTATTCAAATCCTGTTTTTTGGGAAAGCGTCATCGCCGCCAGCCGATTCGAGCAGGACCAGCTTGTCGAACTGCGGTTATACCCGATCGAACTCGGAAGCTCGAGGAGGTTTGCCAATCGCGGCGTCCCGCAGCTAGCAAATCAGGAGCAAGCGAAGACCATTTTAGAGCGTCTACAGAAGCTCTCGGAGCCGTTTGGGACCGAGATCGCTATGGAGAACGACGTTGGTGTCATCAGGGTGAGGCCCAGCTCGGTGCGATGACAACAATGACGCATTGAATCCTTGAAGTAGCCCGAGCGACAGCCCGTACAACATAGCTGCAGGCAGCAAAACATGCGCGCAACCGAAATCCCGATCACCGGCTATCTCGACTGATTGTCCCATCGCCCGGGGAGACATTCGTTGCGCATGTGAGCTACGGGAGCGCGGTCCCTATCGCACGCGTCTCCGGTCTCCTGCGCGTTATAAGCGCCGACCCGAATCCTCAAGGCCCAGGAAGGAGGCCACGCTCGGCTCTTGTGGCATCATTGAGACCGGGCCCGCGAGGGCGGATTCAAGGGGTCGTCGCAACACCGATTGTGTTCACTCATGGCAGCAACTCGTCAAGCGCCTCTGCGGGCGTTTTCCAACCCCGGTCTTTCTCGGCCGGGCATTGAGGGGCGCTGCCACGGCGGCGAGTTCCTCGGCGCTATGGATGTTCACGTCGGTGCCTTTCGGGAAGTACTGACGTAGCAGCCCGTTCGTCTTCTCGTTTGTGCCGCGTTGCCACGGGCTTTGCGGATCGCAGAAGTAGACCTGGACACCAGCGTCGATCTTGAGACGATCATGCTGGGCCATTTCGGCCCCCAGATCCCAAGTCAGCGAACGGCGCAGTTCTTCGGGCAAGGTGATGATGGTACGCGCGATCGCATCGCGCACGGCCTCAGCCCCATGTCCCGCGAGCGCAGGCCCGTTCTTCGTGCGCGGAGCTTCGCCATGCACCGCGAGCCGGGGAAGATACAGCTCACGTTGGCGCGCTCGCTTTATCAGGCACCTGGAAAACCCAATAATGCGCGTCCCCCTCGTAGTATCTGGCATCCTTTAGACAATGTGCCGGCATAAGGACGCCCGCATCCTGCAGACGACGCACCTCGCCGTCAAAGTTCGTGACTTCCGCATAACTCTTGCGGGTGCTAGCGATGACGAATCCGTTCGGGCGCGTGACGCGAGCCAGTTCGCGCAGACCATCCGGTCGGGCATGCCTGTGCGCGAAGACGCCACTGCAGACCGTGATGTCATAGCTGGCGTTGGAGTAACCGGAGAGTGGACCGTTAAGGTCGACATCGCCTCGGACATGGCGGTAGATACGGGTTTTCCGGGCTTTTTCGGCCATCTCCTGGAAGAGGTCGAACCCGTCGATCAACTGGAAGCCCAAGCGTTTCAGCTGCAGCCCGACGAGGCCCGTTCCGCAGCCAGCGTCGAGGATCTTGATGACGGCTCGCTCCTTCGCCAAATAGGCCGTCTGGATGGCGGCCGCCAGTTCCGCCACGACGATCGGCGCGTAGTATCCCTGACGGCTGACATCGAGATCGTAGGTCCCGGCACGATCACGATAGCTCTGGGCTAAATAATCGAAATCCGTGTCGACTGCATAGGAAGTCTTCTTTCGTGCGGTTTGGTCCAGCGCGGATTGTTGAGAGGGGATTTTCATGACCATTCTCCATTTAGCCGCAGATCGGATGCGGCACAGTCCTCGTGGGCAGTGCAATGGCGCGGCAGAAACTTTCGTTTGCCGTATCGCGGGGCAATGGCTGTTCGTCCGTGCGAAGGCTCCTACGCACCAGGTGACAACATCGTTTAGGGCATCGCTCAGGCCCCATCCGCGTCCGAGATATGGTGCCTCATCAAGTAGAGCAAGTAAAGTAATTGTTAAATATGTTAAGTTAGGTCGATATTTTAATAGATGTTGCTAAATGTTAATTTAGCATAATATTTGGCAGTGGCGATTTCCATGATCATGGCTTAAAATGTAGTCTATATGAGCTAACGGTCGTCAAGCGAGCAGCTCGGTACGCTATGGCGCGATTGGTGGCGCGCCTGCGCTTGCGGCTTCCTCGGTGAAGAGCTGGTCGTGTCTCGCAGTGATGGTGTGAACAGGGTCGTGGCGGAGAGCCAGCGCTAAGAAGAGTGCGGATGGCGAACCCGTGCCGAAGGTCGTGGAGGCGTGGTCGGCAGGCCGCCGAGAATGGGGTGGCCGCCGAGATGAACAAGGCGGGCATGTTAGGCGGCTGGCGGGTCGATCGCTCCGGGCGGAGATAATTGCTGAGGGCTGCAATCTGGAGAAGCTATGGGGCGAGCGGCAGCGGTATGGCACCATCGCCGTTCGATAGAAGCGACAGAGGTGCCCCATGACCCAGGTTAACAATTTGAGCCATTTGCTGGTCTCGTATGAGCAGAATAGCAGCGTTGCGGTCATTGTCGAAATGAGTGAATCGAGCTGGCTGGTGGCCGGACAGGTTCCCGGTCTCGAACGCCAGCCGCTGAAGAAGCTGGACCCGGTGTCGATGCCGGCTCAATACTCCCCAGAAGTGCCGTTTGAATCTTCCCCAGTTTAGCGCTGTCGCCGGTCTTCCGGAGCGCGCTC
>NZ_JAMYMK010000045.1:0-9441 GCF_040318565.1 Mesorhizobium sp. M1142
ATCGTCATCCATGCCTCCTCTCATAACCGAGAGGGTCAGTTCTTCATTTCGTCAGGGGGTCAGTTTCTCAATTCGCCCGACACCTCCGCCGCGCGAATTGGCGGGGGGGCCGGTCAGGCGCTGTTGCACAAGGGGGACTCGGGTGGCCGGCTGCCAGGTGCTCGCGGGCCTCAGGCGAGCCCATGCGCATGAGCCGCAACGTCATTTTGGCCCCAGGAACCTGCCTGGCCGCCCCACCGTTCTCATGCTCTTGGGAAGGAAAATATGATAAATTGCATGCTGCGACGGAATCTCATCACCATGTGGAATGAAGTACCGTTGTTGCCGCGTCTGGCGTAGACAACGCAATCGCGACATCCTGTTCGCAACACCAACGTTGGCCCAATGAATATAGCCGAACATCGCATCAAGCGTTCCCTCGTCTTCTTCCTTGTGCCGGATTTCACCATGGTCGCCTTTGCGACGGCGCTGGAGCCTATCCGCATCGCCAACCGGATGCTCGGTTACGAAGCCTACAAATGGCGGCTCGCCAGTATCGACGGGCAGCCTGTACCCGCTTCGAACAACGTGTTGTGCTCGGTGAACACGTCGTTGGAGGACGAGCGGCGTAAGATGGCTGGCCCAGATAGGGCATCGATGGTCATCGTCTGCACCGGCATCAACATCGAGCGCTATTCAAACAAGTCGGCCTTTGCCTGGTTGCGCGAGGAACATAATCGCGGTGTTGCGATCGGCGGGCTCTGCACCGGTGCGCATGTGCTCGCGGCTGCCGGGTTGCTCTCTGGCAAACGCTGCGCCATCCATTGGGAAAACCTGCCTGGCTTCGCCGAGGCGTTTCCGAACGCCAACGTTTTTGCCGACCTTTTTGAGGTCGACCAGAACATCTATACATGCGCCGGCGGGACTGCTGCTCTCGACATGATGTTGAAGCTGATCGGCGATGATTTCGACGACACTCTGGTCAGGCACGTATGTGAGCAGGTGCTGACCGATCGAGTACGCAGCCCGAGCGATCGCCAGCGACTTCCTCTGCGAGCACGGCTTGGCGTTCAGAACTCCAAGGTGCTGACGATCATAGAACTCATGGACGCCAATCCGTCCGAACCGATATCGATTGGTGATATTGCCGACCATGTCGGGCTCTCGCGACGGCAGATCGAGCGTCTGTTCCATCTCGAAATGGGTCGCTCCCCGGCCCGCTATTATTTGGATATCCGCCTTGAGCGCGCGCGGCATTTGCTGATCCAGTCAGCCTTGCCCATAGTCGAAGTGGCCATCGCGTGCGGCTTCGTTTCGGCGTCGCATTTTTCCAAATGCTACCGGGAACTCTACGCCCAGACGCCGCAGCAGGAACGACTGAACAGGAAACATCCCGTCGCTGTCTAAAAAGTCACCGGCATTGCCACATCCGCATCCGGTTCGACCAAAGGGGCTTCGACGGCGTGGCCGCACTCAGTCTTGCGATGGGGCGCATCTCAGCCCGCATGTTTTCGTTGCCGCCTCCATTGCACACCGCACGACGTCCGCAAGTCGCGGCAATAAGACGTGGGCCCTTTGGTCGAGTTGCCATTCACCCGAATGCGATCAGTGGATCCGTGGCATCGAGCCAGTCGCCGGCCAGCACCTCGGCTATGGTGCCGTCGCGTTTGGCATCATCGCTTCGACAGCAGCACGTCGCCGGCCTTCACCGCCCGGCCGCGCGCAACCGAAGGGCGCCGAGACGACGCCAGGTTTCATTCTCAACTTTCTCCTGAGGCTACTCAACAGATAACGAGTCCGGCGAGCTTGCGTATCCAGAGCAAGGACGCGAGCCGATCGGAGCAACTGATCCAGCAGCAATACTGTGAGGAAAGGTTTGCTGCGAGCGCCGAACTTCCCTGCGCGCCACTGTTCCGCTGCCGCCGCTGACTTCCATAAAGACGCTACATGTGCCAGGCGTTGATGCCTGGATGAAGAGAGCTGTGCAAAGACCGGTTCTTGGGGCGCTTCACGCCATATCCTTCAACGTGTCCAGCGGCCCTTTCAGGGCAGACCTGGGCTGGATCAACTCCGGCGCAATCAGGAAAATCTGCGGGGCCGTGGGAGGTTCATTGATCAGTTCGAACGCCTTCGCAATCATCGCCTCAAAATTCTGCCGCACCATGATTACGGGGAAAGGCAGGAAAGAGGCGAAGGGGTCATAGTCGTAGCAACCGACGACAAGCTCGCTAAACATCTCCGCCGGCCGGCCCGCCATGAAACGCAGCAGACCCTCCATATTGATCGACGAATTGATGAACAATGCGCGCGGCAACTTGCCATGGCGTTGGCAAAATGCCTCGAAGGCACGCAATGTTATGTCCGGCGAATAGCCGGAGGACTGTACTCCGTCATCAGGGTCGGCGCCCAACAGTGCCTTTTTGGTCGCATGGAAAGCGGCGATGCGCTCGCGGCTTGCGTGGTCGTTGCGGCCACCAAACAGAAACAGCTCGTCCGGTCGCAGGGGGTCATCATTGCCGAACTGGCGGATGATTGCCTCCGTCAGCATCCGCGCACCCTCATAGTTGTCGCTGATTACCGAATGCGCCTTTGCTCCCGGGAGGTCGACGTTGACATGCCTCAGTCCCGCCGCCTCGCAGACCTCGTGCACGCCGTCCGGATCGGTGGCGCCGACGATGAAGAGCTGGTCGATTGAGTAGGAGATCAGCGTCTCCGCGGTCCGGCGTTCCTCTTCCGGGTCGCGGCTGGCACTGACCACGACCGGGCATTGACCGCGGCTGCGCACATGTCCCTCAAATGTCTGCGCCATTGAGGAGAAGTAGCGATTGTCGTGGATGGGCAGCATCAGGCCGACGAGGCCAGATCGCGACCGTCGCAAGCCTCGTGCCTGCAGATTGGTGGTGTACTGGTGGCGTTCGGCGAGGCTGAGAATTGTTTCCGCCGTACTTTTCTTGATGCGGCGCTTGCGCCAAGTGCCATTCAGCACCGCGCTCACGGTCGACGGCGAACTGCCCGATAGCACGGACAGATCATAGATCGTGGCTTTCTTCTTGACCTGCTGATCCATCTGGCCCTCCGGAGGGTCTGTTTAGAGCAATATTCCACTGGAGCAATATCTCCCTTGACGAGCGCACCCTGATGCAGGATAGTCCTTGCACCATCGATTGTGCAAGCAAAAATCGGTGGCGGAGGTATGTTCCCGTTGGGAACGTTATGGGAGGAGTACAGATGAAAAAGTTGATGATCGCGGCGCTCGCCGCGACCCTTGTGCTTGGCGGCTCAATCGCTGCCATGGCTCAGCAGGCCGGCAAGGTCGGCGTCGTCGTCAAGATCGGCGGCATTCCCTGGTTCAACGCAATGGAGGCGGGCATCAAGGAGCGCGGCCAGAAGCTCGGCGTCGACGCATTCATGGTTGGCCCGACCAGTGCCGATCCGGCACTGCAAGTTCGCGCCATCGAGGATCTGATCGCACAGGGAGTCAAGGTCATAGGTGTCGTGCCGAATGACGCGAAGGTGCTTGAACCTGTCCTGCAGAAGGCGAAGGACGCCGGCATCATCGTCATCACGCATGAATCGCCCGGCCAGAAGGGCGCCGACTGGGATTTCGAACTAGCGTCCGCGACCGGCTTCGGTGAGGCTCATGCGAAGCTCTTGGCGGACAAGATGGGCGGCAAAGGTGAATATGCAGTCTTCGTTGGTTCCCTGACAGTGCCGCTGCACAATGCCTGGGCCGATGCGGCAATCGCGTATCTGAAGAAGAACCATCCGGACATGAAGCTGGTCGGCGATCGTTATGGCGTCGCCGAAGATGTGGACAAGAGCCGCAGCACTGCACTTGACCTGATTTCCGCCAATCCCGGCTTGAAAGGCTTCCTTGCCTTCGGCAGCCAAGGCCCGATTGGCGCCGGCCGTGCAATCGAAGAGCGCCGGAAGGTGGGTCAGATATTCGTGCTCGGCCCATTCTCTCCAGGTCAGGGGCAGAAGCTCATCAAGAGCGATGCGATCTCCGGCGGCTTCATGTGGAATCCGAAACAGGCGGGTGAGGTTTTCGTCACGCTGGCCGACCAGCTCATGAAGGGCAAAGAAGTAAAGGATGGCGATACGATCGAAGGGCTAGGGACAGTCAAGCCCGACTTCGAAAACCATAACATCATCGTCGATCAGCTGGTCCCGATCAACAAGGACACTGTCGACGGCCTCGCGGCGATGGGTCTGTAAAGCCTCCCAAGGCTGTGGCAGCCGGGCTGGCCTCGAGCCTGCCCGGCTGAGGATGTGTCAACGCGATTGGATCCAGGGGTCAACTCGATGGCTGATCAGGCACTCGATGGCGCCGCATCACGGCCGTTGCTGTCGCTGCGCAACGTCAACATGACGTTCGGCGGCGTGAAGGCGCTGAAGAATGTCAGCTTTGAGGTGCTGCCGGGCGAGGTGCATTGCCTGGCCGGCGAGAACGGCTCCGGCAAGAGCACGCTGATCAAGGTCATCACCGGCGTTTACAAGCCCGAGGCGGGCGCCGTGATCGACTATGACGGCCAGAGCTACTCCCACATGTCGCCGGTAGCGGCGCAGGCCGGCGGGATTCAGGTCATCTGGCAGGACCTCGCCCTGTTTCCCGAGATGACTGTCGCCGAGAACATCGCGTTCCAGACTGTCATCGGCCGCTGGCCGCGGCTGGTGAACTATGCCGAAATGCGCCGTGTCGCGACCAACGCCTTGCAACGTCTTGGTATTACCCTCGATGTCGATCTCGCCCTACACCATTTTCCCATCGCACAGCGGCAGATCGTGGCAATCGCGCGCGCCCTCGTCGGCCAGGCGAAGCTCGTCTTCATGGACGAGCCGACGGCGTCGCTCACTCAATCTGAAACCGACTATCTGCTGGACATTGTGCGGAACCTGTCGGCGTCGGGCGTTGCCGTTGTGTTCGTCAGTCATCGCCTAGCGGAGGTTCTCGAAATCTCCAGCCGTGTGACGGTGCTGCGCGACGGCGCCTTGGTTGGCGTCTTTCCGACCAAAGGTCTGACCCAATCGCGCATTACAGAGCTGATGACCGGCAAGACCTTCGACTATTCCGTCCTGCATCGCGATTTGAGCACGAGCCCGGTTACGCTCGAGGTCAAGGGGTTGTCGCGGCCTGGCGAATTCGAGGATGTGTCATTGACGGTCCGCCGCGGCGAGACGCTCGGCGTCACCGGGTTACTCGGGGCAGGGCGCACCGAGCTGGCGTTGACCTTGTTCGGCATGCGCAAGCCGAGGTCCGGCTCTGTTGTGCTGGATGGCAAACCGGTCCGCTTCGGTTCCAACCGTGACGCGATCGCCGCCGGTGTCGCCTATCTTTCGGAAGACCGGCTGTCGCTAGGTCTCATTCAACCCCAGGCAATTGCCGACAACATGGTCATTGCCTCGCTGGACAAGATTCTCTCTGGCGGTCTCATTTCGAGCGATCGCAAACGATCCCTAGTCACTAGTTGGATAAGGGATCTCGGCGTTAGGATCGGAAAGCAGGAAGACGCGGTCTCGACCCTGTCGGGGGGAAATCAGCAACGTGTCGCCATTGCAAAATGGCTGGCGACTGAACCGAAACTGCTGATCCTCGACGGACCGACGGTCGGTGTTGATGTTGGCGCGCGTGCCGGCATATTCGATATCGTTTCCAAGCTGGCCGACAGCGGCCTGTCGATTATCCTGATCTCGGACGAGGTCCCTGAAGTCTATTTCAACGCGGACCGTGTGCTGCATATGGCTCAGGGGCGCATTGTCGGCGAATATGTTCCCGGCGTCACGTCCCTACAGGCGATCGAAGCGGCGGTCTATGCGTAGGTTTGTCCGCTCTCACGCAACGGAGCTGGCTTTGCTCGCCGTGATCGCGGTCATCTGCGCCTTCCTGTCGTTTGCGACAGACCGGTTCTTCACCCTCGGCAATGCGTTTGACCTCCTGAACACAAGCTCGGTCAACATCATCTTCGCCGTCGGTCTGCTCGTCGTGCTGATTGCCGGCGGCATTGACATCTCCTTCGCGGTTGCAGCCTCCGTCGTGCAATATCTGACGGCAATCGTCCTTGGCTGGATAGGCGGCGGGAATTGGATTGTCGGCCTCACCATCGCTGGCGCATTGGGCATCGCGTTGGGCTGCATCAATGCTTTCCTGATCCACAGGTTCAGGATCATCTCGATCGTCGCCACGATTTCGACCTTCAACATTTTCTTCGGCTTGCTGATGTTCTTCACAGGCGGCGTTTCAATCTACAATCTGCCGGACTGGCTCACCGCCCGCGTGGTCCTGTTCGAGCGCGAGATGGCTGACGGCACGTGGGCGGAGATCACCCTACCCGTGCTCATTATGGCGATCTGCGTATTCGCTACCTGGGCGTTGATCACGCGCACGACCACTGGTCGCCAGCTCTACGCTTTCGGCGACAATCCGGAAGGCGCGCGCCGCTTCGGCATCAATGTTGGGGCCATGCAATTTGTCGCGTTCGGCTGGCTTGGCCTGATGGCGGGCATCGCCGGTCTCGTCCAAGCGCATTACGCGCAGGAAGTGGTGCCCAACGCCCTATATGGGCGCGAACTCGACGTCCTGGCAGCCGTGGTCCTTGGCGGTGCACGGCTTGGCGGCGGCAAAGGCAGCGTGCTCGGCTGCATCCTTGGCGTTCTGTTGGTCTCGATCACCCAAAACGGACTTAATTTGATGGGCGTGTCGCCTTTCGCGTTCAAGATGATCGTCGGCACCATCATCCTGGCCGCCATTACCCTTTCGAACACCAGCATTGAACGGCTGCTGCCGTTCCTGAAAAGCCGGCGGATGCCTTCATGACGGTTGTGATTGAACGCGTCCGCAACTTGCTCGGCCCCGAACTGGCAGGTCCGCTTGCCGCGTTTGCGGTAGTCATGATCGTGTTCGGCATTGCCGCACCGAACTTCCTTTCCCGGGCTACTTTTGGCTCCGTCGCCTACCAACTGCCGGAGCTCGGCCTGCTCACACTCGCCATGCTGCTCCCGATCCTGACCGGCGGCCTGAACCTGGCCATCACCTTCACGGCCAACATCGCCGGGCTGACGCTCGCTTGGATCCTTCAAAGCCAGGGCGGCGTCGACGCGGGCATCGGTGCCTTTGTCCTTGGCTCGATCCTTGCCCTTGCGGTCGGAGCACTTAGTGGACTGATCATGGGGCTCGTCATCGCCTACACCAAGGCTCACCCGATCTTGGTCTCGCTGTCGATGATGATTTTCCTGCGCGGTCTTGGTGAGTTCCTGACCCACGGCGGCGACGTGTCCGGCTTTCCCAGCTTCCTGGCGCCGATCGGCTACGGTTCGATTCTTGGGATCCCGGTTCCGTTGCTCATATTCATCGCGTGTGTGCTGATCTGGCACCTCCTGCTGACGCGCATGAAGCTGGGCTTCAACACCTATATGATCGGCTCCAACATCGAGGCCACGCGCTACTCCGGCATCAATACGCGCAAGGTGCAGGTTCTGGTCTACACATTGTCCGGTGCGATGTGTGCGGTCGCCGGCATCATCATGCTGGCCCGCTTCAATTCGGTGCGTGTCGGACACGGCGAGTCCTACCTGCTGATCACTGTGCTTGCCTGCTTTCTTGGCGGGGTCAATCCATTCGGCGGCTTCGGTCGCGTGATCCCTGTCTTCGTCGCGCTCGTGGTGCTCCAGTTACTGTCCTCGGGACTCAATCTGATGGGCGCCAGCCAGCATCTGGCGACGGCGGTCTGGGGCATTTTGATGATCACGGTGATGATCCTGCGCTGGCTTGCCGGGCGCCTAAAGTTCCTGAACACAAACAAAGGGTGAGTTAGATGCATGGTTTTGGGGTCCACACCTCGATGTGGACGATGAACTGGGATCGGGCCGGCGCAGAGAAGGCGATCGCCGCTTCTGTCAAATACGGCATGGACTTTATCGAGATCGCGCTACTGAACGCGCCGGCGGTCGATGCCGCGCACACGCGCGCCTTGCTCGAAAAGCACAATCTTCCAGCTGTTTGTTCGCTTGGCCTGCCGGAGCGGGCCTGGGCCTCGGTGCGGCCGGATGCCGCTATCGAACATCTCGAAGTGGCGATCGACAAGACTGCAGAGATGGGCGCGCTGGCGCTTTCCGGCGTGATTTTCGGCGGTATTGGCGAACGCACCGGGCTGCCCCCCACCGAAAAGGAATACGACAATATCGCGCATGTGCTGACCGTCGCCGCCAAGCACGCCAAGACGCGCGGCGTAGAGCTCGGAATCGAGGCGGTGAACCGCTACGAGAACCACCTGATAAATACTGGCGCGCAGGCCGTCTGGATGCTCGAGAAAGTCGGCGCCGACAACATCTTTGTTCATCTCGACACCTACCACATGAACATCGAGGAGAAAGGGGCCGCCAATGGTATTCTGGCCGCTCGCGATCACCTGAAGTATATTCACTTGTCAGAGAGCGATCGCGGCACCCCGGGCACCGGCAACTGCCCCTGGGACGAGATCTACGCAACGCTCGCGGCGATCGGCTTCAAGGGCGGACTTGCCATGGAAAGCTTCATCAACATGCCGCCGGAAGTCTCCTACGGCCTCTCCGTCTGGCGGCCAGTCGCGAAGGACGAGGCCGAAGTGATGGGCAATGGCTTGCCATTCCTGCGCAACAAGGCTCGCCAATACGGTCTGATCTGACCCAATGGATGACGGGGAGGCGGACGGCGCCTTGCGAAAGGCAGCCGCGGGCCCGACTATCCGTTCGCCCTGACCGCCGCGCAATACGATCTGTGGAAGCAACGGCTGCTCGCCAGCTGGGGTGGCCCGGCGGAAATCGAAACTTTCGGCTCGAGCCTGGCCGCAGACCGCCAGGCGCAGATCTGGTGGGCTGGGTTGCTGAGGGCAGCCTCCAGTCCCGGCGCGGTCGCGGGCCTACTGGAAGCCCTGCGTGATACCGATGTCCGTCATCTCCTTGCAAAAGTTTCGGTAAGGACGATGGTTCTGCATCGTTCCGGCGACCGCGCCGTTCGCATCGAAGCCGGGCGCTTCCTCGCGGCCAACATCCCAGGCGCGAAGTTCATTGAGGTCGCCGGTAACGATCATTGGTTCTGGGTCGGCGGCCAACAGCCGCTGCTTAAAAGCATTGGCGCGTTTGTACGATGTAGCTGATCGCTCAGCCAAAACGCAGTCGCTTTCGAGTGTCAGCAGATGTGGTAACGTTGATTGTCGGCGAGTAGCAGAGGTCCAGCAACAATGACTTTGAGGCGAACCAGAGCTTACGGCACATCCGGCCTGGTTCTAGCGGTTTGCACTGTGTTTGCTTGGCAGAACGCCGCTGCCGCTCAAAATTGCGACGCAGCCGCGACGCCTGGCGTCAATTGGCAAGAGTGTGACAAAAAGCTTCTCATCCTCGAAGGACAGGACCTGAGCGGGGCGAACCTGTTCGGTGTTGATTTCACTTCGACCGACCTCAGGAACACCAATCTCCGTGCGGCAAATC
>NZ_JAMYMK010000046.1:0-9189 GCF_040318565.1 Mesorhizobium sp. M1142
TCACTGAAGTTCTGGAGGATGGCCTCAACACCTTCAGAGCGCCGAATCCCGAGGAATTGATGTCGGCAGCTTCCGAAGTTGCACATACTTAGGCTGCGGAACCAGGCTGCTGAAAGCTCGCTCGACGAGCACCGAACTGTGGTGATTTTGGATTCAACCATCATCGAGATGCTCAGGCGTGGAGAGCTAACGGCCGGCTGGCGTGCCGTCCAAGTGGTACAGCGCGTGGTCCAGGCGGAGTGGCGCGTGGTCGTCTTCGATCCCCATCAAATCCCCCGCATGAGTTAGGACGTCCCGTGGGCACTGGGATGGTTTGCTGCCCGGGTGTGTACCCGGCGCGTTTACCTGAGGTGTCGCCCGGTGTCGGGCGGCAGCATCGGGAAGGTTCCTGGGCGCGTTGAAAGCGCACGGCGCTGAGCGGATCAAGATGGATCCGGCGCGGTCTTCTGCTCAACATTGCCGAAAGCTTGCGCCGCAAAGGGGCGGATCGCTGGTTGCTAGCGGGCGGCGAGCTTGTCGGACCGTTTGCAATACAGGCGGACGCCGACAGGCACGATCTCATAGCCGGCGTCGTTCAACTGGAGTTTCATCTCCTCGAAATGCCGCTTTGAGCCGCTGACGATCGATTCAGGCGTGTAGTCCCAGCCGTTGCGGGCGGCATTGGCCAGGATGTCGGCGTAGAGTCGCATGCTCGTGATTTTCACATCCGATTCCAGCACCTGCCTGCATCCTCTTGCGAACGACGGCGACAGACCCGCCGAAGAACTCAAAATCGCGCATGCAATAACGACCGAAACGGTACGCATGGAAGCCCTCCCCTGACCACAGCTGTTGCTGCGGGCGACCTTGCAGTTTGTGCGTCAGCGGCGGCATCGGGCAGATGCAGTATTCGACCTCCTGCATTTGTAGTATTCTTCCGCTGGGGACGGGGTTCCAGCATGATGCTCAACGACGCTTCGAAAGCCCAGGCGCTCGACGCCTTGTCGGGTCGCGAGCGCGCGGTTGCGGAAAAATTCGCGTCCGGTATGACTTACCGTGAAATCGGCAAGGCGCTTTTCATTGCCCCGACCACAGTTCGCACTCACCTTGCGAGCATCTACGAAAAGCTCGGCGTACGGACGAAGATCGGGCTTGCGACCTACTTTAGCGGTGTCCCGCGCGCGTCGCAGGAAGCGCTTTTGCCTTTGTCCGAAGCCCCGCCAACGCTTGCCATATTCCCGATTGAATGCCTCAATTCCGAAGAGCGATGGCGTCGCTTTGCCGATGGCCTGTCGTCGGACATCACCATCGACCTGGCGCGCTACGCAGGCTTGCCTGTCATAGCCTTTCACACGATGAAATCACTGGGCAGCAAGCCGGCCGATTTTGCCGCGGACGGTAAGACGCTCGGCGTCACCTATATAGTTTCGGGCCGGTTGCGCGCCGACGACCAGAGGGTTCGCTTGACGATAGAGCTTGCCGATGCTCGTAACGGCGTCAGCCTGTGGAGGGAGCGCTACGACCGGCCTGTCGAGGACATTTTCGAGCTGCAGGACAGCCTGACCGAAAGCATCATCAATGTGTTTGCCGGCAGTTACGGAACCCTCGCCACCGTCGGCCGCAACGCGGTTCGCCGCAAGCCGCCGGCCAGCCTGCGCGCCTATGATTGCTATCTGCTCGGTGTAGAACAGCACACGACGTTCAGCCGCGCCGGCAATGCGGCGGCGATCCGTCTGTTTTTACGAGCGCTGGAGCTTGACCCCACTTTCGCCAACTGCTGGGCCGAACTCGCCTATGCCTATTCGATCGAGGCCTGCAACGGCTTTGGCGACGACGTGCTGACCTCGATCGAGAACTGGCGGACGGCGGCTGAAAACGCACTGCGCCTCGACCCGACGGACAGCTGCGCCCACGCGTGCCTTGGCAACCTCAGAGCATGCCTTGGCGATCTCGAAGGAGCGGAGCGCGCCCACCGGCGCGCTCTCGAATACGGCTTCAATCATGCCGGCATATTGCCGCTACTTGCCGGCAGCAAGGCGCTTGTCGTTGGCGATCCGGCCGAGGCAATTCCGCTCATCGAGCGTGCCATGCGGCTTAACCCACTGGCCCCGCCCTGGTATTTCGGCATGCAGGGCCGCATTCTGTTCGCCGCCGGCAGACACCGGCAAGCCATTGCAGCGCTCCGCCGGAGTTCGCCGGAGTCGCCGGACGTGCTGATGTTTCTCGCGCTCGCGCATGCGGCCACGAGTGAGGCCGGCAAAGCGGCCAGGTTTGCCGCCCGTTTGAAAGCCGAATTCCCCGAATTTTCGGTCGAACGCTTCATCACTGCCTATCCCGTGACCAATCCGGATGCCGTGCTGGCCATACGCGACGCCGCAAGGCTGGCAAGGCTCATCTAACTGGCCGCATGCATCCGAGGCGACATTCCAGTCCTTGCGTGGACACAGTCGGCAGCCGGTTATACTGAAAACGCGTAACGAGAACCAACGCCATGTCGCCGCGACCGAACATTGCCCGGCAGCGCCCTGCCCCCGGGACCCAACCTCCCGGCGTCAGCCTCTGTCGCGCGCTGTCGAAGCTTGGCCTTTGCTCGCGCAAGCAGGCCGAGCTTCTGGTTGCAGAGGGCCGCGTGCGGGTCGCCGGCAAGATCGTGCGCAACGGCTCGATGCGCGTCGATCCAGGCCGCGACCGCATCGAGGTCGACGGCCGCCGCGTCGCCGCCGAGCGCAAGGTCTATCTGATGCTCAACAAGCCGCGCGGGCTGGTCACCACCCGTGACGACCCGCAGGACCGCGGCACCGTCTATGATTGCCTGGCCGGGCTCGACCTGCCTTTCGTCTCGCCAGTCGGCCGCCTCGACAAGGCCAGCGAAGGCCTGCTGTTGATGACCAACGACACGCGCCTCGCCCAGCGCCTGCTCGACCCCGCCTCACATGTCGCCAAGACCTATCACGTGCAGATCGGCGCCCTGCCCGACGAGGCCATGCTGGCGCGGTTGCGCGCCGGCGCGACAGTCGACGGCGAATTGCTGACGGCCCGCTCGATCGAGTTGCTGCGCGGCGGCACCAGCACCGCCTGGCTGGAAATCGTGCTCGACGAAGGCCGCAACCGCCATATCCGCCGGCTGCTCGCCGCCCACGATATCGAGGTACTGCGCCTGGTACGGATCGCGATCGGATATCTGCAACTCGGCGACCTTGCCAAGGGCAAGGTACGCCATCTGACTGCCGAAGAGCTGGCGCTGCTTCGGGCCTGAGCGACCAGGCACTGGAGACCCCCCGAACCGAAGCGGCAATTGACATTTGCATCTCTGTTTCATATTTTCCATTTGTGAAACTGAAATGCGCCGATGCAGTCAAAGTGTCAGGCTGACACGCATGGGCGAAGCTGGCTTGGAAGCCGGAGAGAAAACATGGCTACGGCGTTTCGGGCGGTTCCCAGATTCCTGGACGAATTGGGCACGTTTGGCGGTCTCAAGGGAACCGATATTGCAAACATCACCGATGTGTCCAAGGCCACGGTTTCGAGGTGGAAAGCCGGCGACATCAAGCCCCAGCCGCGCAGCGAGCTCATTCTATCGGACCTGCACTATATCGTCGGCCGACTGCAGGAATTCTACGAGCCAAGCGATATCCGCACCTGGCTTTACGCTCGCCACCCGCAATTGAACGGTGAAAGGGCGATAGATCTCATTCACGACGACCGTGCTCTCGACGTGCTCAAAGTCATCGATCGGCTTGAGGACGAGGTCTTTCTCTAGTTGGCGATCGCCGGTCGGAAACGACGTGATAGCCGGCTCATCGACGCTATCGAGGCAATAGTTCCGGTCGAATACTCCGGAACGGTTTGGCGTGTGGTGCGCCAGGGCCGCAGCCCGGTCCAGTGCTCGAGCTCCGGTGGCCGTTGGGACGATGGAACATTCGACGTGCTCTACACCTCGCAAGAGCGCGAAGGTGCCTTGAGCGAGATGAGATTCCACCTGACGCGCGGGCAGCCAGTGGTCCCTTCGCGTGTCAGATACAATCTCCTTGAGATCGATCTTGCTTTGGACCGGACGCTCAGACTGCTCGACCTGGCAGCCTTGCAGACCCTTGGCCTCGACACCTCGCGCTACGGGCAGCTTTCGTATCAGGAAAAGCACGCCGAATATCCGAGGTCGCAAGACATCGGCGAGGCCGCGCATTTCCTCGATTATGACGGTCTGATCGTGCCCAGCGCGCGATATGACTGCCTGAACGTCGTCGCGTTTTGTGATCGGCTGCCGGCCGGAGCGATAACGACAAGAACCGATCACGGGGAAATCGACTGGACTTAGCGGCGGCCCCGCCGCCGTCGGGTGCGGCCGCCGACCTCGTCTATATGGCGCAACATGCCGTCGGGTCTGCACAGCCGCGGAACGTGCCCGATTGGCGGAGCTTCTCGGTGGCGTAGCCGCCGCTGAGCAGGCCGACGCCCAGCAGGACCGTGCGATGCGTCACCCGCCGCGAAGCGTCATGGATTTCGGCAAAATCCAGCCCATATTCCTAGATGTGGAGCTTTGAGCGTGAAACTCGCGCGTGCGGTCCTGCTTGCCGCGGCTTTCGTGGCTGTTGCGGCCGTTTGTCCCTCTTCCGCAACCGGAGAGGCGGACGGCCGGGAGAAAGTTGTGCTGCGCGTCGAGATAGACGGCGCCATCGGTCCGGCGAGTGCCAGGCAACTCGAGGAAGCGCTGGCGGTGGCCGCGGACCGAAATGCCCAGGCTCTCATCCTGCAGATGGACACGCCCGGCGGGCTGGTCACCAGCATGCGCGAGATGATCGCCGGCATTCTCGCCTCGCCGGTTCCCGTCATCGGCTATGTCGCGCCGGCCGGCGGGCATGCGGCGAGCGCCGGAACCTATATCCTCTACGCCACCCATCTGGCGGCGATGGCGCCCGGCACCAATCTGGGCGCGGCAACGCCGATCGAGATGGGCGGGCCGCTGCCATCGTTTCCCGACGGCGGCAAGAACGATGGCCCCGAGGCGGACAAGGACAAGAAGAACGCGCCCGCGGGCGATGCGATGATCGCCAAGGCGACGAACGATGCCGTTGCCCTGATCCGCAGCCTGGCTGAATTGCGCGGGCGCAATGCCGAATGGGGAGAAAAGGCCGTGCGCGAGGCGGCCAGCCTGTCGGCCGGCGCGGCACTGCAGCAGCATGTCATCGACTTCGTCGCCCGCGACACCACCGAACTGCTTCAACTGGCCGACGGCCGGACAGTCGAGATCGTCGGCAAAAAAGAGGCAATGGCGACGAAAGGACTGCCGGTCGAAACGCTCGAGCCAGGCTGGCTCATCCGGCTTCTCGCCGTGATCACGGACCCGAACATCGCCGTCATCCTGATGCTGGTCGGCGTCTATGGCCTCGTCTTCGAATTCACGAGCCCGGGCGCGGTCGCACCCGGCGTGATCGGCACGATTTGCCTGCTGCTCGGGCTCTATGCGCTCAATCTCCTGCCGATCAGTTATGCCGGCCTGGCTTTGATGCTGCTTGGCATCATCTTCCTGGTCGTCGAAGCCTTGAACCCGACTGTGGTCCTTGGGCTGGGAGGCGTGGCTGCGTTTCTGCTGGGCGCAGCCATGCTGCTCAGGATCGAGGGGCCCGGCTTCGAGATGTCGTGGGCCGTTATCGGCACCGCCGCCGTCCTGACGCTCGGCCTGGCACTGTTGACCGGCAGCTATCTGTGGGCGGTCCGCAAGAACGTTCCGCGTGTTGGGGCACAGGCCATGCAGGGTCTGCCGGCGGAGGTCCTCGACTGGCAGGGCTGCGAGGGCCACGTGCTCGCCCGGGGCGAGCGCTGGCGGGCAAAAGCCGACGAACCGCTTGCAGTGGGCGACAGCGTCGAGGTGGCCGATGTCAGAGATCTTGTGCTGACGATACGGCGCCGCAATGTGAGAAGCGATGGAGCAAGGCAATGATCATCGGTTATGTGGCCTATCTGGCAGCAGCGCTCGTCGTGGTCATGTTCCTATCCGCGGCCATTCGCATCCTGCGGGAATATGAGCGCGGCGTGGTCTTCACGCTCGGCCGCTTCACCGGGGTCAAGGGCCCCGGCCTTATCATCCTCATCCCCTTCGTGCAGCAGATGGTGAAGGTCGACCTGCGAGTGGTGGTCCAGGACGTGCCGCCGCAGGACGTGATCTCGCGCGACAACGTCTCGGTGAAGGTGAACGCGGTGCTGTATTTTCGTATCGTCGACGCTGAGCGGGCGGTGATCCAGGTCGAAGACTTCATGACCGCCACCAACCAGCTGGCACAGACCACGTTGCGCTCGGTGCTCGGCAAGCATGAGCTCGATGAAATGCTGGCCGAACGTGACAAGCTTAACAGCGACATCCAGGAGATCCTCGATCAGCGAACCGATGCCTGGGGCATCAAGGTCTCCGATGTCGAGATCAAGCATGTCGACCTCAACGAGAATATGGTCCGCGCCATCGCCAAGCAGGCCGAGGCCGAACGGCTGCGGCGTGCCAAAGTGATCAATGCCGACGGCGAACAGCAGGCGGCGGCAAAACTCGTCGAGGCCGGCAAGATGCTGGCCGAGACACCGCAGGCCATGCAGCTGCGCTATTTCGAGGCTCTCCATGACATCGCCGGTGAGCGCTCGTCGACGGTCGTGTTTCCGGTGCCGATGGATCTGCTCGGTCATTTCATCAAGCAGGGTGGAGGCGGAGGCGGCTGAGCGCGTAATCTCCCGCCTCGAGGAGGAGATGGCCGCGAAGCGGCCAGAGGGGGTCGTCTCACATAGATCGCCGACGCCTTCCCTACGAGAGACGGCGCTGACGCTCCACGCGCCGCGACCCCCTCTGTCGCCTTCGGCGACATCTCCCCCTCAAGGGGGGAGATCAGCACCCTCACCTCCGCCACGGCGGGACCGGCGCAAAGCGTTTGCCGATCCAGTCGGCGAAGGCACGTGTCTTGGCGGCTTGCCCCTTGGCCGAAGGCATGACGACATAGACGGCGCCCTCATCGGCAAGCGTCCAGTCCTCCAGCACTGGCACCAGCCGGCCGTCGGCGAGCTCGCGTCCGACCAGCCAATCCGTGCTCATCATCAGCCCGACGCCTTGCACGGCGGCTTCGACCAGCACCTCGGCATCATCGGTGACCAGGGGGCCGGAGACCTCGATACTGACGCGCCGGCCCGAACTGTCGGTCATCTCCCAGGCCGGAAAAGTCTGGAAGCCTGAGAAACCGAGACAGCTGTGTTCCAGCAGCGCTTCAGGTTCGGTCGGCGTGCCCCGGCGGGCGAGGTAGGACGGCGCCGCGCACAGCAGCCGCCGCCGTGTCGCGACCTTGCGCGCCACCAGCCGCGAATCCTCCAGTGCGCCGAGACGCACGGCGACATCGAAATTCTCGGCGACGAGATCGACGAAACGGTTGGAGAACTCGGCCTCGATACGAACGTCGGGAAATTCGGCGAGAAACTGCGGCAGCAGCGGGGCGATCCACATGCGCCCGAACGAGCCGGGCAGCGCCAGCCGCAGCACGCCGCGCGGCCCGCCGCCGGCATGCGCCGACGCGGCAGCCTCGGCTTCGTCGACCGCGGCCAGGATGGCGCGGACGCGGACGAGAAATTCCGAACCCGCCTCGGTCAGCGACACGCTTCGCGTCGTCCGGTGCAGCAGGCGCACGCCCAACCGCTCTTCCAGCGAGGCAAGGCGCCGCGACAGGATCGTCGCGTCGCGGCCGATGCGAGCCGCCGCCTTGGTGAAGGAGCGTGCTTCGGCGATTGCCGCGAAGGCGGCCATTTCGGCCAATGCTGCCGGTTCGTACGATTGCTGCATCAGACGCAGAGCTCAAATGTAAAAGCCAAGGATTATATACCAATAGCGCAGCAGGTAGTTTCACTCAATCCCGGCCCGTCAATCGGCCATTAACCGGAGTGAGACATGAAAGCGATCGAACTGACTGCCCCGAAACTGGACGCGTTTCGCGCGGCCACCGTTCCCACGCCTGAACCGCAGCGTGGCGAAGTGCTGATCCGCCTGCGCGCCGCAAGCCTCAATTTTGTCGATGTCGCGGTAGCGAGCGGCAACTATCCAGGTCCGAGCTTTCCGCTCATTCCCGTCGTCGACGGCGCCGGCGAGATCGTCGGCATCGGCGAGGGCGTGTCGAGGGTCGCCATCAACGACCGCGTCATCGCCCACGCAAAACCGCGCTGGATCGGCGGCCGTCCTCGGCCTTACGAGACAAGAGAGATGCGCGGCCTGACGCTGCCCGGCTCGCTCGCCGAGTATGTCGCGCTGCCGGCCAATGCCGTCGTGCCGATGCCGGCGCATCTTTCCTTCGAAGCGGCAGCGACGCTGCCGATCGCCGGCACCACCGCATGGAATGCGATCCGCGCCGCCGATGCCGGGCCGGGATCGGTCGTCGTCCTGCTCGGCACCGGCGGTGTCTCGATCTTGACCCTGCAGCTGGCCAAGGCAGCCGGCGCCACGGTCATCATCACCTCGTCGTCTGACGAAAAGCTGGCCCGCGCCAAGGCTTTGGGTGCTGATCACCTCATCAATTATCGTGAGACGCCGGACTGGGACGCCAAGGTGCTCGAGTTGACCGATGGCCTCGGCGCCGATCTGATCGTCGAAACCGGCGGCTCGGCCACCTTCGCCCGCTCCATCAATGCCGCGGCGCCTGGCGGCACGGTGTTCGCCATCGGCTTCGTCACCGGCGCCGAGGCCACCACGAACCTGCTGCCTATCATCATCAAGGCACTCAAGGTGGTGGGCAACAACACCGGTTCGGTATCCGACCTGCGCGACGCGGCGCGCGCCATCGGCGCCGCCCATATCGATCCGGTCATCGACACGGTCTACAGCCAGCACCAGGCGACCGAGGCCTACGCCCATATGGCAGCTGGCGGCCGGCATTTCGGCAAGCTTGCGTTTACGCTTTCGTGGTGAGCCTGGAGAAGGCGCCGTCGCTGAAGCTGCCGATCTCCCCCCTCGTGGGGGAGATGTCCGGCAGGACAGAGGGGGGCGCGAAGGATCGCCGGCATTCCGGTCGACCTATGATGAGCTGAGAAATTTGGGCAGTTATGTGAACTGCGATGGAAGAGGTCGGCGGGACAGCGCCCCTCTCTGGCCTGCCGGACATCTCCCCCACAAGGGGCCTGTTGCGCAGTAACCGGGGATGTTTGGATGGGGCGGGATCGCAGGGATTTCGCTCGTCTTTGTGAGCTCCGCCCCCTTGT
>NZ_JAMYMK010000047.1:0-8264 GCF_040318565.1 Mesorhizobium sp. M1142
CGTCCAAGCCATTCCTCCCAGAAAGTCCGCCAGCTTGCCAGCGGGGCATCTGAATATAAACCACTTGGATCCAGAATTGTCAAGGTGTTGTAGATTGGATACAGTTGCCGATATGCGTATCCGAACCTGCCCGACCAGGAATGACCAGGCTTTCGTCGAGGAGAATGGCGCGTGGTGTTGAATGGCCGGATATCCGTCGAGGGGCTGGAGGCCGCTTGCACTGCGTGAAAAAGTCCACTTGCGGGCGATGAACGGCTTTATCAGTGGAAGCAGATTCGGCCATGACGGGGCCATCTGGTTGGATTTCGGGCCAGCCGTCGCCTCGGGCTTCGTCCATTCGTCGTTGCCTTGCCAGGAGAAGGCGATGTAATTGCCGTCGGCCCCATCCGAGATTTGCCCGGTGACGCAGCCGAAGGCGAATTCGCCGGAGCATCTGCCGCGAACCGGATGTAACCGGGTGTGATTTTTCGTGGACCTTTTACACGAAAATATGGGGTCCCGATTCCACGGTCATTGACAGCGGGGACGAACAGGCGGGGCCACGCCGCTCTGCAAATGAACATAAGAGTTCCAAAGAAATGAAGATCGCGCCAAGATCGGTGCGGATAGCGGCAGGCGCCGCAGATCGATCGGCTACAACACGCATGATTGGCCTCCACAGAGTTGTTGGTCAGCAACCCCACTCTGCCAGAGCGCAGGTCGCTATCCACCACCGGTCATGGGATCTTTGATGGGGCATCATTGTCGTCCGAGTCAAAGGATGCGCTATGGGCCAGATTCTCCATGGGAGCGCCACGACGACAGAGGCGGTCCGTCGAGCGATACAGCATAGTCAAGAGAGCCTGAGAGCGCTGGCCAGCGCTACGGGATCAACCAGAAGACGGTCGCAAAGTGGAAGAAGCGGGCTTCGGTCGCGGACGTTCCGACTGGCCCGAAGGAGCCGAGATCGACCGTGCTCTCCGTTGAGGAAGAGGCGGTCATTGTCGCTTTCCGCCGCTACACGTTGCTGCCGCTTGACGATTGCCTCTATGCGCTTCAGCCGCAAGGTCATCGGCTGGCCGTAAGACTCTACTTGCGGGCCAGCCTTGCAGTCGATGCCCCTGAAAATGGCGATCCGCATGTGCTCCAGTTCCTGGCAGTTAATTCATCACTCTGACAGGGGAGTTCAATACGCTTGCAACTGCTGTTCTGATAACCTCCATGGCCAGGGATCCAGCCGAGTATGAGCCGGGTCGGCAATCCGTATGACAATGCACGCGCGGAAAGTTTCATGAAAACGTTGAAGCACGAAGAAGTCGCAGAATTGGCTTATTGTGATGCCTCGTACGCCCGGCGGCGTACCGCGAGCTTCATTGAAGACGTTTACAAATCGGCAACGGTTACCTATGTGAGGATCGCCGCGGACCGCCGCGCAACGCTCGGACGTGCAGTGTAGGACGAGCCACCTCACCGGCGTAGCGAACATAGGTCAAGTAAGACTTCGTCGAGTGGAGCAAAACAGTGGACGGAAGTTCTGCAAGCTCAACTTTCTATCTGATCGGCCCCGCGCCGCCCGTCTTCAGGAGATAAAAAGCATCGTTGATAACGAATCCATCGAGACCCGCGGCACGGACATAGGTCAGCAAGTCGCTTGCACGATTGATGAAGCCTGTGCCATTAAAGTTCAGCGATGTGTTACAAAGAACGCCCACCCCGCTTTTCGCCTTAAACGAGGTAAGCAGTTGAAAGAGGTGCGGGTTCTGCTCCTGTGAAACTGTCTGGGCCCGTGCTGTTCCATCGACATGCGTGACGGCTTTCAACCTGCTATCGAGAACCTTCTGGAAAAGAAGCATGTAAGGCGACGGGCGCGTCAGGTCGAAGTGGAGCGCGACATCCTGCTCCAGGCAAACCGGCGCGATCGGGCGGAAACCCTCCCGGTTCTTGATGCGGTTTAGCCGCTCATGGGTTGCCTTTGAGAAAGGGGCGGCGAGAATTGACCGATTGCCGAGCGCCCGTGGCCCCATTTCGCAATTCCCCTGTACCCAGCCGATCACCTTGTCATCGAGCAACGCCGAGGCTACCTGGCCGTAGTCGAGTGGATGGACCTCGAGCCCGGTCCGGTCAAATTCGTCAAGTGTGAAAGGCTGGCCTGAATAGACGTTCCATTTGATCTTGGCCTTGCCTGTAAAATGCCGCATAGCGTCGACTGCGGTCCCGATCGCGGAGCCTGTATCGTTTGAGCATGGCGGAATGAAAACGTCGGAAAAGAGATTCGTTTCGAGCCAACGGCGGTTCCACTCGCAGTTCAATCCGCAGCCGCCCGAAATCAGCAACGGGTAGCCCTTATTCAGGTTCTTCTTTGCAAAGGTGTAGAACGAATCAAAGATGGCGTCCGAAACTCGCCTGGCGAGGTTGGTAAACTTCTGATGCGTTACGCCAATATTGTAGTATGGCGAATGCCGCAGATCCTCCTTGTAGACCGGATACACATCAATGTCGTGGGGAAGCAGGAAGTCGATCAGCGCCTGCTCGTCCCGGTCGGGCGTTCCCGTCTGCCCATAGGCGCAAAGCGCCATCAGCTTTCCGGCGTCTTCGTAGCGCAACCTTCCTTTGGGCAATGTGAATTTCGGATCGGCCAGTGCATAGAGGAAACCATATTTGTTACCAGGTCCCGCCATCAGTTTTCCTAAATGCACGACCTGCAGGCACTCATCGATCTCGTAGAAATCGCCGATTCCCCCTTCCCAGATCAGCACATAACACGCCATTCCGGCGGGAAACGGCGACATGCCGTAGGCGCCCCAGAGATGCGAGCGCTCGTGCGTAGAGGAATAGAAATGCACCCTCCTGCCGAAGATTGTCTTCTCGCCGATAACCTCCGACCCTGCGGCTACGCCGTAGTAGCCTGCCGCGTCGGACACGTTGCGCGCGAATCCTGTCTTCGACCACCCACCAACAGCAATCACATCCGGAATGGCGTCTAGGCGGCCGGCGGCTTCGAGGACCGTTGTCGGGGTGATGGTCGAATATCTGGGAAAGCTATCCTTCTCAGCCTCGTATGAAAAGATGAGCTCGGCTGACGACGCGTCTAGTGCTGCAATCGTGCCATCATGGTGCGGTTTGAACGAAATTATCCTCATGTATGTCAGCTCCTGCGATGAAGGCCACCAACGTTGGCGTTTTGCCGCCCGAGACAGATGGTGCCGAACCGGTGATTGGGGACATCCCCGGTGAATTGCGTGTCTGCGAAGATGGTATTTTGGTGGATCAGCAGCACCAACTCCCTTTCAGAAGGAATCAACTAACCAACGTATAATCAACATCTCGCCTAGTCCCATACGCCATAAGTTCACCGGGCATACTTCCTCCCACAGGACGAGCAAAACACAACTGGCACTTGCAACGGGATACCGGATCTGTACCACGTCATTCAGGCCTTGTGAATATTGTATTGTTAATGTTTGTAAACGGATTATAGAAAAATCGTTATTGTTGAAAACTATATTTTTGCTTATTTTATAATTTCGCAACACAGATGCGGCAATTTGCGTCAGGGCAGACTGATGACGTTTACGCCCCTAGAGAGGTTTCTCCAGTGCGGCCTCTCTGGTCGGGGATCCGATGGGTGGCTGGAGATTCCAGCCTGGAAGTTTGATCGGGCGGCTAGATGTTTAGTCCCGGCATTTGCTGGAGCGGGTTGAGCGAAAACCGTTCCGGCTGGGAAAGCCACGCCTTGCAGATGAACTCATAGGGTGTGAGGCCTTTGAGGGTCTTGAGCCTGCGGCCGAAATTGTAGGCGGTCACGAAGTCGGCGAGATGGCGACGGAGCTGGTCGTGGCTCTCGTAGTAGAAGCGCTTGACCGTCGCATCCTTGATGGACCTGGCCATTGGTCCATGGATGTTTGGCCTTGGTCGTGCGGTGCTCGATGTCGTTCGTGGCGCAGGCGTATTCGAAGGCATGTGCCCGGAAGAGTTCGCCGTTTGCGATGGCTTCCCTGATCAGCGGCACGGCCGAGCCGCTGGCGCCGGGCGTCGTGAACTGGATGCCGTTGTCGGTGAGTACGGTGTGGATTTTGTAAGGAACCGCCTCGATCAGACGTAGCAGGAACTCCCTCGAGACGGCGGTCGTCGCCTTCTCGTGCAGTTCGACGAAAGCGAACTTCGAGGTTCGGTCGATCGCCACGAACATGTGCAGCTTACCTGTTCGGTGCGGACCTCTGCGATGTCGATGTGGAAGTAGCCGATCGGGTAGCTCTTGAACTTCCGCTTCGCCGGCTTGTCGCCCTCGACATCCGGCAATCGGCCGATACCGTGACGCTGCAGGCAGCGGTGCAGAGAGGATCGCGTCAGGTGCGGGATTGTCGGCTGCAGCGCATAGAGACAATCGTCCAACGGTAGCAGCGTATAGCGGCGGAAGGCGACGATGACCGCCTCTTCCTCCACGGAAAGCACGGTCGATCTCGGCTCCTTCGGGCCAGTCGGAACGTCCGCGACCGAAGCCCGCTTCTTCCACTTTGCGACCGTCTTCTGGTTGATCCCGTAGCGCTTGGCCAGCGCCCTCAGGCTCGCTTGACTATGTTGTATCGCTCGACGGATCGCCTCTGTCGTCGTGGCGCTCCCCTGAAGAACCTGGCCCATAGCGCATCCTTTGATTCGGACGACAACGATGCTCCATAAAGCCTGGGATCAAACAGCTAGTGCCGGCGTCGTGAGAATGCTGCGCTCGAATCTCGCATTTGCGATGGGGTATCCCGATCGCCGTGTCCAGGACGCCATCATTCTCGTCTTCGACAAGGTGGCCGAACTCGGCAGCGCCCGGCAGGCCTGCTCTGGGCTCCTCGAGCATGGGCTGGATTTGCCAGCCAAGCGCAACAACGGTGACGTGGTCTGGGCCAAATCATGCGACCATCCACGGATGATCGACAACCCGATCTACGGCGGCGCCTACCCTATGGTAAGAGTCGTGTCGCGACAGGATGTGATGCAGCGGGCAGCGATCCGACCCAGCAGCCTGACTTTGCTGCGAGCATTTGCGCGATGAGGCGTGCGAAGATCTCCGGCGAAACGATCTGCGCCTGCCGATCGATCTCGTCCAAGGGGCCCATCGGCCGGGTCGCTAGCGGCATGGGCCGCTCGAAAAACGCCAACTCCAACTGCATGATCGCCCTCCTGTTCGGGGGCGGGCTCGGCGAGCCGGCTCAGCAGAGCGTCCGCAGCGCGCGCTTTTGAGCAAATCATTGATGGTGCAAAGATCCTCCGATCTGTCCACGCCGTCAGTCAGCGAAGGCGCGGACTCGGCATCTTGGCCGCCGCCCCAGTCTGTCCATGCCATGGGAATGAGCGACCGAGCGACCGGCTGCCGTCAGGCAACACCGCCAGCAACAGCGGAACACCCCGCCGCGTAAGAGTGCTGATGACGGCCAGACGGCTTCCTTCAAAGGGATGCCGTCTGCGAGTGACGCCGGCGGAGGGCGAAATGTCTTGGTGAGGGGTAGTCTGTGGTGTCTTCGTTCGACAATATCAACCATCATCACCTGATCAATCGATGAATCGGCTGCGCGCTTGCGTGGCGGATCGTCGGGTGATGCGGCTGGTCGGGCAGTTCCTAAAAGCTGGAGTCCTGGCGGAGGATCAATTCCTGCGCACGGATGACGGAACGCCCCAAGACGGGGTCTTATTGAGGAACGTTACGAGCGGTGGACCTACCAACGCCAGACGCAGGGCCGTCACCAGAAAGACGGAATGGCGGCAGCAAGGCGCTGCTCGCATCAACGTGCCGGTCGAAACGAGAAATTGACCCCCGCGTCGCCTCAAGGAAATGTTACCAAGTGGGTTCGTTGCCACACCTAAAATGTTACCCGTGAAGGCGAATGCCGCCATGATGGCCTCACCCCCAAAGACGCATCATGAAGACGAAGTGGCGGCGGCTATACGCATGGAACTCGCCAATGCAGTTAGGTGTCGCTACGCGGCGGCAGTGGCACATTCACCTATGCGCCGCACGACGGGAGCGGCGTGGCGCTTACCATCTGCATGGCAACGCTATCCATCTGAACCTCATTGCGCCAACGAGGTCGTCTTCCGCTTCCATTCTCGTTTGCATGCTTCGACGCGGATTGTTGCGTCACGCGACTCAGACTCCGACCGCGTGGAAGACGTGCTATGAACAGAAACTAATTTGCTAACGTTGAGGCGAGCGCTTCACAAATAGGTCCTTGCGATACACCGTCGATAAGAATTTCGACGGTGATAAGCCTTCGCCGTCTGTCGACATACGAAGGCGCCTTAGCCGTGAGCAGCAATTTGCCTACCTGCTCGGGTTGGAGCGTGATGCTTCCGCACCCGACGAGCGAAACCCAACCAAACGCCGGCAAAAGGCGAGCACAATACTCTGCAGCGCGCTGCAGATTGTTGCGGATTCTGACGGTGTAGGTAACATTACTGTTTGGCAGAACCTCCACCAGATATGGCATCATTTGTGCCCAGAAGAGATCAATGAAATGGTCTGCGGGTTCAACTACAATGTCGCGGAACGCCATTTCTTTCCGTTCAATGTAGTTTTTGTACTCCTCGATCCTCGACTGGTCCATCCCAAAAAGCTCGCCGTGTCCGGGGCAGACTAGATCGGGTTTAATTGCCTGAATCAGGGTCGCGCAGCGGCGATGCATCTGCAGTTGGAAGCTGTTGCGCATCACTGTGGTTTGGACGACAATCTCCCGGTCAATTCCTTCAGATTTTGGGTTGAAGAGGAACAAATTGTCTCCCCCAAAAATGATTCGGGTGCCGTCGATGATGCCGAAAACAATGGCGTGGTACTCGGTTTGACCTGGGGCGAAATGAACTTCGAAGTCGAACCCCCTCCAATGAAATGCCTGACCATCCCGTAGGACTCGTTGTACTTCAATGGGCTTGTGAAAGCAGCACGGGGTACTTGCCCACGCAGCAGGATCCGCAATGACTTCGGCAACACGATCCAAAGCCCAGCACTGCGTGCCGAAACGCCGTTGGAGGTACGGTATTCCACAGACATGATCATCATGAATGTGCGTGGGGACGACGAGCTCAATTTCTCGAACTCCATAGTCCTCGCGCAATTGATCAAGATGATGCTCAACAAAACGCTGGGCTTGCATGCCGCTGTGATCTGAACCAACATGGAGATGCCCGTCCGAGGCTAGACCATAGTCAATCAGCATGGCGTGACCGCTTCCGCTAAGTATAATGTAAAAATTTGAGCATGTGTATGGTCCAGCCCAAAGAAGGTGCTCGCTAATCCGCTGCAGCCTGCTTTCACGCAGTGTCTCTGGATCACTGTAACTGCTATTGCGCCCTGAGGTAAAAAGCCTGCCGATGTTAGCAAGCTTTTCGAGCTTCGACTCAAGCTTTTCGATATCTGCCTCAACGTTGCTGATGGGCGAGCCGTGCGATGGATAGGCGTACGCTACTCTTTCCTTCTTCAAGGCCAGGATTGACTGCATTGTGAACTCGATGCCAAGCAAATCACCATAGCCATATTCCATAGCATGCAATTGATAAAGGTTTCCTCCGTTGGTCATCAAATCGCCCGTGAATGCAATCTTGATACCATCAACTTCTGTGATTAGGCCGACCATTCCGAAAGTATGCCCCTTAGCAGGCAGGATGCGGAACGTATACTGCTTCCAGGAAAACGTTCCATAGTCCTCAAGGACAGCGTCCACGGGAACATTCTCGCCGAGGGAGAAGAACGTATTGCCATTGCAGTAGTTGTCGTAGATGCGCCGGGTTTGCCAATGTGCCTCGGCATCTTCGAAAAGATAACGTTCATATTCCGGTACGGCAATTTTCGCCCCGGCCCTTTGAACAAGAGGTGTACCCCAACATTGGTCCCTGTGGTGATGGGTATGCAGAACCCAGCCGATCCGATCTATACCGATATCCCCGAGATGTTTTAGAATCGCGCCTGATCCTGTATCGATCACTACGCACTCAGTGCCGCTTTTTATGACATAGACGTTGCAAGTATCTCGAAGTTCCCACAGGTGTTCAGTCCGCTGGATTAGACACAATTTACATTTTCCTTTCAAGAACTCCTGAGGGCTCTGGAATTATCTGTCGTTACTGAGACCAGACGGGTAAGCGCACTCACGTGCCCTATTCTTACCGAACGGGGCACCACGTTGATGACGAACATGCCTTATGTGAAAAGAACTTCGCTACAAGGTTCAAAGCCACAAGATCACTCTCCCCAGACTTCTCGGAAAACACGCAGCCAGTTCAATCCCAATATCTTGCGGACATCGTTT
>NZ_JAMYMK010000048.1:0-8196 GCF_040318565.1 Mesorhizobium sp. M1142
TTCGCGATGTCCTCGCACACCTGTTCGCGATGTCCCCGGTCCAAACACCCCCTTGAGGGGGAGATGTCCGGCAGGACAGAGGGGGTGCGAAGGATCGCCGACGCTTATTCTCCGTCGCGCCCGCCGGCGCAAAAGCTCAGCTCTTGTTAGCGGCCAGCACCAGCACCGGCTTTTCGCTGTAGAGGTTGGGGAACAGCCGCTTCAGGTTCTCGACCTTGGGCAAATCATTGTAGACGATATAGGGATAAGTCGGGTTGAGGGTCAGAAAGTCCTGGTGGTAGTCCTCGGCCGGATAGAAGCTCTTGCCGGTCTCCAGCGTCGTCACGATCGGCTTAGGAAACACCTTGGCCTTGTCGAGCTGGGCGATATAGCTTTCGGCGATCTTTTTCTGCGTGTCGTTTTCCGCAAAGATCGTCGAACGGTACTGTGTGCCGCTGTCCGGCCCCTGGTAGTTCAGTTGCGTCGGATTGTGCGCCACCGAGAAATACACCTGCAGCAGCTGGCCGTAAGTAACCTTGGACGGCTCGTAGGTGATCTCGACGGATTCGGCATGGCCCGTCCGGCTGGTGCCGACCATTTCATAGACGGCCGTGTCCTTGTCGCCGCCGGCATAGCCGGAGACGGCGCTGGTGACGCCCTTGACGTGCTGGAACACGCCTTGCACACCCCAGAAGCAGCCGCCGGCGAAGACCGCCTTTTCGGTGCCGGCGGTGGCCTTCTCGTCCATTGCCGGCGGCGGGATCACCACCGCGTCTTCGGCCGAGACTGCCGGGGTCTGCCAGAATACGGCGGCGGCGGCCGTGAGGATGAGCGCGGCAGCTGCTGCTTTTGCGAAAATCGACGATCGTTTCACGGCTGCGGTCATGTCTGATCTCCCATGATGTGGCGTGGATTATACGACGGATAGGTCCGCCGGGCTCTCACATTGCTGTGCGCATCGCCTATTTGGCCGGAGCCATGGCATCGCAGGCCTTGGTCGCCTCTGCCTTCTTCATGGCGTCCGTCTCGGCGTCGGCCTTGTTCATGCAGTCGGCCTTCATCGGATCGGTCGCCTTCATCGCGGTCGTGGCCATCGCGTCAGCCGCCATGGCGCCGGCCGGCTTCATTGCGTCCGTTGCCGGCTTCATGGCGCCCGTTGCCGGCTTCATGGCGTTTGTCGCCATCGCCGGCTTCATCGCATCTTCGGCTCGCGCCGCGCCTCCTGCGAACAGCGCCGCCGAGCAAAGTGCGAAGGCGAGTACCGCCAGGGTCGGGCGATTGGTCAAACGATTGGTCATGATGATCTCCTAGGGTTTGGCAGGGGTTGACGGCATGCGGCGGCGCCGCTGCGCGTTGGGGGAATTTCGCGCGGGTTTCTAATTCGTAGCGGCAGCAAGGATCGGCCCGCCGCCCGGCACCTGTACCAGCACCGCCGTGCTAAGGCCGCCCGTCGTCGCCGGCAGCGGCAGCGCGGTGGCGTCGCCGGTCCAACTGCCCAGCCTGGTCAGCGAATGCACGACATTGGCGTGCGGCAGCGTGCGGCCGGTGTTTTCTCCGCGCGCCACCGGCACCTCGACGACGCCCTTGCCGTAACGCACCAGCCAGACGTCGGCCTTGCCTCCGGGCACCGGACCGGCGCCGATGCTGACCATCCCGCCGGCGAGCGACAGCGAAGGTCCGTCGGCGCGGCCGCCGCTCGAAATCAGCTGCTCGATCTCGCCGGGCCTGGCGCCGACCGCATCGGCCTTGCCGTTGACCACCACTTGTGGCGTGAACGGGCCGGAACGGCCGAGCGACGGTTCATAGCGGACCTGGCGCTGCGTGAATTCTTCTTTGCCGAATGTGTCCTTCCAGCCGAGATAGTCCCAGTAGGTGACGTTGAAGGACAGCGCCAGCACGCCGGGCCGGTCCTTGACCTTGATCAGATTGGCGTTGGCCGGCGGGCAGGACGAGCAGCCCTGGCTGGTGAACAGCTCGACGACGGTCTGCGTCTGGCCGGCGGCCGCGCCGGTTGCCGACAGCACAGTTGCCGAAAACAGTACCGCGGCGAGCCCCATCAGGGCTGTGCTGCGTTTCGATCCGGTCATCGCTGTTCTCCTGTGCGGTTCCATGTCCACACTTCGCCGCCGAAACACGGTTCGTTACAGCATCACCGCTTCGTGATCGTTCGCAGCTCTCTCTTCCTCTTGTGGGAGAAGGTGAATCGGCGCGAAGCGCCGAGACGGTTGAGGGGTGCTGGAAGCAATGAGGCGTCGGCGTTCCCTGGAACACCCCTCATCCGACCGAGCTTCGCTCGGCCGCCTTCTCCCACAGGGGGCAAAGGGAAGACGGTCGCTCGCAACCAACACGCCACCCGGTGTGACGGGCGGCGGTGTGATGGACGGGCAGCCTAAGCGGGCCGATATGCCCTCGCACTCAGCTGCGGCGTCCTATTGTGTCAACAGCGTTTCCGATGCCCGCTGATTGAAGGCGCACTTGCCGGTTACTGTGTAGAAAAAGTCCGCGTTGGAATCGGTGATGGTCGGAGATGTCGGCACCGGCGATCCCCCGTCTTCCCACGCTTGTGTGCTGGTCTGGCCGCACGGCACCAGCGTAAAGATATCGACCGTTTGGCCACTGGCGATCTCGACGCCGTCCGCGTAGAGGCGGTTCGATGTCGCCGGATCGTTCGATTTGAGCACCGTTGGATTGCCTGACGGCACATCCATCTGCAGGTAGAGCTGGTCCATCTGGCTGACGTCGATCACCGCGCCGGCACCGGTCGCCGGGTACATGGTGTTGACGCAGGTGGTCGCATATTTCTTGCCGTTGGAAGCGGTCTGGGTGATCGTGGTGCTGGGCAGCCCATAAAAGCTGAGCACCGTGGTGGTCGTACACACCTGCTGCTGGACCGTAGTGATCGTCGCTCCGTTGATGGTGGAGACGGTCGCCGTGCCATAGCCTTTCGGATCGCCATAACCGTTGTATGTGTAGGTGATCTTCATCAGCTTGTTGGCCACCGTGTCCCCGAATTTGGTGCCGTAGAGCGTCATTGTCTTGCCCCACCAGCCCGAGACCTTGGTCACCTTGAACGTGGCTTGCACCAATGCCGGCCGCTTTGTCACTGCCGACGCAACGCCGACCTGCACCGTGTTGATCCTGGCGATCTGCATGAAATTCGTCGGCATGGCAAAGCCGGCCGAAGCCTTGATGCTGGCGGCGCCGTCGGTGGCGACGACGAAGCTGTCGAGCTTGGCCGTGCCTTGCCCGCCATTGGCCAGGTATACCTCCTGCAGTTTTACCTGACGGTCCGCCAATGAGGTGTCCGTCGCAAGCGTCGTGATCGACAGCGACGCTGCATCGAGGGCGTTCTGCATCGATGCCCTGGTTGAAACCGCCGAGGTATAGTCGATGGAAAAGCCCAATGCGGCAACCATCGGGATAAGCAGGATGGCGAGCATCGGCGCGAACGAGCCGCTCACCGATCTGAGAAATTTGCGTGCTGACAGCGGCATTCCGATCCCCCCGAAACGGCGATAGACCGGTGGGCTACCACGCCGGGCGCAAACTATGCTCTAATCTCATGGATCAAAGTTTAACGACTTTGCCGCCTTGCCGCCGCACCCGCGCCCCGCCGCTTGCCGATATACCGTGCCCCTGCTAAAGCGCGCCGCATGACCACGCCGATCAAGAACATCCGCAACTTCTCCATCGTTGCCCATATCGACCATGGCAAATCCACGCTTGCCGACCGGCTGATCCAGTCGACCGGCGGGCTGGAGCTGCGCGACATGAAGGAGCAGGTGCTGGACTCGATGGACATCGAGCGCGAGCGCGGCATCACCATCAAGGCGCAGACGGTACGGTTGAAATACCGCGCCAACAATGGCGAGGATTATATCCTCAACCTGATCGACACGCCCGGCCATGTCGACTTCGCTTATGAAGTGTCGCGCTCGCTTGCCGCCTGCGAGGGCTCGCTGCTGGTCGTCGACGCCTCGCAAGGGGTCGAGGCGCAGACGCTGGCCAATGTCTACCAGGCGATCGACAACAACCATGAGATCGTCGTGGTGCTGAACAAGGTCGACCTGCCCGCTGCCGAGCCCGAGCGCATCCGCGAGCAGGTCGAGGAGGTGATCGGCATCGACGCCTCCAACGCCGTGCTGATCTCGGCCAAGACCGGGCTGGGCATCCCCGACGTGCTGGAAGCGATCGTCAACGATCTGCCACCGCCGCGCGAGGGCGACATCGCGGCCCCCTTGAAGGCGATGCTGGTCGACAGCTGGTACGACGCCTATCTCGGCGTCATCGTGCTGGTGCGCATCATCGACGGCGTGCTGAAGAAGGGCCAGACCATCCGCATGATGGGCACCGGCGCCAGATACCTGGTCGAGCGCACCGGCGTCTTCACGCCCGCCCGCATCAATGTCGACGAGCTCGGCCCCGGCGAGTTCGGCTTCTTCACCGGCTCGATCAAGGAGGTTGCCGACACCCGCGTCGGCGACACCATCACCGAAGACAAGCGCCCGACGGCACAAGCCCTGCCCGGCTTCAAGCCGGCGCAGCCGGTGGTGTTCTGCGGCCTGTTCCCGGTCGACGCCGCCGATTTCGAAGACCTGCGCGCCGCGGTCGGCAAACTGCGCCTCAATGACGCGTCCTTCTCCTTTGAAATGGAAACCAGCGCCGCGCTCGGCTTCGGCTATCGCTGCGGCTTCCTCGGCCTTTTGCATCTTGAAATCATCCAGGAGCGGCTGGAGCGCGAGTTCAACCTCGACCTCATCGCCACCGCACCCTCGGTCGTCTACCGCCTGCTGTTGAACGACGGCACGGTCAAGGAACTGCACAATCCGGCCGACATGCCCGAGGTGGTCAAGATATCGGCCATCGAGGAGCCGTGGATCCGCGCCACCATCCTCACCCCCGACGACTATCTCGGCGGCATCCTGAAACTCTGCCAGGACCGGCGTGGCATCCAGGCCGACCTGTCCTATGTCGGCAAGCGCGCCATGCTGATCTACGATTTGCCGCTCAACGAGGTGGTCTTCGACTTCTACGACCGTCTGAAGTCGATCTCCAAGGGCTATGCCTCCTTCGACTATCACCTGACCGACTATCGCGAGGGCGACCTGGTGAAAATGTCGATCCTGGTCAACGAGGAGCCGGTCGACGCGCTGTCGATGCTGGTCCACCGCACGGCGGCGGAAAAGCGCGGCCGCCAGATGTGCGAGAAGCTGAAGGAGCTGATCCCGCACCATCTGTTCAAGATCCCGATCCAGGCGGCGATCGGCGGCAAGGTCATCGCCCGCGAAACCATCTCGGCGCTGCGCAAGGACGTCACCGCCAAATGCTACGGCGGCGACGTCTCGCGTAAACGCAAGCTGCTCGACAAGCAGAAAGAGGGCAAGAAGCGGATGCGCCAGTTTGGCAAGGTGGATATTCCCCAGGAGGCGTTTATCCAGGCGCTGAAGATGGGGGATTGAGGGGGCTGTGCCTGTGGCCGGACGCAGTGGAATTTCAGACCAGCGTTGCACGGCGAAAATAGTTACTCGCCATTGCGGGTTCCCGGCCTTGCACTTCAGAGTCGCCCCGCAGCGGCCATTTGCGCCCCAACAGACACATTGCTGAGCGCGCACCATTGACAGCCATCTTCTCGGAATGTCGACAGTACCGTTATCGCCTCGACCGTCCCATCGGTGGACGGCGGCCGCCGGTGGCGTTTTTGCTTCACAATCCAAGTATCGCCGATGAAGAGGCCGATGACGCCACTCTGCGGCGGGGAATTGGGTATGCCAAACTATGGGGTTGCGAACGACTTACGTTCATAAACCCGTGGGCGCGCATTGCAACATTGTCTAGAGAGTTATGGGCAAGCGGTGACCCTGTCGGGCCGCTGAACGATGGTCACATTCTTCGGGCAGCGACTGAGGTGAAAGAGGCTGGCGGCTTCATCGTTTTGGGCTGGGGTGTCATTCGCCCGCCACGGCAATATCTACCGGCAGCTACCTCGAGATTGCGTGACGTTGAGCAACTCGTTCGGGAAACTGGGTGCGAAATTCGTGCACTCGGCTCGAATAAGGATGGATCGCCAAAACATCCTCTCTATATATCACGTGAGTCGAAACCGTTTCTGTGGCCCCCTTCTTCGGTTTCACGCTTACTTTAATAACTTGTGGGAAACTCCGATTTGCCGCAAAAGTCGTGGTATGCGGCTTGATTCGGCTTCAGAATCAGGATGGCAACGCGAACCTGGGGGAAGGGAGCGCGATTATGTTTTCAGATGGCGACATGCTGCAACTGCAACAGGAGCAGTATCATCATGATCGGAGGAACCACTCCGATATCCTGTGCTTGCATAAAAACGACAGGCTAAAACATTACGGACTCCACTACTGCAAATACGTGGGACGGCTGGCGCGCGGCTTGACTGAGCCAAAGGCTTATGACCGGACGTTGACTGACACTGCACTTGTCTGTCTTAGCGCAGCAAATACACTCCATCAGCATCTGCCCGCACCAAATGTTGCCGTCAAACCTGCCACCCAAATCGACCCGCTTCGCACTTTTGCTGATGCAGCTGGTCGGTTTGCGGACGCATGCGAGAAGATTGATCACGCCGAAGACTGCCTTCCTATTATGCGTAGCGCCAACATCGACATCATGACATGGGTTGCACAGATATCTGAAGAGCGAGGCCTCAACCTCCACGAAGCTGTAATACAGCGCAGGAGCGAATTGCGTGAGCGCCAGTTCTACATCACGGAATAATCTTGGCGGCGGTGGATTCTGGAGCGGCGAAAAGCTTCTAGCTAACCAATCCGTTGTAATGGATTTTGACCCATTGCACATAGATGCGAATGCGTACAACTTACGCATGGGTAATGTCCTTTTTAAGACGGCGGAACTATCTGGAGAACATCAAGGAAAAACTGTTTTAGCGGAGAAGCAATGCTTTTTGATTCCTCCCGGGCAGTTCGCATTTCTCCTTACAAAAGAGGAGGTGTCGATACCTTCAGATGCTATGGCGTTCATATCTATGCGGACGCGCATTAAGTACCAAGGGCTTATTAACGTTTCGGGATTTCACGTTGATCCAGGGTACAAAGGAAAGCTGATATACGCGGTTTACAACGCCAGCCCATCGCCCGTTCAGATATGTGAAGGAGATCCCGCCTTTAAGATCTGGTTTTGTAGCTTGGATAGAACATCAAGCCCACCGTACCTTTATGACGGAAAAGCTATAAACGATATTGATAACGAACTTGTTCGGGGCATGAGCAAAGAGATATTGTCACTTCAAGGGCTTTCTGAGAAAATTAGACAGATTGAGAGCGACGTTGACAAAAGAATTTCCACTCAACAACCTGTAATAGACAGCTTAAGTAATCTCTGGAATAACATCTCTCTAGGTGTTATCTTGGCTTTGGTAGGCATTGTATTAACCATTGTTGCTCAAACAACGTTGGGTGTTGGATTGAATCTTCTTAAGAAGATTGAGACTAAGTGGCCAGTACTTGGTGCCCCTGAGCTTAGTCCTCCCGCTCAAACAAGTCCTTAAACTGCGGCTAAAAAAGTTCTACTGAAACAGGAGATCCACGAATCAGCCCTAGCGGATTTACCGCTGCGTTCCTCTGCAATGTTCGAAGATGATAAAGTGGACTCTTGAGCTTGGTTAGTCCGAATTGCGTACGGCGGTCAGATGGATTTCCGCCGGTGTATAGCCGTCGCTTGTGAGCTTAGAAACAATGGTGATATCCCCCCGAACGGTATCTTTGGTCCAGATATCATGAGCCGTCACCGGGTCGACCAGCTTCATTCTGAGGCGCGATTCTGTGACGCCTTTCGGGACAGCCGCCCAGCCGGTATTGATCTTGTCCTTGTCCTGAGCGTGTATTTCAAGCGTGACGTCGTCGTAACTGTCGTACCGTTCAAAATCCTCTTTGGCGCTGAACTCTTCGGCATATGGGATTTGCTTGACGACTTCTGACTCGACACGTTCTCTATCAAATAGGATTGGCACACCGCCTTCACGCTGGCTTGGAATGAAGAAGCCCTGCACCGCCTTCGCCAAGCGCTTTACCGTGGCGGGTTTCCCATACTTCGCATCAAGAATCTTCTTTATGTCCTCTTTCGACTTACCGGTGTTTTTGGCTAGCTGGACACCTCGAAAAACCTGGCAATCGAGACCGCATTTTGATTCACTTCGCCTGGTGATTTGCACGGAGGCGTTGGATGCGAGGC
>NZ_JAMYMK010000049.1:0-8035 GCF_040318565.1 Mesorhizobium sp. M1142
GGTTCGATTGCAGCCGCTGCAAGCCGTCGGTGAAGATCACGCTTCTAGAGGTGCACCCGGAGCACCTGCCGAAGCGGCTGATGATCCACAAGCCCATGAAGATCGATGGCAAGATCCATTGGACCACAGAGCGGTTCCGCGGATGACAGACCGCCTCAAGATCCACCTCGCCGACCAGGGCGGCTTCGAAGCCGTCGACGGCAGCACTGTGCTTGCTGCTTTCGAAGATGCTGTCGAGGCGTTCGAATTCGCCCGCGACCGCGGCGCCCGTGTCTGGTTGGATTGGGACAGAACCGTCATAGGTGGGGAAACGGTGCCCGGAGAGATACCTGGTCATGGACGACCTCTACCTCCGATCCACGCTTCCGACTTCATGGCGGACAGCGAGGAACCGCCGACACAAAGGAGCAATCGGTGTTCGAGCTCGAACGAGAGTTCACGCGCTTCATCGCCGAGACGAAAAAAGGGCGTGCGACGTATGGGAGCGTCTTTCCAAACCGAAAGAAGTTCGAACTCCTGGCGCCTGAGAGCTGGATGCTGTCGGATCCCTCCGCAAGGCCTGGGAGCGTTTTCGGCTTCCGGTGCTGCCGTCCAAAGTTTATGATCTAGCTAGCCGGCCCCGCGAAGCGGAAGACGCTTGAACAACAACCATCCTAGCCGTGATGCCAGGGGTGCTTGCGTTTGGCCGCTACTTGGAATGACCAGAGCCAGTACGGCGAGGTGGAATTCCCCTGATGGAGGGGCAAATGGGAATCCAAACAGCAACATACGCGATCGCTCTTTCGATAGCAGCTTCGGCTTGGGCAACTCCGGCAGCTCCCGAGGAAAAACCCCCTGAGGTGCTCATAGAAGCGACAATAGAGCGTGGCGGCGATTTCTTAGCCTTCGGTTTTGACTCTCTCTGGATGATGAGTGGCCGTAAGCTTGTTCGGATCAATCCAGACGACAACTCTGTTACCGACATTCCCATTGAGGGGGCTGTCGGCAGTTACCGCGGGATTTCCATCGGCGAGGGCGCCGTCTGGGTGCCGGATGTCGGCAGCAAGACAATCTACAAGGTAGACCCGCGCGCAAACAAAATCGTCCTGCAAATACCGTCCCTCCTATTCGACAGCGAAGGTAGCATCGGAGTCGGTGAAGGTGCCGTATGGGCCGTCACCGGTAGCAATGGCCAGATCCTGGCTCGCTATGATGCTCAGAATGGGAACGAGGTCGCGAAGGTACCGCTGCCATCTACCAGCTCCGGCGTAGTCGCAGACTTCGGGTCCGTCTGGGTTACAGGAACTGCGAAAAGTGAATTGTACCGTGTCGATCCGAAAACGAATCAGATCGTTACGACAACTGCTCTCAACCCAGAGCCGCGGTTCCTGACGTCCGGCGAAGGATCGATCTGGGTCCTCAATCAGGGCGACGGAACCGTCCAGCGGATCGATGGCAAAACCGGTGAGGTTCTCGCCACCATCGAGGCTGACGCCGCCGGAGAGGGCGGCGATATAGCAGTCGGAGGCGGCTTTGTCTGGCTATCAACGATACTCGTCCCGGTCATTCGCATTGACCCGAATACGAACTCGTTCAGTGGCAAGTTCAAGCGCCCATCCGGAGTGTACCTAGGCGACGCTATCCGTCATGGAGATGATTCGCTATGGATCTCCGGCAACTCGATCTTCCGCATCAAGCCGCCGGGATAGTTCGTTACCGCGTGGCTCTTGAGCTTTTGGCGCGAACTCGATTCTGTCCGTTGTTGGCGGATAACCGATGGGGTCAACAAGCTTAGTTGCGGACTTTTTCAACACTATCGAGCCCTTCCGGACCAGCAGCACGCGTAAGCCTCCGGAAGGCGTCAAGAAGCGGCCGGCTACTCAATGGGTCAGCCTGGGGTGAAGCTGCGCATTAAACATCTGCGGGGCGAGCACAAATATATCCGTGACGCTTCGCATGGTTTAAGCCCCTTCGAGGAACGTTCGTTGATTGGCTCGCGTTGAGGTGAGCTTGGCGCGATGAAGCTGCGTCCCGGCAAAATCTCAACAAGGAGACGGCTATGAGAATGCATCTTTCAACCGCAGCGGCGGGATTTCTGCTGCTGGCCGGCATTGGTGCCGCCGCCGCCCAGGACGTGATCATCGAACCGCAGCAGGAAACCGTCATCAAGGAATACGTGAAGAAGCAGCCGCTCGCATCGGTGAAAATCCCTGGAGTGGAGCTTAACATCGGCTCGCCCCTCCCAGACACCGTCGAGCTGCATGAAGTGCCGAACGTCAAATACCGTTATGTGGTCGTCGACAACCGGACCGTTCTGGTGGATCCGAGCACGCGCAAGATCATCAAGGTCTACGACTGATCTGATCTTGGGATCGCTGGCCCCGATGGCCACGGCAAAGCGTCAATAGTCCGGGTCAGCCGCTCGACAGTCTCGATGATCGCTTTTGCAAGCGCCTCGCCCTCATGCACCGGCAACGGTCCATAGAGCAGGTTGACTGCCTCCTCGCTCGGCAGCACGCCGGCCGATCGCCATACGCACGAGCTGCAGGCCGGTTCTTTCTCCGTAGATGTAATTTTCATCCATCGCCAGGATACTGGCGCTGGGTTGTCGATCGTCAAGACCGGCCGGCGCGCATCATGGCGCGGGCGATGGCGAGCTGCGCCTCGACCTTGGCGTTTTCCTTCTGCGTCAGGTTGTCGGCGGCGATCAGGCGCTTCGAGGAACGCATGATCTCTCCGCGCCGAAGCGGCCTCGCCCGAGCCAGTTATCCGATCACCCGCTCAGATTTTTGTACCAAACACTCGCCCCCTCGTACTAAGGAACAAATCCGCTCATGCTCAATCGCCGACGAAAGCCAAGTTCTTTCAAAGTGATAGTGGGAAACCGCAAACTCCAGCGTGCGTCCTGCACAATATTAGATCGTCGTTCGCGGAACTTTTGCCAGGCGGAGCCCTTTTTCAAGTTGGAATAAGGAGGAACCAATGGCAAATCTGGGAAAACTAGCGATCGCGATGCTTGGGGTTCTAGCCTACCAGAACCGCGACAAGATAGGAGACATGATCCGTCGCGCGCGGGAACGCGATCCAAACAATCCGCAAGGTGGAATGGTCGATCAACTGTCCAAAGGTGTGTCGGGCACCGCTCTCGGCGACATCCTCGAACGATTCAGAAATGTGGGTGCGGGATCAAAGGTAGACTCTTGGGTGAGCACTGGACCGAACCAGCCAATCGAGCCACGCGAGGTGGAGATGGCCATAGACGAGGATACGCTCACGTCTCTTTCTATGCAGACCGGTCTTTCGCGCGAGGAGCTCATTGCCAGGATCACGCGAGATCTGCCTGAGGCGGTCAATCAGATGACCCCGAATGGTGAAATGCCCCCAGCTGAGCCGACGCAGGGCTCGGATGAAACGACCCTGCTCGACGACGTGCCCCCGGGTTGGACGCAGGCTAAGGGTAACTGATCAATGATCCAGCCGGCGCGAGCGAAAATCTAGAATGACTGCCCTGGATCGAGAAGACCTGATACTTCGCCGCAACCGTTCAAAGCCAGCGAAGAGCGCGCAGGGCTTTGGCGAGCTTAAGGCAGCGACAGCAATTGACGAGTTGGATCTCTTGGCCGGTCTACTCGATTCCCGCTGGCGCGTCCCCGGAACTTCAATACGTTTTGGAATGGACGCCTTGGTCGGCCTAGTCCCTGTCCTGGGAGATGCAGCATCAGGCCTGGTTTCAGCTTACATCGTCTTACAAGCGCGTAACTGCGGTGCTGGGAGTGGCCTGATCGCTCGCATGTTGGGGAACGTGCTGCTCGATACGGTTGTGGGGAGCGTTCCTATCCTAGGTTCGATCTTCGACGTATACTTCAAGGCGAATAATCGCAACCTCGGGCTGCTTCGCCGACACCTCCAAAGGTAAGCCAACTGCGATTACCGATTCCGACCGCCCGTCATTTCAGACGATGCTGAGCGCTAGTACCTTGGCACGCGTGTTGGCAGGGAGTTTCTCGGGAACGGCATGCGCCACGCACATTAGTCCAAACGCATCGGCACCATGAGAAGCCCAGTCGTGGTTAGGACCAAGACCGATGTTGCGCGCGTCGTCGCGTAGCGTTACGACCGGTTTCAAGAAATGGCGCGACTGCGCCCATTAACCAGCCCGCAGCTTCGATCGACCGAGAGCCCGGTAACCCTTTCGGCTGAAATCCTGGGCGGCCCTCTCAGCCCATTGTTGTTACATTCGCTTGCTCGTGTTGAGCGCTGCCGCGGCGGAGGGTGGCATGGGAGAAGAATCATGCCTAACAGGAACAGAGGCCACATCGGCCGCGCTGGATATGGCCGCGAACAAGACCGATGCGAATGATGCGAATGGCCTGGCACATCTGGCCGAGGTTGGTTTCTACCGAGAAGTTCGGGTCAAGGGTTTCGACAGCATGCTGATCCGCACGCTGATCACCGCACGGCGCCAGCTTCTCAAGATGCGGTTGCAGATACCGTCGACGATGGTCTTCTGATTGGCGGCGCCTGCAAGCGCAACACCAACAACATCACGTGGACCACCTTACGGAGCGGGGCGAAGACACTCAGGGCAGGCACCGGAGAAGCTGGGGTTGGGACTTTCCGACAAATGCCCAGACCAATCGCGCCCTCTGTTTCACGAGCACCGGCAAAGATCTTGTCTCAATGCTGCTGCAGTCGTTTCCGAAGTATTAGTCAGGGTGGAACTTTAGTGATTTCTGATGATTGTCTGTGATCAGCGAGTGCGCCCCCTCAGCGCCCGCTGCAGACGGGCCAAAAGCCCGATCGGGCCCGCGTTCTCCGCCAGAGGCGCGGGCTTTTTTTGTTGTCTGGGGGAACACGGTCGGCGACAATGGTTCGGTCGGCGACAAAAGCCCGTACCGTCAGATCGAGGACAATAATGCGGGAGAGGCGATACTTATCTGATAAAGAAAAATCCGACAGACAGGAGCGCACGTCGGATGCTGCACGGGCTTTCACCGACATTGAGCGCATCGCGCGAGATGCAAAGACGGCTCGGCTACGGGAGCAACGACTTACGGCCGAAACCGCTCCTGCTGCTGCGCTGGCATCGAAGCCGAAGCTGAACCGAAAAGGCAAGAAGGCCAAGTAGGCACGCTGCACCAGACAGACCTCTTATGGAACGCAACCTTGAGACGCGGATTAGGCATCTGCAGCATTGCTACGAGACCGATGCTGAGATCGGTGTCCTCCGGTCGGCCCGCGTCCTCTCCCGGAGGGTGGGGGCCACCCTTGTGTCACGACTTTGCCGGCGGCGTTTGGCGCTTCTTCAGGATCCGTGCCTCGCGCAGCAATGATGCGCGATCGGTCCCAATCATTTCAATCAGATCGCTTGCCTGCGCCTCCGTTATACCGGTCTCCTCCGCGAGGCCCTTCGCCTGAGCCTCCTTGAGTCGCTCGCGGCTGGGCTTGTCATCTCCCACTTTGAAATTCCTTTCCGACGGTATTATCGTACCAATCGTCGAGAGGGTGACTTGTTCCTCGAACCGCCGACTAAAGTCTGATCGGCAACCGCCGACTAAGGTCCGATCGGCTCAATCCGACTCGCAATTGCTCACCGGGCCTGCATCGTTGGAAGCACGCCTCGCTGCAGGATTTTCGGGAAGAAGGAACTTAATCCCATTCGCCAGCTTATGGCTGGATGAGCACACGTGGCATCAACTTCTTCGAGAAATGGATGGCAGAGCATCTGCCTAACGCAAGGTCAAGCGATCCGTTCGCTATTAGGAATCTTGCCGACCAGGCCCTGAAAGCGGCTGAGGAGAGCGGCATCAAGGCACACGAGATCGAAGAGGAGGTCGGGAACGTTTTCGACGTCATTGTCGCCGCCATGCTGCATCGTGAAGGCGGCATGGTGGAAGCGACTTGCATCCGGCCGACAGACCGGGGACAGTGAATTCGGTGCGGCGACCCCATCAACGGAGATCGCCATGCATGCTGACCACGAATTCTGAAGAGCAATCTGTCGAGCTTTCCTCGCGGGGCTGTCCGCCGAAGCCGCACTCACCGTTGCGAGAACAAGTACGAGGCAGCCGCGCGTCGCATTATTGGCGCTCAGTTTTGAACGAATCGATCTCGTCGCGAAGCTCGCGGACCTCTCTCTAAGCTCTGTATGCGGTTCGCTGCTTCTCGGCCGTTGTCATCCGCCAAGAGTGCCGCTTTCGAAAGAGTGCTTATTGATGCGCCTTGTCCGTTCAGGTCGTCCGCATGCTGATTCAAAAGATCCACGTGCTCATTGTGGAGGCAAAGCAGATAATCAATGGCCCCGTTTACGTCGCTCCTCATTTGGAAGCACGTAGCAGAGGCGGGAGTGGCACAGATCCCAGCCAGCGCCGCTATTCCAATAACCTTCAGCATTTGCCCCTCCCAAGTGACGTGAAGCAAATCACCAATGGGAGGTCCGCGCAAGCTTCCCGCCCTCGGACGACCTAAGCCATGTCGCGCAGCGGCTTTCTGCGCTTTGGCGCCCTGTACTTCTCAACCAGCCTGACCTTGCTGATATCGACCGTCACCAGCGATCGTCAGCCCGATCAGGGGCGTTTGGCTCGAGTCGAATCCAAAGCGGGCTGTCCTGCGCCTGGTCGGGCTCGCCAGGAACATGGCTGCAGCAAGTCGAAGGCCGGGACGCGCGGCGCCAGAGCCCTTTTGAGATCATCGTGCTCGAAAGCGATCGCCATCCCGTTGATCTCCGCCGGTCGCGCCCCCGCGGCCTTGGCAAAATCGCGCCTGGTCGACGTCACCACGGCGACCGTTCGCGCCTGCGGGAGCGTCAGCGCGAAGAACCCGGCGGCGCTCTCCAGAAGACCAAGCGAACACGAATCGATGTTGGTCGTCAGAACCCGCGGCTCTAGATCCGTCGGGACCGGATTGAGATCGTAGGCAGGCGATAGCGACCATCATGCCCTTCCCAGCCAAAGGAAGCCGTGATTGCGCAGGTGATCGTCGACGTTGGAAATCAGCACGTTGAAGGCGAAACGGCGATAGAGGGCACGCGATCGTCTCGCGCCAGATTCTCCGCCTTCTGGCTATCCAGGCCGCAGAGGAAATAGAGCGTAAGGCCTTCGTTCACGTAGCCGACGGTCGCCGCCTGCGGCCAGCCGTCCGGCCTCAGCGTTGCAATTGTCATTCGGCGATTGTCCTCTATAGGGGCTTTGAACTAACTCCCCTCGCGACCGTGCGCGTACTGGTCCCAAAATTACCGTCCCCAATACGGCTAATGGCCTCGATTACCACGCCATAGCAAAAACATCGGCACCACTCAAACGAATGGCAATTATCTGTCGGAATGCGTTTAGGGTCCATTCACGGAGACCCACGCTTCGGTCGCGGGGGACACAGTAACTTCCCCTTTAAAGGCGTCGAGATTGCCACGAGCACCGAAAAGTCAGTTCCTTAGACCTAAAGATCGAGCGATCTGCCAGCGGGTTGTCGATCAGATAGTCGCCGACGCGAAATCGTACAGCACCTTGATAGACAGCCAGATTCTCGCCTCGACCACGCTGTCTCTCTTTAGATCCGGGGTCGGCAATGAAGCGAATTTGCTGGCACATGTTCGCGCGCGCCGCCATGACTTCATGAAGCAGGCCGGCACTGCTTCGCCGGAAACCGGACCTTAGGTTCATCGCCCGCCCTCTGCCTTGCCGTAGGGGCTCGGGTTGGTGTCGGGCGTATAAATCAGTCCAACGCGCTTGCCGCCGCACTTGGCGCATTTCAGCTTCGGAATGAGATCGTCCGCCATCGCTGCATCCGGGCCGAGCTTGGCCCTCAGCTTCTCAAGCGGCTGGTTTTGGTGACACCGCGGATTGTGGCAGGACGCAGTGAGCCGTGTCTTCGAGTCGATCAGAGTTTGCGGGGTCCAGCCTTTTGCCACGCCCCTGTCCCCGGAACCGTTCGGTAGTCCAGCGGATCTTCCCGTCGACCTTCACCGGCTTATGGATCACCAGGCGCTTGGGAAGGTGCTCCGGATGTACTTCGAGCAGGGTGATCTTCACCGTCAGCTTGCAGCGGCTGCAGTCGAACT
>NZ_JAMYMK010000050.1:0-7280 GCF_040318565.1 Mesorhizobium sp. M1142
CCAGCAAGATCATAGGTCGCGCGGAGCTGGTCACATTCACGGATCAGCGCATCGAGATTGTTTGTATCGACACGGATTGCCTCAATGCCTTCCGCCGCAAGATAGTCGTACTGAGCTGGATCAGCCGACAGGGTAATTGGATGAAGACCAAGACGCTGGGCCGCTTGGACATACATTAAAGCAGTGCCGTGTGTGTTGCCTTCAAGCAGGATGAGCGCTCTTCTTGCCATGGCTGTAGACTCCAGCGTTGCGAGTTATGCTGCGGACCGCGCGTAAATCAACTCCAGCTTTTTCAGCCGAGCCTGACCTCAGACTTGCGGCGAACGTACCATTGTCAACGGCGGGCGGCCGTGAAGATCTTGATAAATTGATTTGAAGATCTGTTGCAGCGTTTTGATTGCCGGCGGCACATCGGAGGGTTGGCCGTTCAAGGGAGGTTATTGTTGATTAGTCGTAAGCGGGCAGCAGCATTCTTACGTGTGAGTTCCAAACCACAAGCGCCTCTCGGGCATGCGGCGGTTGTCTTAAACGAGGAAAATGGAAGGCGAGACGGTGACAGTATTCGCTGGATGGTTCCGGATTGTCCACAATTATCAGAAGTTCTATTTGAGATCCGAAGGCCCGGTAGAGCGAACGACATTCACAAAGCCAACAGAGAGCCGTGCAGCCGATGTGTGGGATGTCATCGCGCTCTGTCCGCAACTAGAGCACGTCCGGGGATCGATGAATCGATTGTGATGTGACGCGAATCGTTTGACTGATTCAACGTCCACTTTATGGAGGTGGACGATGGCGAGAGCACTTGGTGAGGATCTGCGGTCACGTGTCGTGAAGGCGGCGGGTGAAGGAGCATCGGCCGCCAGGCAGCGGCTCGGTTCGGTGTCGGGATATCGAGATCCGCTGGATCGGCAGAGCCCGGAGGGGGCGAGACGACGCCGCGACCGCAGGGACGACGGCGCGGCTCGCGTCTCGACGCCCATGCCGACTTCATCGTCGGGATGATCGAGGAGCGCAAGGACATCACGCTGAACGAGATGGTGGAGCAGCTCTTGGCCGAGCGGTCCATGCGCATCGGCCGCAGCACGTTGAGCGACTGCCTGCGGGGGCACGGCTGGACGTTCAAAAAAAGTCCGCACACGCACTGGAGCAAAATCGTCCCGACATCCTGAAGCGCCGGCGTGCCTGGTTCGACGGCCAGCTCGATCTCAAAGCTCGTCTTCATCGATGAGACCGGGCTGTCAACCAAGATGGCTCGCCTGCACGGAAGAGCGCCGCGCGGCGAACGCTGCCGGCAGGCGTGCCGCACGGCCATGTGTGGACGCCCCGACGGATGCAAGAAGAATCTTTGGTGCAGGCTGCTGCGCGTGTTCGGGTGCTGCCATGTGTTCGGCCCCTCATTGCGGCCCTCATGGCCGCGGGCCCGTATGGGAGTTCGAGGATCAGGTCCACATCATTGGAACGCGCTCGAAGCGCTCCCCATGCGCCTGGTTCTCCTGATCCCGCCTCTCCGACGTTGCGCCATACCTGTCCTTCGACCTTCTCACGGCCTCCCGACAGCCTCGACCGCTTCCCGCACTCAGGCGGCGACGGTCGGAGCTCGGTAGATTCCCCCCCTTCGTCATCAGAGCCCATGCGATGCGCGCGGTCTTGTTGGCCAGCGCCACAATCACTAGCATCGGTGGCTTGCGCGCCAGCATTCTATGAAGCCACGAGCCGGATGGCACGCCTTTGCGTTTGGCCCAGCGAACCACGGCGCTGGATGCAATGATGAGCAGGCGCCGTAGCGTTCGCTCACCCATCCGGGACGTTCGTCCGAGCCGTTCTTTGCCGCCGGTTGAGCGCTGGATCGGCGTCAGCCCGATCCAGGCTGCAAAGTCGCGCCCGGAGCGGAATGTCTCCGCCGGCGGCGCCATTGCCTCGAGTGCGGTAGCGATCAGCGGACCTATGCCGGGCACGGTCATCAGCCGGTGAGCGGACTCGTCGGCTTTGGCCCGAGCAGCAATCTCCGTGTCCAGCGATTTGACCTGTTCCTGGAGGCTACGCGGTGCTTCGACGAGACGGGATTTGTGAAGAAGGGCGATCGTTCCGCCGGTGTCGCGCGTCAGTACTCGGGAACGGCGGGGCGGATCGAGAACAGCCAGATCAGCGTGTTCTTGGCTTACGCGAGCCGCTACGGCCAAGCGCTGGTTGATCGTCGCCTTTATCTGCCGGAGAGCTGGACAAAGGATCGGGCGCGATGTGCCAGGGCGTCGATCCCGGAGACGGTCGAGTTTGCGACCAAGCCAAAGATGGCGCGCGCCATGGTCGAGGCGGCGCTCGATGCCGGCGTCCCGTGCGCTTACGTTCTGGGCGACGCTGTCTACGGGCGGACAGCAGCCTTCGCCGGATGCTGGAAGCTCGCGAGCAGCCCTATGTCTTGGCGGTTCGAGGCGCTCACTTCATGCGCCGTGGAGGGGATCGTCTGTTTGAGGAAACCTCGCCCGAGGAACTGGCCGGCGAGTTCGAGCCCGACGACTGGGTCTGTCATGCGGCAGGTGAAGGCGCCAAAGGGCCTCGGCTCTACGACTGGGCACGCATCCGCCGCCCTTGGACGTCAAAAGGCGGTTTCGAGCATTGGCTTCTCATCCGCCGCAAGCGATCGACATCCGGAGAAAAAGCCTACTACTTGATCTTCGCCCCGCCCGGTTCCTCCTTGGCCGAATTGGCGGCAGTGGCCGGCCTGCGCTGGGCGATCGAGGAGTGTTTTGAGCGCGCCAAGGATGATCTCGGACTTGATCATTGCGAGGCTCGGTCCTGGCACGGATGGCATCGCCATATGAGCCTGTGCATGGCCGCCCTGGCATTCCTCTCGAAGCTCTCGGCTGATCTTCGCCGCAGCGCATGGAGCAACCGAACGAGCAGGCGCGCGGGATCGGGGGCGACGGCTAGAATTACAATGACACCGTTATCTACCTAAACATCCCGGGGATCAGCGCGCCGGCGGCAGATGCGCGATCTGCGCGCCGAGCTCATAGTATCCCTCTCTGATGGCCCGGAAGGGGGCGTTCTGCGCCGGGGACACTGGCAGGAACATCCCATCGAGCGGCAGCTCGCCGCTGATATGGCGGGCGAGCTCGCGGCCGAACACCGTACCCGGCGCGATACCTCGTCCGTTGAAGCCCGTCAGTGCGATCATGTTTTCCGCTGGGATATGAAGGCGGGGCAGATGGTCGGTCGTCATGCCGATCCGACCGTACCATTCATGCTCCAGCTCGACCTCACCGATCTGCGGGAAGAGCGCCCGGATACGCCGCCGCGCCCAGTGGCGATGGATCATGGTTCCGGTGCCGCGGAGCGCGCCGACGCTGCCGACGATGAGGCGGCCGGCATTGTCTGTGCGAAAGGCGGTCAGCACGGTGCGGGTGTCCCACGCGCCGTGCCCCTCGGGCAGGATCGTGTGGCGAAGTCTGTGGCTCAGCGGCGCAGTCGCGACATGGAAGAAGGGCAGCACCACTTGCTCGCCACGCAGCTCAGGAAGGATGCGCGAGGTGTAGGTGTCGGTCGAAAGAACCGCCCACTTGGCCCGGACGCTTCCTCTTTGCGTGGCGAGCCGCCAGACGCCGCCCTCGCGCGCGATGTGCTCGACCGGGCTCGCCGTGAAGACGGTCGCGCCGGCGGCAATCGCTGCGCCAGCGAGGCCGCGCACATAGGCGAGCGGCTGGATCGTCCCGGCACGGAGGTCGAGGAGGCCTGCGGCGAAGGCCGAGGTGCCTGTCTTGGCACGGGTCTCCCCGGCATCGAGGATGTGCACCGGGGCGCCGAGCGCCTGCCACTGCCGGGCTCGCTCCACGATCTCGGCGACGCCCTTCTTATCGGCTCCGCAGTGGATCGTGCCGACCCGCTTCAGCTCGCACCGCAAGTTGTGCTTGTCGACAATCTCGAAGACGGTGCGTGGGGAATCGCGCAGCAAATTAAGCAAACGTCCGCCATAGACCGGACCGAGCGTCTCCTTGAGCGCCGAGGGCATCACCCAGAGGCCCGCATTCACCAACCCGGTGCTCCGCCCGGCGGCGCCAAAACCAATCTCGACTGCCTCGATCACGACAGCGTCCAGGCCCCGTTCGGCCAGGTGCAGCGCAGTGGACAACCCGGTGTAGCCGGCGCCGACGATCGCTACATCGGCAACGAGGTCGCCCCCCAGCCTCTCCGTTGCAGGCGGCGGCGGAGCTGTCCGCTCCCAAAGCCCATGCGACCGACGATTGTTCAGCATTCTTTCCCCTCCCACCCTCTCATCTTCAAAGTTCCCTGCCCTAGCAGCGACACGGACGCGCTCTAAGGAGGGCACCTTGCCGACATGTATAAGGCGGAGTGAGATCGGTTGAAGCCCCCGACACTGGCTAACTGTCCGCCAGACACTCAGACCGGCCCGGCAGGAGACTGAGCTCGTTGCCGGGCCGGTGCGCCTTGGGAGGAGGCGTAGTCGCGAATCCTCTGCAAAAGTTCTGAATCACCCGCATCAAGTCGGCTTACCAATGAGAGGATCGGACCGCTCATAGCGCACTTGGTAACTGTAGCGCATCTAAGTGGCCGGTTTACGCGAATCATCCTCCATCCACGCAGGAGATCGGCGTTGTACGGTGCAATGTGCATAAAAGCGGTGATACGCCGGCGCGCAGATTCCTTCACGGTGATTAAGGGGGACTGAATGGGCTGTTTCCGATGACCTCTCAGGAAGCAAAGACGCCGGCAGCAAAGCCGTTTTCTCGTCACCGAACTTGAGGCGTGGATGGGTCGCGGTCGCGTAGCTCAGCCATTCGGCTTTCGCCCTCACAGATCCGGGCGGGCGGATTTCCCGCACCCGGCTCTTCCCGAGGGTAACCCGCGTCATATCCGTGCCTGCGCCCAAGTTCGAGTGATGCGCGGAGTTGGCAGGGGGAAGCGCGCCGTCAGGGTCTCGAACTCCGACCAGCCCATGCGCCGGCTTTTCTGGCTGCGCCGTCTCCGACACCGTAGCCATATCCGGCGCATTTGCCGATGGAATCCGTTGAGCGCTGGGTAGTTGTGCGGCCTGCCGTAGTAGCCGTAGTGTCCACGCAGAACGGCGGCGAACCACCTGTGCTGCGCAGCCATTGGCGCGTGCATGAGCCGCCAGGCTGGCGCAGCGCCGTCAGCTTGCGCGTCAGGCGTTTCCCTTCCGTCTTGTGCTTCACGATGAACCGGCCATCCCGGGTCCGCCCGCAGTAGTGGGTGAAGCCCAGAAAGGCGAAGGTCTCGGGTCGCCGCTCGCCACGCCGCTGTCGTGAGAGGGCCGCGAACCGCCCAAACTCGATCAGCCGCGTCTTGTCCTCGTGGAGTGTCAGGCCAAAGCCGGCCAGCCGCGCCTTGAGGGCCAACAGCATCTCCTCTGCATCGGCCTTCTTCTCAAAGCCCATGACGAAGTCGTCAGCGTAACGCACGATCACAACGCGACCGTGTGCATGGCGACGACGCCATTGGTGGGCCCAGAGATCGAGGATGTAGTGCAGGAAGATATTGGCGAGGAGCGGACTGATGCCCGCCCCTTGCGGGGTACCCCTGTCCGTCTCTTGCTTCTCGCCGCTCTCAAGGACGCCGGCCCGCAACCACAGCCCAATGAGCCGTAGGATACGAGGATCAGCGATCCTGTGCGCCACCATTCGCAGCAGCCACTCGTGGTCGACCGAGTCGAGAAGCTGCGAATGTCGGCATCGAGCACCCAGTTCACACGCTGGCTCATGATCGCTGTATGCAGGGCATCAAGCGCCATGTGGGGGCTCCGCCCCGGCCGGAAGCCGTAGGAGAATCCCAGGAAGTCGACCTCGTAGACAGCACTCAGCACCTCGGCCACCGCGCTTTGGACGATCTTGTCTTCCAGCGCCGGCACCCCGAGAGGCCGTTTACTCCATCGGCTTTGGGAATGTAGACCCGCCGCACCGGCTGTGGCCGGTAGCGATCGGTGTGGACCCGTTCGCAGAGATCACGGATGTTATCCGTCAGCCCCTCTTCGTACTTCGCCACGGTCATCCCATCGACCCCAGCACTCGCCTGTCGCTTCTGTCGCCGAAACGCCCGGTAAAGGGCTTCTTCGTCGACGTGATGCAGCAGGGCCGTGAACCGGGTTCGGGCAGCCTGCCTGGCCGCCGCGTTCACCCGCTCGAGGGTCAGCGGCAAGGCAACCCGGCTCTGTGTCCGGACCTTGGCCTCCTCGCGCAGGCTCCCCTCAGGCTGGTCCCTTCCCTCCACTCGCCTCGTTTCCTTCGACGGCTTCACGGGTACTATGAACCAGTCCGACTCCCGACCTCAGCTCGAACGGCAGCTCTGGCAGTACCTTGCTGCTGTCCCCCGTTGGAGACCAATCCAGCGGACCCGGTCGGGCCTCTCATGTTCCGATGATTACCTTCCATGCGTGACCCGGCCATCGACCCCGACGGAGCGGCATCGTCTCGCGTAACGACGATGCTCATATTGCCTTCGTGACTAGGGAACACACTCGGCCTCCGCGAACATCCACCTTTCGAGGCTCATTCCCGCCCCCCGCATGGCTCCTGTCTACACTTCAGACCCCGCGTTGCCGCGACGCCCGCAAGACTCGGTCCCGGCTTGCCCGCTACGGCTTTGGCCGGATGGGACTTGCACCCACAAGCAATCATCAGCTTGGCATGACGTACTCCCTACAGGTGGTGTAGCTCGGCGGTAGCGAAGCCGCTTGCGAGCGCGCCCTCGATAGCGCTGTAGCGAGCGAGCGGCTTTGCGGTGGTCATCGACAGTTCGCCGGTAAGGTCGGGTTGCTGACACCAACCTGATTCGAAGGAACCATCGATGACCGACGACATGATGAACCTGCGCACGCTGTGGAGAAGACCCCCGATGCCGATATCTTGCGCGAGATGATTGGCTTTGCCGCCGAGCGGCTGATGGAGCTGGAGGTGGGCGCCGCCACCGGCGCCGCCTATGGCGAGAAGAGCCGTTGCGCACGGCCCAGCGCAACGGCTATCGCGAGCGCGACTGGGAGACGCGCGCCGGCACCGTCGAGCTGCGCATCCCCAAGCTCAGGAAGGGCTCCTATTTCCCCGGTTTCGTCGAACCGCGCCGCACGGCCGAGAAGGCGCTGACCGCCGCCATCCAGGAGGCCTACGTCCAGGGGATCTCGACCCGCTCGGTCGACGACCTGGTCAAGGCCATGGGCATGAGCGGCATCAAGCCAGGTCAGCCGGCTGTGCGAAGAGATCGACGGCAAGGTCAAAGCGTTCCTTGAAAGACCCATCGAGGGCGACTGGCCATAT
>NZ_JAMYMK010000051.1:0-7018 GCF_040318565.1 Mesorhizobium sp. M1142
TGCCGCCCGACAACGCACCCAAGTCGCGAGAGAAGCGGGCGATAGGATCATTCGATCCGCCGATCGCGCACGCTATGGTGTCAAGCATTGAGAGCTTCGCACGTTCTATCGCTTGCTCAGGTATCGCCTCCAGATTGGAATTGAGAACATGCCTAATGAGTTGCGTTGTGACATCCATTGCCATACCTCCAAACGATCTAGGATCGAGAGCCCTTAAGCGCGAGCAGGTCGATCGGCTAGCCTCGACGCTTCTAGCCGAGAGGACCTCGTGCCGACATCATCTGACGACAGGGCCGAACTCGTAAGCGCTGTTTTGAGATGTAGGACCGATCAGGATGCGCTTTGCGGAAATCACCCCTGTTTCAATGCAGGAAACCAGCGTTTTTTTTACAATTTCACGCGCAACCCTGATTACTGAGGTGTGGAAGATTGCAAACGCCAGCTGACACCCGGCTGTTCGTTCCGGCACGCTAATGCTAAACTCTGAAGATACGCGACCTCGCTGCAGGGGCATGTCCAAAAGCGCAGCGTTCACCCAATGATTTCGTCGGGCTGCCCCGGCATCTGCGAGTGCTCAGCGTTTGCATGTCTTGTTCTGAGCGGGCCCAACAGCAGTGCGACAGCCCCCTAGGTCGTAAGCGCTGTTCCGGCGCCACCTTTCGCGCGTGGTCGTGAGCGACGATGCTCGGAGCCTTTGAGGGCTTCGACACATGACGATTTCAGAGCTTACGCTTAAATCCAACGATCCCGAGCCCGCGCGGCGTTTCGAGGTGTTCACGGGCTCCGGCCGACGGCGCGAATGGTTGCCGGAGGAGAAGGCGCGGATCGTGGCGGAAAGCTACGATGCCGGCGAGACTGTGAGCGCGGTGGCCCGGCGATATGCCTTGTCCCCGCAGCAGCTGTTCGCCTGGCGCCGGACCGCGCGGGTGCCGTTGGCGGATGCGCGGGCACCGGAGCCATTGTTTGTTCCAGCAGTGGTCGCCGCACCGGAGCCCGAACCGTAAGCGCCCGGTCATGACCCGGGGCTCTTACCGGCCATCATTTTGACCTCTGCCGCGATTGGCTTTGTGTTCGCGGATGAAGTCGGTCAGGCATTCGAGGCCGAAGTCTGTGAAGGCGGGGATCTGTTGATCGTCGGGCCCGTAGACCCAGAGGCAACCGTCCTCCGGTTCCATGTCGACATAGACCTCCCACAGCAGCTCGGCGTCCTCGCCGAGCATTTCGGCGGCAAGCGGGAGGGTGTAGACCCGGGTGATCGCGGCCACGGTCAGACCGCCAGTCTGGTGTCGGATCGGGGGCGCCAGTTCCAGGGGAGAAGCTCGTCGATGCGATTGGCTGGATGGTCGCTGACGCGGCCGATCAGGTCGGCGAGATAGGCCTCCGGATTGATGCCGTTCAACTTACAGGTTTATGCCGACCGCCAAACTATGCCGAGTGAGCAAGTTTTTACCAACACTTTCCTCAACGTAGCGGTAGCTGAATCGGCATAGCTTAGGCTCTCTCCGTCGCAATTGACGCGAAGGAGAGGACACATGAATGCAAGTGACTACCTGCAACGCAGCACACTATTTCGGAAGCTGATCCACGGGACGTATGGCGAGTTTGCACGCGTTTATGCGGGCAGATTGTCGGATGAAGGCTTCGGTCAGCAATGCACATGGCGATCGCTAAGCCTATTTCGTGAGCTGAGAGACTGGCATCTCGGCAACGGGCACGATCTCCAGGATTTAAACGAAGATCATGTCGAGCGGTTTCTTGAGCACCGTTCCAAACACTGGAGCATCGATTCGGGCGACCGCGCTGCGCTCCGGCGCTTGCTTGCCGCGTTACGGCAAGAAGGCTTGATACCAGCCGCCCTTCCGATTGAGCGCACGGAGCACGAGCGGATTGTTGATGTGTTCGCGGCTTACCTCACGAGTGAGAGAGGGCTCGCCGCCTCGACGGTGGAAAGTCACAAGCTGCTCTCACACCGATTTCTGCAGGAGGTCTGTCCGGCTGGCGCAGATGGGTTTGCAGCGCTCACCCCGGAGATCGTCATCGGCTATGTCGAGCGACATGCTCTCGATGGCTCCGCCGACAGCGGCAAAGCGATGTGCGGGGTGGTGCGCACCTTCCTGCGCTATTTGCATCTGAAGGGCTTCATTTCGGTAGCCTTGGCCGATTGTGTGCCGTCGATCCGTCGCTGGCGGCTTGCTGGCCTGCCAACCTTCCTGCCACCACAGAAGGTTCAGTTGGTTCTCGATGCCTGCGATCGGACCACGGCAATGGGGCTTCGCGACTATGCGGTTCTGATGGCGCTGGCCAAGCTGGGCTTGCGTGCCAGCGAGGTTGCGGCGCTCAGTCTTGACGATATCGATTGGCAGTCGGGCAGTGTCCTCGTCCATGGCAAGGGACGGCGGCAAGCGATGATGCCACTACGCCACGACGTCGGTGCAGCTGTCGTCGCCTACATCCGGCATGGGCGACCGGCTTCAGCGTGTCGCCGATTATTTCTGCGAATGCTTGCTCCGCACGTCGGCTTTGCCTCCGGCTGCGCCATCACGATGATCGCGAAGGAGGCCCTCGAGCGGGCAGGTATTCACGGCTATGCGCACCACGGCGCGCACCTCTTCCGCCACAGCCTTGCGACCGACCTGCTGCGGTCGGGGGCCAGCTTTGCTGAGATCGGCCAGTTGCTTCGTCACCGGAGCATCGACAGCACGAGGATCTATGCCAAGCTCGACATCGAGAAGCTGCGCGAACTGAGCCTGCCGTGGCCGGGAGGTGCCCAATGAGCCGTCTTCGAACAGCGCTCGAGCGCTATGTGGGCATGCGCCAGGGGTTGGGATACAAGTACCACGGGCCCGCTCGACGGTTGTCGGATTTCGTCACCTTCATGGAGGCTCGCGGCGCCGAGACCATCACCACGGCGCTGGCAATGAAGTGGGTGACGTTGATCGGCCGACAACCGAGTTGGTCCATCCGCCTGACCGATGTGCGCTGCTTCGCTCAGCACCTCGCTCATTTCGACCCCATGACGGAAGTGCCACCTCAAGACGCTGTGCCGCCGGCGCGGCGGGCAAAGCCCTACATCTATACCGATGCTGAGATCACGGCGCTTCTGGCGGCGGCACTGGCGCTGCCGCCGGCCAACGCCCTCCGTCCCTGGACATATCATTGCCTGTTCGGATTGATAGCGGTCGCCGGGCTACGCCATTCCGAAGCGCTCGACCTGCGCCGAGACGACGTCGATCTCGACCAAGGTATCCTCACCATTCGGGAGACGAAGTTCGGCAAGTCGCGGCTGGTCCCGCTCCATGCCACGACGGTCGCCGTGCTGTCGGAATATGCCGCGCGACGCGACGCGCATCTTGTCACGCCTCGTAGCCCCTATTTCTTTGTCGCCGAGCAGGGCGGCAGATTGCTGCACCAATACGTGCACCGGGTGTTCTGGCAGCTGTCGCGACAGATCGGTCTGCGGCAGCGGGGGCAGCGCAATGGTCCGCGGATTCACGATCTTCGTCACCGTTTCGCCGTTCAGGCCCTGACCAACTGGTATCGTGCGGGCGAAGATGTCGAGCGGGAACTGCCGGTCCTCTCGACCTTTCTCGGCCACGCCAATGTTCGCGACACCTACTGGTATCTATCCGCCGCGCCGGAGCTAATGACCCATGCTGCGCGACTGCTGGATGAGCGGTGGGAGGTTCGCTCATGAGCGCCTCGAAGGATCTGGCCGTGCTGATCGAGCGGTGGTTCACCGATCGGCTCATGCGACATCGAGGCGTAAGCTCCAACACCATCGCCTCCTATCGCGACACCTTCCGGCTCCTGTTTGCATTCGCGCAGACACGCCTTGGCAGGTCTCCGACGCAGTTGACACTGTGGGATTTGGACGCGCCTTTCATCGGCGCATTTCTGGAGGACCTCGAGACACTGCGGTCCGCCTCAGTGAGGACCCGGAACCTCCGCCTCACAGCCATTCGGTCTTTCTTCAGATATGCGTCGTTCGAGGAGCCGGCCCATAGCGCTCAGATTCAACGCGTGCTCGCGATCCCGAGCAAGCGATGCGACAAGCGACAACTTCAGTTTCTCACCAGGCCCGAGATTGAAGCGATCCTGGCCTGTCCGGATCGCAGCACATGGCTGGGACGGCGTGATCACACTCTGCTGTTGCTGGCCGCGCAAACAGGCCTGCGGGTCTCGGAGATCATCGATCTCAACCAGGACTCGGTCATGCTGGGGCACGGTGCCCACGTGCGATGCGTTGGCAAGGGCCGCAAGGAGCGAAGTACGCCGCTCACAAGGTTGCACAGCAAGCCCTTCGGGGCTGGCTCAACGAGCCCAGGAAACGGGCGCAACGGCTCTCTTTCCGAACATGCACGGCGGCAGGCTGAGCGCCGACGGCGTGCTGGCGCTGCTGAACAAACATGTCGCCAAGGCTCGCGAACACTGCGTCATCCTCCGCTCGAAGCGGGTGTCGCCTCATGTTTTGAGGCACAGCGCTGCCATGGAGCTGCTGCAGGCGGGCGTCGATTGTTCGGTCATCGCCCTATGGCTGGGCCATGAGGCGATGGAAACGACGCTGACCTATCTTCACGCACATCTTGAGCTGAAGGAATCCGCACTTGGCAAGCTGAAGCCATACGAACGCGCAAAGGCCGAACGATTTCGGCCAAACGACCGACTCTTGAATTCCTGAACGCCCTTTGAGCATGAGAACTATGCCGAGTGTCAACGACCGGCTCTCGGTCGAAATGGCGGGCAAAGCGCTTCATACCGCCATGATCGGAAGAGGCGCTCGGCATAGTTTGGCGGTCGGCATAAACCTGCAAGCTCAACGGCGTCGACCCGTATGCCTACCTCGCCGACGTCATCGCCCGCATCGTCGCCGGCCACCCGCAAAACCAGCTCGATGACCTGCTGCCCGGGCCTACGCCCACACGCCACTCAAGGCCGTGGCCTGAGAACAGCGGTTACCCTAGGTCGTGTGGACACTTATCTGATCCATAGGACGGTTGCTGCGATGGTTACGATGGCCAGGTAGTTTCGGGCTGTTTTCTCGAATCGTGTCGCGACGCGTCTGAACTGCTTGAGCCTTGAGAAGCAGCATTCGATCAGGTGACGCTGGGCATAGAGGTGCTTGTCGATCGGGTATTTGCGCGCCCTCGACGGATTGTTGGGAATGACGGCGATGGCGCCCTTGTCTGCGATCTCCCGGCGCAGAGAATCGGCGTCGTAGGCGGCGTCGGCCATGACGACCTTTGCGGGCAATCCCTCGATCAAGGTGTAAGCTTGCGGGCAGTCACCGCGTTGGCCGGCCGTCAGGTGAAGCGAACCGGGCACCCAAGACCTCGGACGGCCATGTGGATCTTGGTGCTCAGGCCACCGCGCGAACGGCCAAGGGCCTGATCTTCAGACCCCCTTTTTGGCCCCCGAAGCGGGCTGGTGGGCGCGGATGATGGTCGAATCGACGATCAGATACTCAAAGTCGGGATCGTCCGACATCGCGGCGAAGATGCGCCACCAGACACCCTTGCGGCTCCACCGGCTGAACGGCGGAAGACGCTGTTCCAGTCCCCGAACGCATCGGGCAGATCACGCCAGGGCGAGCCCGTGCGCACGATCCACAACACCGCTTCCACAAACATCCGGTTGTCGCGGCCCGACGAACCCCGTGTCCGCTGGTCACCGATGATGTGGGCCGACATGCGCTCCCACTGGTCGTCGCGAAGAATCAGACGGTCGAGAACACCCATGGCTGTCTCCAAAAGACAGCCATGAATCTGGAGGGTTCTGTGTAGTCGCGGGCGCGATTGGGCGGGCACGCACGGGTCGCGACTACATTGAAGCCTGATTGAACTGAACCGCGGGATGGCGGGCGGGGCCATGGGGATTTAGGGCTCGACAGTGTGTCCGAGGCGCCGGAGCGGACTCGCCGATCGCTCTTGGGCGGTCGCCCGTCGTCGCGATGCAGGACCATCTGCGACGCGGGAGGCGGTGCCATTGGGTCGTTGACGCTGAGGTGCAGCGTTGCTGGCGACAGCCGGGCTGCGACTTTGACTAGCGGCGCGCAAAGGCCCGACGGCGACTGTAGCAGACGCCGGGATGGACGGTGCGAGCGTGTCGGTGCGCAGCGTGTCATGAAGTGTCTGGCCAGGTCGGGGCCCTGCGCGGGATCGGGCCGAGCGTGGCCATGGCGCCGCCGCAGCCCGGACAGATGTCCAGGGAGCGTCCTGTGAGACAGCGGTAACGCTGGCGATAGTCGGCGGTCGGGTTCGGCGGCGGCGGCGTAGGCGCCGCCAGAAGAAGACGGCACTGGGCGAGTTTGGCGACGCGGTGGCCGATGGCGAGGAGGCCGTAATGGCGGATGCGATGGAATCCGTCTGGAAGAGCGTGCAGCAGGAAGCGCCGGATGAACTCGTCGGCGCTTAAGGTCATGAGCTTGTGCTTGGACTTGTCGTGATGGCGATAGTCCTTCCAGCGGAAGCTGACCTTGCCCTGGTCCAGGCTCACGAGGCGGCTGTTGGCGATGGCGACGCGATGGGTGTAGCGGCCCAGATAGGCGAGAACCTGTTCGGGACCGCCGAACGGGGGCTTGGCGTAGACGACCCATTCGATCCGCTTCAGTCCAGCCAGTTGGGCGCAGAAAGTGGCAGGGTCGGCCAGGCTGGCGAGACCGCTGAAGAAGCGGAGCTGGCCGGCGTCGAAGGCGTCCTGCAGGCGCTCTAGGAATAGCCGCCTGAACAGGCGCGACAGAACCCGTACGGGCAGGAAAAATCCAGGCCGGCAGGCGATCCATCGCTGGTCCCCGGCCTTCGCCGTGGCAGGCTCGAGCGACAGGCCGCCGCCCGGCACGACGCAGTGGACATGCGGATGATGGTGGAGATGTCAATGCCGCTCGAATTTTCCCCAAAAGTGCCGAAGTAAAATTCCCCAGTTTCGCCGCTTAGACTCTCGCGGAGGGGTGTCCATTTTTCGGTGGCCGGCCGCGCGGCCGCGATGGTGGATTTAATGTCGGCGGCGTGATGGAGGCTTTTGA
>NZ_JAMYMK010000052.1:0-6767 GCF_040318565.1 Mesorhizobium sp. M1142
CGCCCGTCGCTTCACCCGCCCAGCAGGGCACAACCCACGCCGGAAACGAACTCAAAACTGGATAGAAACTGGGGGCAACGTCACCCCGGACAACAAGACGGGAGGCGCTCTGCATTGATGAGGTGCTGGGCGGCGCGCGGCTTCAACCTGTTGAAGCTTGGCATTGAAAAGGGAGGTGTCCCGCCGAGGAATTGGAGGCCCAGAACTCCATCCAACTACACCTATGTGCGGAACGGCTCCCAGTTCGAGGCCCGGAGGATGATCGCGTGCTCCTTGAGCTTGAGGGCCAAGGAAAGACACATACTCAGATCGCCAAGATAATGGGCCGGAAGTCGAACTCAATACGCGGTAGACTGATGACCTTGGCACGTCAGGATGAGCGGCGAGAGTACCAAGGTGAGGTTGCATAGCCGACCACATACTGATGGTCGCTAGGCCACAAGTCTCAACGTCGCATCGAGTGCAATTTTAGAAACTAGCCTAAGCCACTTTGAGGGAGGCCTTCTATAAAGCGCTTCGCTGGGCTTCAAGCGCAACGCCTTGGCACGACCATAGGCAGCAGCTTCGTAAACCAAACGTGCGAGCACCCACGCCATTCTGATGCGAAACGATGCTATCGGCTCGAACGGACCTGCAACGTCCGGGAACTGCTCATGGTCCAGCAGTAGCTTTTCGACTGGGTACATGTCGGCAAGACGGCCTTTTTCAAAGAAGTCCTTAACGTCGTTGATGTCCCAGCTGTGTGAGAGCTTGTTGCGCACTGAGCGGACGTGATCCAGATTCGTCATGAGATCGGCAGACAACACGTCAAACGCGTATGCGAGCTGAATGCGCTTAGCGAAATCGGATAGCGGACCATAGCCGCTAAGCATGGCGGCCTTGCCGCCAGGGATTCCATCGGGGAGTGCAGCTTTGAAGGCGCCTTTCAGGACGTCGTCCGCGAAAGCGCAGACGATGACAGGCACGTAGCGGGCATCTTCGGATGCAACTTTCTCAATGACGGTGCTCAGATCGCCAAGGTCAAGCTCCTCCAAATCGAGTTGCTGGACAAACTTGTCGATTGCGCTCTTCTCGAACGCTCGGGTGTAGTTGCGGTAGATCTGGAGCCCTGATTTTTCGCCGTCATCAAGCTTCATGGCGAGGATGTCTGGGTCGACCCATTCTTCTGGCATTGCTTCCTCACGGCACAAAACGTGACCCTACAGGAAGGCCTGTTTATTCGCACCCGCGCTTCGCGCCCCCACAGCCACTCGCCCAAAGTAGGTGCAGCAGTGGCGAACCTGGGAGCGTCGAGTTCTTCCGGCCAAGATTCTGCGCTTGGAGCCGAGGTCTATGACTGAGACGGCAGGTAGTTGCCGATGATACCGTCAGCCCGTGGGCGGCGCTCCAGCTTGCCAGCCCGCTCCAAATACCTGCATTCACCGTTGACGAGCTGCTGGGTGCGCTCACCGTAGATCGCTTCCGCGATTTCACAGTCTGATAAACCGGCGCGGCGCCCGGCGATGAATTCGATCGTGTTTGCGAGGGATGTCATTGAAGCCTCCAAAGTTGTGAGGCTCCTATAAGATACACGCTTTAACCGGCGTCAATGTTAGGTTTTCAAGAATCTTTAGGTTGGCGACGAGGCTGAAAAGCCCTTACGCGCCAGTACCAAAATTCATTGATTTTCGTAGAGGCCGATTCATCCGACGTTTTTAAAGTATTGGATGGTGGGCGATGCAGGATTGAACCTGCAACCCCCCCCCGTGTGAAGGGTGCGCTCTCTCGTCAGTGTTAGATCACATGTGTCGAATGTGCCAGTCAGTGTAAAATACGATTTTCACACTAACGAACATGCTCAAGGAATTTTTAGCTTCAGGTTCTGGGAAGATAGTGGAACGGCGCGTCTGACATCATTATACCAGAAGCAGCCAGTCCGCTTCCGGCCAGATTGAGACGTCCACAAAGCGTCGCAGAGCGTCGGCAGTGGCGCAAGGGGGATTGACGAACAACCGCGTCGCCCGGTCGCTACCCACTTGCGATCCCCCATTCGTCACCTAATCTTCCCCTGAGAAAACCTTTACCAACTCGCCCCGCACCCACTGACCTCACGCTCAGCATCCCGCAGCCCCAAATGGGAAGACCGATATCCAAATCACGCCCGCCAAGCAGCCCGTCACCCTTCGCGAGGTGGCGGCCATGGTGTCAGCGTCGCCACGGCGTCTAAAACGCTGAACGGGCAGGGGCGGATGACGGCCGAGACGCGGACCCGTATTCGCGAGACGGCGCAGCGGCTCGGCTTTCGCCCGAACAGCCTGGCGCAGAGCCTGTTGCGGCGGCTCCTTTACCGTCGGGCCCGCTGACCAACGACCGCCGCGCCTTCGGCGCGGATTGTGACGGTCACCGCCCTCGTGAAGCAACTCTGATCCCAAATATCGTCGTGCGATGCCAAGCCGTTGCGGAGGGGGATGCGAGTAACGTCAGCAAAATGGAACAATCCGGCAGCCGGCGGGTTTGTAGGATGAAGGGCGATCTGTTTCGGAGGAAGATTACGATGAAACGCGTCCTCGCCCACCATGCGGTGCGACTGATGCTCGGCGCCGCCTGTCTGCTTACCGTCGTCGAGATTCCCAACCCGATCATGCCGTTGTCGCTTTTGTCCGAGGCAAGGGCTGCTACCACCGTTTCGATCAGCACATTCTACGAAGACCTGTCTTCCTATGGCGATTGGGTCTCGTATCACGGAGCGACCGTTTTCGTGCCGGTTGATGTGCCTGACGATTGGCGTCCGTATACCGTTGGACATTGGGTCTATACCGAGCAGTACGGCTGGCTCTGGGTGTCCGACGAGCCATTCGGCTGGGCGACGTACCATTACGGCCGGTGGGGCTATGCCGACGATATCGGCTGGTATTGGGTTCCGGGCACTCGCTGGGCGCCAGCATGGGTGAGTTGGCGTCGTGACAGGGAGCACATGATTTGGGCTCCGCTGCCGCCGCGCCGCGATCCGGATTTGATTTCAATCGAGGTGACCTTCGACACGACGCCGGATTATTACTGGGTTGTGGTCCCCACCCGCGAATTCCTTGCCGCGGACGTTTCTACCGTCGTCATCCGTGATGAGCCGGAATTTGTGCGCATCGTGGAGGCGGCCGAGCCGGCCGGCGACGTGACGATCCAGAACAACGTCGTGATCAACAAAGTCATTGATGTCGATGTGATCGAAAAGGAGACGAACCAGAAGGTGACTGCCGTCAAGGTCAGCAAGACCGACGCGCCCGAGCAGTCCGGCAAACTGGAAAAAGATACGGTCGCTGTCTTTGAGGGCGAGGTGAAAGCCGACCCTAAGGCCAAACCAGCTAAGCTCAAAGACATCGAGGAGGTGAAGCAGGTTCAGGCTGGCCGGAAATCGAAGCCGACCGAAGGCGCTGCAACGACCGAGCAGGCCAAGCCCGAAGAAACCGCCAAGCCTGAGAAGCCGAAGGTCGGGGAGCAGCCGGCCGCCGAGCAGCAGGCTGAGCCCGAGCAGGCAGCCAAGCCTGAGAAGCAGAAGACCAAGAAGCAGCCGGCCGCCGAGCAGCAGCAGGGCGAGCCGGAACAGGCGGCCAAGCCTGAGAAGCAGAAGACCAGGAAGCAGCCAGCCGCCGAGCAGCAACAGGCCGAGCCGGAACAGGCGGCCAAGCCTGAGAAGCAGAAGACCAAGAAGCAGCCAGCCGCCGAGCAGCAACAGGCCGAGCCGGAACAGACGGCCAAGCCTGAGAAGCCGAAGACCAAGAAGCAGCCCTCCGCCGAGCAGCAGGCTGAGCCCGAGCAGGCGGCCAAGCCTGAGAAGCAGAAGACCAAGAAGCAGCCCGCCGCAGAGCAGCAGCAGGCCGAGCCCGAGCAGGCGGCCAAGCCCAAGCCGCAGAAAAAGGAAAACAAGGCGTGCGATCCGCAGACTGAGAGCTGCTAGCCATACGGGTAGACTGCGGCACCGCGATTATTCGATCGCGGTGCCCGTCGTGGACTAGGGGAGACATTCAACCATGCCATCCCCTCTTGCCATCCTTGCATCCTTCCCCTAATCTTCCCTTTGAGAAAACCTTTTCCCAACTCTGCCGGCATCCGCTGACTTCACCAATCAGCACCTCGCAGGCCGGTAAGAGAAAAGCTTTTCTCACCCGGGAGGATCATATCCAAATCATGGCGTCCGATGCGCAGCCAACGCCCGCCAAGCAGCCCGTCACCTTGCGTGAGGTGGCAGCCCTTGCCGGCGTCAGCGTTGCCACGGCCTCAAAGGCACTGAACGGGCAGGGGCGGATGACGGCCGAGACGCGGACCCGGATTCGCGAGACGGCGCAGCGGCTCGGCTTTCGCCCGAACAGCCTGGCGCAGAGCCTGCTCAGGCGGCGCTCCTTTACCGTCGGGCTTTTGACCAACGATACCTATGGCCGCTTTTCGCTGCCGCTGATGGCCGGCGTTTCCGATGCGCTGGTCGATGCCGGCGTCTCGGTGTTTTTGTGCAATGTCGAGGACGACCCGCGACTTGCCCAGCTGCATGTCGATGCCATGCTCGACAAGCGCGTCGACGGCATCATCGCCACCGGCAAGCGCATCGACCGCCACCTGCCGGTCGACCTCGCCAATCTCGGCATTCCGGCGATCTATGCCTTTACCGAGCCCGATCCAAACGCCATCGCTTTCGTGTCCGACGATGCCGGCGGGGCGCGGCTGGCGGTCGAGCACTTTTGCCGGCTCGGGCGGCGGCGCATCGCCCATGTCAGCGGCCCGGCGAGCTTTGCCGTGGTGCACGCCCGCGCGCAGGCCTATCGCGCGGTGCTGGCCGAGAACGGCCTGCCGGTCATTGAGCCGCTGCTTGGCCACTGGTCGGAGGCCTGGGGGCATGAGGCGGTCAAGACGCTGTTCGACGGCGAGGGGTTTGACGGCACGCGCGAAAAACCGGACGCGGTGTTTTGCGGCAACGACCAGATCGCGCGCGGCGTCATCGACGCCTTGCGCGAGCGCGGTATCGGCGTGCCGGACGAGGTCGGCGTCATCGGCTTCGACAATTGGCAGATCGTCGCCGAGGCGACCCGCCCGCCGCTGACCTCAGTCGACATGAATCTCGCAGCACTTGGCCGCGAGGCCGGCCTTGCCCTGCTTTCGCTCGTCGGCGGCGAACCCGCTGTGCCGGGCATCAGAAAACTGCCGTGCCGGCTGGTGGTGCGTCAGTCATGCGGCCGTCCGCCGGACGGCTGAAACGAAACGGGCCGTGTCGATTGCAAAGCGCTGGGGCGCGGTCGAGTTAAACCATGTGGAGGAGAAGCATGAGAACCACCATTACCGGGCTCGCCATCGCGGCGAGCATTTTGGGCACGCTGGCGACAGTCGGTCCGGCCGCCGCCGACACCGCCAACATCTGGGTGCGCGCCGACGGCTCGAACTTCATGCCGCGCATCGTCGACGCCTTCAACAAGGGGCATCAGAACCAGATCAAGCTCGACATCATCCCCAACGCCGAAATCATCCCGAAATACGGTGCCGCCGCCGCCGGCGGCACGGCGCCCGATGCGCTGTCGCTCGACCTGATCTACACGCCGTCCTTCGCCGCCGCCGGCCAGCTCGAAGACATCACCGACTGGGCGAAATCGCTGCCCTATTTCGCCAGCCTGTCGCCGGCGCATGTCAAGACCGGCACCTATAAGGGCCGCATTTACGGGCTGCCGTTCTCGGCCGATAGTTCGGTGCTGATCTGGAACAAGAAGCTGTTCAAGCAGGCCGGCCTCGACCCGGAAAAGGGCCCGACCAACTGGGCCGAGATCGAAGCCGACGCCGAAAAGGTCAACGCGCTCGGCGGCGACATCAAGGGCTTCTACTTCTCCGGCAATTGCGGCGGCTGCAACATCTTCACCTTCACGCCGCTGATCTGGGCCTCGGGCGGCGACATCCTGACCGAGGACGGCTCCAAGGCGACGCTGGACACGCCGCAGATGCGCGGCGCCATCGACCTTTACCGTTCGATGGTCAAGAAGGACCTGGTGCCTTCAGGCGCGCAGACCGACACCGGCTCCAACTTCTTTGCCGCCTTCGCCACCGGCAATATCGGCATCTCGCCGTCCGGCGCCTTCGCCATCGGCGCGCTCAACACGCAATATCCCGATATCGACTACGGCATCACCTTCCTGCCGGGCAAGGACGGCGGCTGGTCGTCGTTTGCCGGCGGCGACAATTTCGTCGTCACCAAGGGCACCACCAAGGTCGCGGTGGTGAAGGAGTTTCTCGATTTCGCCTATTCGCTCGAAGGCCAGACCATCCTGGCGAAATACGGCAGCCTGCCGGTGCGCGGCGACATTGCCAATGAGGCGCTGAAGGACCTCGACCCGCGCTACAAGGTTGCCGCCGAAGCGATGGCCAAGGGCCGCACGCCCTATTCGGTGGTGTTCAACGACCTGATCAACTCGGCCAACGGTCCGTGGAACCAGATGATGAACGAGGTCTTCTTCGGCGAAGACGTCGACGGCGCCATCGCCAATGCGCAGGAGACCATGCAATCGATCATCGATTCGGCGCCGCAGAAGTAAGCGCCGGCGCCCACCTCCCCCTCGAGGGGAGGTCGGACCGCAGGTCCGGGTGGGGTCGTTGCGGCAGTGCTCGACAGAAAGAAACGTCGGCGCACTTCGCAGAGGACCCCACCCCCGCAGCCCCTTAACCTCCCCCTTGAGGGTGTTTGGACCGGGGACATCGCGAACAGCTGTGCGAGGACATCGCGAACAGTTTGCCATCCTATCGTTGGCTTACATTGAGGTCGA
>NZ_JAMYMK010000053.1:0-6411 GCF_040318565.1 Mesorhizobium sp. M1142
AGAGAAGCGGCTACGTTTCATGTCCTGGTCCTCTCGATGGGCCAGAACGAACTTCAAACCGGATTAGATCAGAGGGGCAAGGTCAGCAGCGTCGGCCTGTTCCTCAGCGTCGCGAGCTGTGTCACGCTTTGTTCGAAAAACCGGTGACCACTTTTTCGAGCGCTGCTCTAGTTCTACTGCGTCATAAACTGTGTTGGATGTCTTTGGCAGCAGGGATATCGTGTGATGTTATTCCTACAACGTCGCTCCGACTGATCCAGTGCCCGTTCGTGACAGCTAGCGAGAACAGCGCCCATAAGCTCCGGCAAGGCCGCTGGTGGCTTTTCCCGTGGTGGGCGAAGGAGATGCCGAACGCCTGATTTCAGGCGTTCGCGATCGATTTCCAGCGCGCCAGCCGCTCTGCGATCAACTCCGCGCACTGGCGATCGTCGTTTCCGTCCAGGATGGCCAATCCGCCGGATCGGCGCGCAGGTAGACACCGGACGTCCGCGCGTTCACGCCTTCGGGGCCATCCGAACGGGTCGTAAAATACCCGGCGGCGCGATCGACGGACTCCAGCAGGATCTCTCCCGTACAATTGCGGTGCGTTAGGGTCGCGGGGCCGTTCTCCGTTCCAGTAGTAGAATACGCCGGCAGGCTCCTTCCTCTCCTTCAGGGCTTCGCTCCAGTATCTGGCGGACAGAGTGCCGTCCTCCAGCCATGAGCGGCCACGCAGCTCCAGCGTACTGTCGAGGGCTCGCGAGATGCGCAGGAGGCCTACGGCGGAAGGCTCCCGCGGGCCCGCGCGCCGAGAGGGAGAATTGCCACCACAGGCCCTCAATGCGTGCGACGCGGCCCTCGCTCTCGATCGCCTTTCGAAGCTTCTGGTTGATGGTCCTCATCTCGGCAGCCTTTGTCGCTTCGCCGTATCGTACGCACGTCAATCCGAGGAGATCGGTCGGAAGCTTCGAACCCCTCGCATGCAGTATGAAGGTTCGGCGCGAGCCGAGGACGCTGCTGAAAGACCGGCTTCGAAGACGACATGGTCGCGCGGAGAAGCCTGGCCGGAACCAGCGGAAGGGGAAGCGTGCAGGCTGGCCGTCGTCCACTCGTCGCGGGCGAACACGAACGCCGCGAAGTCCACTTCACGCGTAAGCTCGAGGAGACGGGTCAGCGTGGTCGTGCCTGGATTGAAGGATGTCGTCCAGGGATCGACATGCGCGACGTCTTCGAGGCCGCGCGTAAGCGCCTGCACCAGCTTCATCTGCGCTCCCGACGAGCCAAGGAAAATGCGGGGCTTGTTCATCTATTCCCTCACTACAGCAGGTCGTACCACCGCCGTCCCCGCTGCCACCGTGTCTTAACCACGCTGAATGCGCAAGACACGCACGGAAACGATCCCCGCCCGCGGCCGAATCTGTAGGATACTTGTGGAGAGCAGCCACCGAGAGAACTGCACTTGCGTGCGCGTTCAGCGTTAGGCTGTCGCGACCTGAAATGACCTGCCGAGGTGGAAGGAGCCCCGCTAGTTGGCGACGGCTCGCAAGGGCTAGTCCCGATTTGAACCGCTGAGGACCTTTGCCACCTATGCGCCACCGATCTTCGTCGAGGGCGCATTCATCGCCGCCTCTGGCGGCTTCATCTCCATCGCCGTGGCGATCGGCATCTCGGTCTGGCGGGCGCGCGAGGCGAAGAACGTCGAGACATAGGGATCGGCGCGCTGGGCGAAACCGAATGAGGTCAAGTCCGCCGGTCTGCTCGGGCTGACGGCGTGGTACTCGGCATGTTCGATCGCGATTATCTCCGTCACGACGGGCCGGAACATGTTCTGTGCTTCGCGCCGACGAGAAGCGGCAAAGGCGTCGGCCTCGTCGTGCCATCGCTTCTCACCTGGTCGGGTTCGGCCATCGTGCACGATATCAAGGGTGAAAACTGGCAGATCACGGGAGGATTTCGCGCCACGCACGCCAGGCACGGGCGGGTGCTGCTGTTCGATCCCACGAACAGGAAGTCCTCCGCCTGCAACCCGCTTCTCGAAGTGCGCCGCGGCGAGTGGGAGGTGCGTGACGTCCAGAATGTCGCCGACGTGCTGGTCGATCCCGAAGGCCCGCTCGAAAAGCGCAATCACTGGGAGAAGACCAGCCACTCGCTGCTCGTCGGGGCGATCCTGCACGTACTCTACTCCGAGCCCGACAAGACGCTGGCCGGCGTCGCGGGATTCCTATCAGACCCAAAGCGGCCGATCGAGACCACTCTGGCAGTGATGATGACGACGCCGCATCTCGGAGAGATCGGCCCGCATCCCGTCGTCGCCTCAACGGCGCGAGCTCTTGAACAAATCCGACAACGAGCGGTCTGGCATTCTCTCCACCGCGACGTCGCTCAAGCCGTGCTGCTGCTGGACCGAGCCGGATGGCACACCACCGGCAATCTCGTCTGGCCAAAGAACATCACGCCGATCCTGCTGCCATCGCGCTCTCCGGAGCTCAATCCGGTCGAGCAGGTCTGGCAATAGCTGCGCGCCAGTTTCCTCTCCAACCGCGTCTTCGACACATATGACGACATCATCGACGCTGCCTGCGACGCATGGAAAAGGCTTGCCGCAAAGCCCGACGCAATCACCTCAATCGGAATGCGGAAGTGGGCACATTCAGGTCATTTGTGAGGGCCGTTGGTATAAGTTAGCGTAGCGCCCTGCCCTCGCCTAGGCCTGCAAAGCCCTCATCCTAGATTCGGCGGCGGCATCGTGAAAAGACATGCACACGGCGGGATTACGCCGTGTACGAACATTGGCCCTGCACCGGAAAGCAGACACGCGCAATGCGATTGCGAGCAGACGGGTTCGCGAAATGTCGCGATCAACCGTGAGGCTGGTGCACATTCATCTCGACCTATCTTGATCACGCAGGATTAACCCTGCGTACCCGTCTGGCGGCCCCACTTGGAACTACATGCCGGAAAACGGTAGCCATGAAGAAGGGGAACGTGCGGCGCGGCGATCAGGATGAGAGGTCTCTCCCAGATTGTCGCGCTATAGGAACGCTTTCGTCGTAAAGCTGAGCAAGAGGACCATCAAACGTGCTGCCTGATAGTTATCGGCTCTTGGCCGGCGCAGGTTCAAATCAGGGACGCGCAACCACCGATACCGACATTCACTGATCGTAGTGATCTGAAAAAACTGAGGCGCATCTTGTTACCGGTAGTCTTAAGGCCCCGCTCCCCTCATCACGACGCTGGAAGCAGACGACGCACGCCCGAGACTGGCTCGTGCGCAGCGCCGACGGCCGATGGTCGCCAGCCACGTCTCGCCGAACGGCCCCATGTTCACGGCCGTTGGCCGCGTCGAAACCTCGTGATCGAGCGGCAAAAGCGGCAGCACCAGTTCGCCGAAGGGATAGGCTTCCTCCAGATGCGGATAGTCCGGGAGGATGAAGGTATCGATCCCAATGCGCGGTATTCGTCGATCCGCTCCGCCATTGTCGCCGCGTCGCCGACCAGGGCGGTGCCGGCGCCACCGCGCTAGGCCGACGGCCGGCCCACAGGGTTCGGGCTGATTTCGAGTTTGTCGCGACGGCCCCCGTGCAGCCGGCCCATGCGCGACTGGCCGACGGAATCCATGCGCGAAACCTTCTGCGTCTTTGAAAGGCTACGATGACTCAGAAACCCTCCGCTCTCAATTAGCCCAATTCTGTCTCATTGGCGCTGACGCCGGTGAGAAGGCGCATCTGTCCGGTGCTGCGACTTACGACGCCGACGAGAAGGACTTTACCGAGGGATGCGAGGACGACCGCCACTTCCGGTTTCATTGTCTCCCCGGAGCATGCCACGGAGATGCTCGAGCACGTGGGATATGCATCATTGAACGATCAAAGGCGATCTCGCCAAGAGCAACAGACTCTAACGCGGCGCGATTGAGGATCGTCAGCGAGCCGTGGTCGTATCGCGTCATATACCGCCGTTCCCATTCTCTCAGGCAACGATTCACTTTCGCTCGAGAAGCCGGGACCATTGCCGCGAGGTCGGTCTGCGAAATGTGGATACTCAGAGCTCTATCCACGGTAGCCGTGCTGTGCGGCCTCTCTGTCAATCGCAAGAGCGTGCTCGCCAATCGAGTGGATAGGGCACTGGCCGCACTGTGGATCACTCGCTCCTGCGCGTCGTGGGTTGCTTCGCACAAGTACGGGATCACCTTTAATGCGAGATCGGGGTGTTTGTCGAAGACCCTAACCATGAAAGCTACTTCGATTTGCAGCAAGTCGCTGTCCGCAACTGACTCCGCATTCATGTTACTTCTTCGCGTGATGAACAATCTAGTCAGGTCGAAAGTGTCACCGGGACCAAGATCTGCAAAGATGAATTCTCGTCCGTCCGAGAGGGGAGCACTAAGCCGAATTTTTCCTTGAATTATGTAGTAAATATAAATTGGCACGTCGCCAAGGCGAGTTAAGACTTTATTCTTCGGAACCCTTCGTAGAATGGCCACTTTCGCCAGTTCACTAAGAATACCTGGGTCAAATTGCTGAAATAAGCGTATTTTATCGAGCTGTTTGACCCGGACCTCAGCGCCGCAATCTGCCATGGCTCCTGCCCCCCTGATAGGGTAAAGCGCCCCGGTCCCCTAAAGCGTTGCCTTGACTACCTCTTAGAACGAGCCCGATTTCGGGCCGTTCTCGCGCAAGAGCGCTCAGACAGAAGTGTTACCATATTAGGATAGCATAAAATAGGCACTCCTATGTGCCCGGGGTAACAGCGACCCTGTCTCTGAGAGAGTTTAAATCAAATGTGATCGACTGAAAGCCGTTGGGATAACCCCCTTCTATGGGACGGCGTGTGCCATGCCCCAAGAAGGAGAAGGGATACAACAGGATTCGGGGGCTTGTCTCCATGCGGCATGCACCAACCCAGGCGTCGCGTGCGTTCTTGAAGCGGAGCGTAGAACCGCTACGGCTTCCTGTGGGAGCAGTTTGCGTGTTTCTTGCAACTGCTGATTTCCTCCTTGGAGAGACGATACTTCTTGCGTCAAATGACGTCTATCATAGGTACGTCGGCGTGAGCCCGCCAGATATTTGGGAGACGATTTATCTAAGTGTTACCGCCGGCCTATTGCTTGTCGCATTCATGGGGGCCAGAGGCGCCTACACGATCAGTGGCATCCTGGACGATCACCGCGTGATCAAAACACTCTTCACCGGGTGGTTATTCGTTTTCTTTTCAATTCTCTGGCTCGCCTTTCTCACGAAGACGACGTCGACGTTCTCCCGCGGTTCCTTGACGCTGGCGTTTGCGGTCGGATTCCCAACCCTGCTGCCTGGCCACGTGGTTCTAGCGCGTGTGCTGAAACGGCTTCTGGCCGCCGAGAAGCTCGTCCTGCGCACAGTTTATCTGTTTTACGCTGGCGGTCCTGGAATGGAAAAGGGGACAATCGGCAAGCTCGGGCAACAGGGCATCGCGGTTTGCGGTGTTTCGAACATCGAGAACCATGATGGCACGATCGCAGCACGATCGGTGCAAGCCGCCGTCGCAGCTGCGCAGGCTGCGTTCCGTAGTGAACCGTATGGGGCAGTTTATCTCTTTTGCTCTTGGGATCAGCGGAAGTTGATCGCAGGCATCCTGGACGAAATGTCCCGCCTCCCGCTGCCGATCTATCTTTTCGCCGATGCCTACATAGACAAGATTCTGGCCGGATGCCCGCTGCACACCGGCTGGCAGCGAGCCTTCGAAGTCCAGCGCGCGCCTTTGAGGCCTGCCGAACGCCTGCTGAAGCGGTTATTCGACATTGCCTTTGCATCACTGCTACTGCTGTTCCTGTTTCCGTTGATGGCCGTAGTCGCGTGTGCCATCGCGCTCGAGAGCGGTCGCCCAGTGCTGTTCCGGCAGACGCGGCGGGGTTTTTGTGGTAAGCCATTCAATATTTACAAGTTCCGATCAATGACCGTGCAGGAGAACGGTGCGGAAATTCGCCAGGCTCAGCGTAATGATGCGCGGGTTACCCGACTTGGCCGAATATTGCGCCAGTCAAATATCGACGAGCTGCCGCAGTTATTTAATGTGCTTCGGGGGGAAATGTCCCTCGTGGGGCCGCGACCCCACGCCGTCGCTCATGACGATACCTATAGTACGATTATTGCGAGCTATGCTTATCGCCATCGTGTAAAACCCGGTTTGACAGGCTGGGCTCAGATCAATGGCTTTCGAGGGGAAACGAAGGAGCTGTGGAGGATGGAAAAACGCGTAGAGCATGACCTCTGGTACATACAGTCCTGGAGCGTGCAGCTCGATCTTAAGATAATTTGGACAACCGCTGTACTGGTGCTTTCGGATCGTAATGTCTATTGATGTATAGCAGCTGGACACCTCGAACTACCGGCATTTCCAGAGTGGGTGGTGCGACAATGAGGTTGCGAACAGCCTGACGCGCGGCGGGGGCTGGAT
>NZ_JAMYMK010000054.1:0-6176 GCF_040318565.1 Mesorhizobium sp. M1142
GCTCAGGTATCGCCTCCAGATTGGAATTGAGAACATGCCTAATGAGTTGCGTTGTGACATCCATTGCCATACCTCCAAACGATCTGGATCGAGAGCCCTTAAGCGCGAGCAGGTCGATCGGCTAGCCACGAGGCTAACTGGCGAGACGCCCACGGGGTGCATTATCCAGACGCCGGAGACGGACCGCCCAGCGCTCCTGAAAGTATTGCGAATGAATGTGCGCTTTGCATGAACCACCCTCCTGTCGACGCGGGGAACCCGCGTTCTCTCGCTGCCTAGGCACAAAAGGCGACGATTGCTGGTGGCGCTAAATCAACACCTCGATCGCCGACGCGCTGGAAACGGCGCCCTGCCTCAGGAGAGGATACTGTCACGGTACGCAGCTCCGACCCGGGTATTCCTTTCATTCCCTCTCCATCAGTTCAATGCGTGCAGATGTTCCGGTCACCGGCACATACAGCCCGACGTCCAGAATCAGCGCGGCTGCGCGCCAGCCATCCGACCGAGATGAGGTCGATACCTCGTCGCCGCAATCGCGGAAGCCGTTTGCGTGTCACGCGCCGGGAAGCCTCGGTGATCGCGCAGCGAGCAACCGTTGCCACTGCGCGGGCCAGATTTCCGACCGACATATTGCCTAGGGGGCGCCCGTGGCGTTGTCGGAGCTTCCCGCCATGTCCTGCACGCCGCTTTCTAAAGCTTTTGAAGTAAGTATGGGGTTTCAACACGAAACGTGCCACGACATTTTCATTAAGCTATGATGTAGTGTTTGTGTTAGTTTAGGTTTACATCAACCCAATAAATCGGCGCGTCGGCGAGCCTGCTTGGCGGCAAGCGCACGATGGGCGCATCGCGTGTTCATGCCTGCCAGGTAGTTTGACGCGATCGGTGCGTCGGCGGCCTCGTGGGCCCTGATAGGAGCGCAGAGCCTTGCCCCTCCTTTCCACCGTCTTGTCCTCGTTGACATCGAGGCCGAACGCCAAGCCTTGATCTCGGTGGTGTTGAAGGTCCTGTCTAAGTTCGCGTCCGGCGGTCGTGGCTGTGGCCGGCCGCAGCGGTGGTCTCATCACCGCGCCACCGGGCTGCGGGCCATAATGGGAGGGGCGAGCGCCGCTTTGCTGGTCTTAAGCGGTGAAGCCGCACCCCGCTCGCGCAGCCCAGATCAAACAGTTGTCGAAGAGATACCTCGTCGCCTCATAGCTTCCACCTTCATGATACTCCTAGTAATGGCGTAGTCTCTTGTCCGGCAAAAAGGACGGGATGATTCGAGGTTTGACATCCCGGAGACTACGCCAACTCACATTGCCAATCCTCCTGCGAGGGCACCCAGATTCCAGCCGCGGGTGACCAACACTGCAATAAGTCCTTCAGATATCTTCACAGAATCTTTGCGAGATCAGATCGCAGAGAATGGTAGCTTCCCCCTGGGCTGAGGTCCGGCGCGATTAACAAGTCGACGCCTGTTTACGCTGAGCCCGTAGCACAGCACACTACGGAGGTCGACGCCAATGGCAAAAAGAGCGCTCATCCTGATTGAAGGTAACAGGAGTATCGGACTGCTATACGTTAAAGCGGCCAAGCGTCTTGGCCTTCATCCAATTACCCTGTCGGCTGATCCAGCCCAGTACGACTATCTTGCGGCGGAAGGCATAGAGGCAATCCGTGTCGATTCCGACAATCTCGATGCGCTGATCTGCGAATGCTCCCGGATGCGTGCAACCTACGACATTGCTGGCATTACTGGCTTTACAGGCCTCGACGAGTTGGCCTATGCGACAATTGCCAAGCTCTGCCGGTCCTTCGATCTGCCAGGACCGAACCCCACATCCATTGAACGATGCTGCGACAAATTCGTGCAACGTCAGCTCCTCGCGGAGGCCGGCGTTCCAATGCCCGCTTATCGCTTAGCAGCCAATGCCGCGGACGTAGAAAGCTGTGCCGCGGAAATCAACCTCCCGGTGATTCTTAAGCCAGCTGTCGGCAGCGGCAGCAGCGGTGTCCGATTGTGCCGCAACGTCGATGAATTAGCCGAACATACGATCCATCTGTTGGGCGGGAAGCACAAATGGCGGTCTTCGCCCAGGATACTGGTCGAAGAATTCGCACAAGGGCCCTATTATTGGGCCGACATAATGGGAGATGAGGTCATTGGAATTGGCACCGCTGACTTCGGCGGTCCACCGCATTTTGTCCATCGTGAGTGCACCTATCCGGCTGTGCTGACTGACGACCAGCAGGAGCGTGTCGCCGACGTTTCGCTGAGCTGTTTGCAAGCTCTCGACCTTGGCTGGGGACCAACGAACATCGGATTCCGCTGGACGAAGCGTGGCCCAGTCGTCATCGAGGTCAATCCGCGTCTTGCAGGCGCGCCCGGTCCTCAAATGGTTAAGTTAGCTTATGGTGTCGATCTCATCACCGAACACATTAAACTTGTGATCGGCGACGAATGGGATTTGCGCAGAAGGCGTTCGCTTACTGCGGGCGCGCGGTTCCTACTCCCTGATCGCGATGGCATCATCGACTGGATCGATGGTGACAATCGGGCGGCTGCCGTGGAAGGTGTCGCCGAGGTCAAATTCTATGTTCAACCCAAGACACCTATCGTCAAGAAAGGCGATTACCGAGACACGATTGGTCACGTCATCGCCGGTTCGCCGAGCCGCGCCCAGACCGACGCGTTACTTCAGCATGCCGTAGCCTTGATCGATTGGTCGATCATGCCGTTTTCTGCCCTTGGCGAACAGGAACAATCGGTGGTCCCCGTACCTCCTAGAACGTGCGGAGGTGGCGTCAGGTAGAGCTGTGATGTCGCCGAACATTGGTGCAATCCAGAGAAGGAGACTGATGCAGGTCAATGGGGTCCTTTGGCCGTCCGTGAGGATTCCCGATCAGCTGATTTTTTGAAGTGGGATGCGGTTCACGTTGGCCAGCGCAATCCGAACGACGTGGTGTCAAGCAGGAAGCTCGTCGAATCCTGCCTGTCTTGTAAACCAGGCTAATCCAACGCTAGTTGCAGGCTCGCCTCATTCGGTGAGGCGGCTCGCCCTGCGCTGCGTGGAGGGGTATCGAGTTCGGCCCAACTGGACGCAGGATGACCGTCGCCCCTTCGTAGGGAAGTCCTCGGAAATGACGATCACGGCGTCGGGGGATGGCCATCATAATCGACTTCTCTCGATTGATACCGCCGGGTCTTCAGGCCGAGTCAAGGGCCGAAACAGCGAGACGGCGTATTCACCGCAACCTCCTTCGCGACCGCCGTTGAGGATCCGCATTAGGATCTAACCCGCTCCGCTTTGGCGCGCGGCAGCAGCTTGGGTATCCGCAATGAGAGGATCGCCTCTGTATACCCCCTTCCATCATAATTTCGAGCCGATGAGGGAGCACTTTCAATCGGAGTTTCTACCTTAGTAGCTAATCCCCAAGACTTCTTGGAGGCTTGAATTCTGTCGTCGCCAAAGCCCAGGCATCCGAGGATCGCGCTGGACGATTTGGTAGGCGAAGTTCTCAAGGTTATGCGCACCCTTGCGGATGAGAGGAGGACAACGCTGATTGTCACGCAGGAAATGGAATTCGCGCCGGAAGTGTCCGATCGCGCGATTTTTCTCTATGGCGGCAGTGTGTGAGGCAGAAAGTACGACCGCGCAAGTGTTCGTCGATCCCTCGGTACCGCCGTTTGTAAACGGCCTTGCAAAGTAGGTAATGGCCCTTTGGGCCGCGAAAATGGTTAGAGCGCGTCCGTGTCGCTGCTAGGGCAGGGAACTTTGAAGATGAGAGGGTGGGAGGGGAAAGAATGCTGAACAATCGTCGGTCGCATGGGCTTTGGGAGCGGACAGCTCCGCCGCCGCCTGCAACGGAGAGGCTGGGGGGCGACCTCGTTGCCGATGTAGCGATCGTCGGCGCCGGCTACACCGGGTTGTCCACTGCGCTGCACCTGGCCGAACGGGGCCTGGACGCTGTCGTGATCGAGGCAGTCGAGATTGGTTTTGGCGCCGCCGGGCGGAGCACCGGGTTGGTGAATGCGGGCCTCTGGGCGATGCCCTCGGCGCTCAAGGAGACGCTCGGTCCGGTCTATGGCGGACGTTTGCTTAATTTGCTGCGCGATTCCCCACGCACCGTCTTCGAGATTGTCGACAAGCACAACTTGCGGTGCGAGCTGAAGCGGGTCGGCACGATCCACTGCGGAGCCGATAAGAAGGGCGTCGCCGAGATCGTGGAGCGAGCCCGACAGTGGCAGGCGCTCGGCGCCCCGGTGCACATCCTCGATGCCGGGGAGACCCGTGCCAAGACAGGCACCTCGGCCTTCGCCGCAGGCCTCCTCGACCTCCGTGCCGGGACGATCCAGCCGCTCGCCTATGTGCGCGGCCTCGCTGGCGCAGCGATTGCCGCCGGCGCGACCGTCTTCACGGCGAGCCCGGTCGAGCACATCGCGCGCGAGGGCGGCGTCTGGCGGCTCGCCACGCAAAGAGGGAGCGTCCGGGCCAAGTGGGCGGTTCTTTCGACCGACACCTACACCTCGCGCATCCTTCCTGAGCTGCGTGGCGAGCAAGTGGTGCTGCCCGTCTTCCATGTCGCGACTGCGCCGCTGAGCCACAGACTTCGCCACACGATCCTGCCCGAGGGGCACGGCGCGTGGGACACCCGCACCGTGCTGACCGCCTTTCGCACAGACAATGCCGGCCGCCTCATCGTCGGCAGCGTCGGCGCGCTCCGCGGCACCGGAACCATGATCCATCGCCACTGGGCGCGGCGGCGTATCCGGGCGCTCTTCCCGCAGATCGGTGAGGTCGAGCTGGAGCATGAGTGGTACGGTCGGATCGGCATGACGACCGACCATCTGCCCCGCCTTCATATCCCAGCGGAAAACATGATCGCGCTGACGGGCTTCAACGGACGAGGTATCGCGCCGGGTACGGTGTTCGGCCGCGAGCTCGCCCGCCATATCAGCGGCGAGCTGCCGCTCGATGGGATGTTCCTGCCAGTGTCCCCGGCGCAGAACGCCCCGTTCCGGGCCATCAGAGAGGGATACTATGAGCTCGGCGCGCAGATCGCGCATCTGCCGCCGGCGCGCTGATCCCGTCGCGGGCGCCACTGCCGGATGTTTAGATAGATAACGGTGTCTCCTTCGTTTCAGATCGAGCGCCAGTCCCGGCGGTTGAAAACCGGAACTTTCTTGATCGGTCTCTTCCCAAGGCCGCACCGGCAACACTATTCCCGCAGCTGCGACCAGCACCAGGGCTATTGCGGCGCCTTCCAAAGCCCATGTCAGAGAGTACTCCTGTGCGACAGAACCCCAGATCCAGCTGCCCGCAGCCATACCGCCGGCGCTCAAGGCGTAGTAGATAGAGAGCGTGCGGCCAACAACCCACCTTGGGCTTGCCAGCTGCACCGACACGTCAATGCCCGCCCAGGTGATGAGCCAACCCGCTCCGCCCAGTGCCAGCGAAATCGCCGCCACAGCGACCGACGATGTAAGGGCCAGCGAGAGGCAACAGACCGCACAAGCGACAGAGGCGAAGGCCACCAGCCTGTTTTGAGACGTGATCCGCCTCAGGAAGCCGTTGTGGCCTCCACACGAGCGTCATGTATCTGGCGCGCTGCACGGCCCATTCGTCGTTCTGTTCGAGCAAGATCGCGCCAACCAGGCGGACGATGGCGTCATCATTTGGGAAGATGCCGATGACCTCGGTGCGCCGCTTGATCTCGCCGTTGAGGCGCTCGATCGGGTTGGTAACCGGTATGATCATGACGGTGCCATCCGATCCCCGCTGGAGATGAGCGATTTTCGGCGTATGGTGCGACCATCCGGGACAGGGGCACCGGGAGCACGCCAAGTGCGGGCAGGCCGATGTATTCGATGAGCTGCGAGCTCGCGTTAGTAGCTGGCCGCCCCTGCGACCTGGCCGGTTGCGCCGAGAGCGCGGATCCGTAGGTGTCGCGTCGCCCGCCGGCTCCCGACTGTTTGAGGAGAGGGAGCCGATGAGACGTGTGATTGGAATGGACATCCACCGCACCTTTGCGGAGGTGGTGGTTTGGGAAGACGGCCGGCTGCGCCATCACGGACGGGTCGACATGACCCGCTCGGGACTGGAAGGGTTCGGCCGCAGTTTGCGACGGACGGATGAGGTTGTCGTCGAGGCCACGGGCAACGCCATGGCGGTGGTGCGGGTTCTGTCGCCCTA
>NZ_JAMYMK010000055.1:0-5488 GCF_040318565.1 Mesorhizobium sp. M1142
CCGACCTCTCATGAATCACGCAAAACCGCTCTTGGGAATCCTCAAAACGCTCCCAGAACTAAAAAACTGCCAAAGTAGTGCTAGCAATGTAGGCGTGTACAGTTCCAGTTGCGGATGTTTTTCAAGAGTTTTGCCCACGGCAGCGCCATCAAGTGCTTTGGTCAACATGGCGAGGTCGGCAGGACGAGCGGTGCCTTGGACCGACATTGCATCTCTCCCGAAGAGGGCGAAAGCGCGAGTCCCGCGCCGTGGTGTAGCTGGTGGCATTGGTCGCCGTGCTGTCCGGCATGGGCCGGGCTGAACAGCGCGCCAAGGCTGGTCGATCGCGCTGGCCCGTCATCCTATTGGTGCTGATGGCATCCGCGCCGGCATGGTGATCGAGGGAGCGTTGTGAGACCATGACGATCTGACCGCATTCCAGTTCGGCCAGGCCTGATCAGCCCGCCGGAATCAAGCCAAGCCACGGCGAACCCAATTCGCCGCACCTCTCGGCGCGTCAATACTTACTTGTTGCGATGGAATTTCCCGGACAGTCTGGCAAGCTCGTACCGAAGGAGTTTCTGCCATGACCTCTCTCACCTGCACTCTTGCCGCCGATGCCAACGGAACGTGGCGGGTCGTCTTCGTGCCGGGGGATTGCATCTCTATGTAGAATTCAAGCTACCCCAAGCCGGTTCAGATCCGGTGGACTGGATGAGTGTGGACGACTTCCTTGCCTGGCGCCCAAAAGGCGCGCTCCACAAAAGTGCGCGCGACCGCTTGGTTTCGGTTATTTGCGGGGCGATGAGAGATTCATAACGCAAAAATCCGCTGCACCCGGTGGCACGGCGGGCTAGATCAGTGCCTAGATCTGCCATCAAATCCTCCCTATGCGGCCTCCTGAGGAGCGCGTCAGCCTGATTCACCAGGAATTAAGGGGAAGACGGATGGTTTTGACACGCGCTTTTGACATGCTGGGCCGACGCACTCCTCGCAGACGTTGATTTGATCATCTTCGTCGTGACGCCAATATAAATTACCAGATCGTATCCTCATGTGATATGGTCAAATCTTGGCCGAGAAAAATTAATAAGAAACAAGGGAGGCCGCGATGAGAGAGTATTTTTCATTTCAGCTATTCATGAGAATGTCGACTGCGTTATTTATTGGTGCCGCTATCTATTCTATCGTTTTCGGGAATACGTGACAGCGCTTCGAGCCCGCAGTTAGACTTTCTCGAGACCAAGTCGCTGACATTTCGCGATCCTGAGCAGTAGCTAGGACGCGGCGGGACGCGCTTCGCGAACTGCTCCGACCTGCCAGCAGATCACTCAGGGACAAAACCACCCTGCGGCGCTAAGTGCAACCCAGTGGAACCATACCCGCGGCAGCTCGTGGCCCCTGGCCAGACGTTGATGTGTCGAGGTGCTGGCTGGTGAAGCCCAGTCTCGCCAAGCCCCTGCGTACTTCCGGCGCGCCCATGAACAGCCTCCACAAAAGCCCTGTACGATGGTTCTCGATCATTGCGATGATTGGCCCCTGATTGATCGCCAGATATGTCCGGGAGTACCAGTTGCGAGGTTCGCAAAACGCGTCGACAAAGCCGAAGCGGCCCCATATGCGGTTTCGAGGCTTGGTCAGGAAACCGCGCAGTGCGCGCATCGCTTCCCCGGGAGCATAAGGGAAACTCGACAGGGCAGCGGACGGGGTGATTACGCCAAAGTCCCTGTCAGGTGCACTCGCGATGTATCCTCGCGGCCCATGGCTCGCGGTCAGACCCCAGCAGTCAGGGCCGTATCCCGAATGGCCATGGGGGTTGCGGACGCAATGCCGATAATTGATCTGCGTATGGCGGAGGTTCTGCTGCCAGTAGTCGGCGTACCGGTCACTCAGGTTTCGCGGATCGAGCCCGCAGAAAGAATAATGCGAAAAGAAGAGCGGACCACCAGAATTCATTCCCAACGGCAGCACGATCCCATCATGGTCGCGCCCGTTCAGAAACCCGGGACCACCAGCAAAACCTTCGTGATAGAGCTCCGGATCAATGGGGTGGCGTGCCGATCCCGCCGCCAGCACGAAAGTGAGCAGGCATTCGTTCCAACCCTTGATCGGGCTGCCCATCGCCCAGCCAAAGTTCGGGCTCCAGTGCCACATGAGTTGCCGGGTCCCGCGTGCAAACCAGTTCCATTCGGCCTCTAACAGCAGCGCGTCCACGCGATGGCGGAGGCGCACTTCTTCGGTTGCCGCCCTGACGAAATACTCGCGGGCGCAAATCAGACCCTGAAACAGGAAGGTGGTCTCGACCAGATCAGCGCCGTCGTCCTTGCGGCGGAATGGAATAGTCGCACCAGTGCGCCCATTCATAAAATGCGGAAGAACGCCGTGATAGCGCGGGGAGTTTTCCAGGAAATCGAGCATGCCATGCAAGTGCGATAAAGCTGCGACGCGGTCGATCCATCCGCGTTCGACCGCAACGATGATGGCCGCAATACCAAAACCGGACCCCCCGATCGCCACGAGATCGTTGGCGGGATCGCCTGTGGTCTTTTGCCGGTCGCGGGCAAGACCGCTGACCGGATGCGCGCCTTCCCAGAAATAGCGTACCGTCTGCCGCTGCACGATATCCAAGAGCGCATCATCATCGAGTTCGAGAGTGGTTTCCGGGAGATCGAATGCTTGAAGCGTGCTGGGGCTCATCGAGCCGGTGTTAGCGTCTTGGGCGTTCCAAGGCCATTGATTAAAAATGCCCATGTGGACCGGCCGCGCGCTGTGTGGTGTCAGGCCGATTCAATTCGCGACAGATGCCTGGCGACCCGATAGAAAGAAAATCAAGGGGAAAGAACCCCTGGATCGGCCTGGAAGCCTTTGTTCCACCCCATTGCAAATATCGAAGACGCGCAGACGCTGGCGCAGGCCATCGTCAATACGATCGTCGAACCCTTCCTCGTGCTCGACGAGAGCTTTCGCGTGCTGGCGGCCAACTGCTCCTTCTATCAGACCTTCAAAGTCGACCCCGAGCAGACGCACGGCTCGTTGCTCTACGCACTGGGCGACGGCCAGTGGGACATTCCAGCACTTCACCTGCTCCTGGAGACGATCATTCCCGAGAAGACCGCCATGGACGGCTTCGAGGTCGAGCATGATTTCCCGAATATCGGTCGGCGCACGATGCTGCTCAACGCGCGAAAGGTCCTCTACGACCACAGTTCGGCCGCGACCATCCTGCTCGCCTTCAATGACATCACGGCGCGCCGCGCTATCGAAAGGGAAAAGGAAGAGCTCCTCGGCCGCACCGAAGACCTGCTGCGGCAGAAGGATGTGCTGCTGCGCGAAATGGAACACCGGGTTGCCAATAGCTTGCAGATCATCGCCAGCATTCTGCTGCTGAAGGCTCGGTCCGTCACGTCGGATGAAACGCGGCAGCACCTGAAAGATGCCCATCAACGCGTGCTGTCCGTGGCCGAAGTGCAGCGGCATCTCCATGCCTCGACCGGTGCCGACGAAATCGAGGTTGGTTCTTACCTGTCGAAACTTTGCAGCGGTTTGGCCACTTCGATGGTCGGGGAAGCACAGGCTATTGCCGTCAAGGTTACGGCGGAAAATGGAAGAATAGACTCCCAGAAGGCCGTGAGCCTTGGCCTGATCGTGACCGAACTCGTTCTCAACGCCATCAAGCATGCGTTCCCCATGGAAAAGGCCGATGCGCTTATTTTGGTGACCTATGAGACCGACGCTGAGGATTGGAAGTTGACCGTATCGGACAATGGCTGGGGCAAAGCCGCTGGCGACGTCCCAAATGCCGGATTGGGGACAGCGATCGTGGAGGCACTTGTCAAACAGCTTGAAGCACGCATTGACACCGTCACGGGCAATACTGGCACGACGATTGCGATTACCAGAGCGACATTCACGTCGCGGATGCCGAAAGCAGCATAGCTTGGTCGCCTTGCGGATGCTTCAGGCGGTTGTCGGAATTGCGCCTTGAAGATCGTCCCATCGGGTGGTGTAGTTCGAATGTTTCGAAGCCGCTCGCGAGCGGGTGTCGTGGATGTTCCTATTCTCTGTGCTATAGGTTCCTTTTAATTGGAGAAACAACCAATGCAGCGGACCGTGACGGTAGTCGAGAAAATCACGGGCAGGGTGATCGGCGCGTATCCGATCGATCTTTCGGGCCAGAATCACCAGACTTCCGATGATCAGTATTTTGCCAAAGCATTCGAAGCCGCCGTCGACGGTGGCCTCATTACCGATGCTGAAGCGCACGCTGTCGAATTCCGTCTGGAATAGACACTCAAGCCGAGATCCACGCTACTTTCGCTTTCCATCGCGCCTTGGCGCCGTTACGAAAAAACCCCGCGCGATGCGGGGTTTTGATGCGGTCAAAAGCCATATCAAGCCGCGCCAGATGGGGTGAGCTTCACGCTTACGGTGCTCCAACCGATCTTGCCGTCGACCTTCATCGGGGAGGCCGGCTGGATGCGTGGGGAGATCATGCGCTCACTACGCCGGCTGATCGCGAAGCGCGTCAACACTCTCCGCCACGATTGCTGGCTGCCCGTCGTCACGGCGCATATACGACGTTCCGTTCGCCGCCGATCGCGTTCCTATCCACGACAATCGCGTGGTGATACATTCGCGCGATTTGGCGAATGTTTTTGTCGTCAAACTCACCGGGAAACCGGGGAGGTGGTCATGAGAATTATTACCACTCTAGCATGTGTCGCGTTGCTTGCAGGTTGCGCAACGGCGGGCCCCCCCAGGGCCCCAAGGGCCTGCCGGTCCACCAGGTCTGCCCGGCAAGCAGGGTCCTAAAGGTGCAATGGGGGCTGAGGGTCCAGCGGGGAAGGACGGCGTCAGCGGTTGGGAAATCACCCACTATGCAAGTGCCAGTGATACAAGCCCAGACAAGTCCGCACAGGCTTGGTGTCCCAAGCCAAAAGTCGTAATAGGTGGCGATGCCAGCGCGTCAAATTCAAATGCTCTAATTTCTAGGAGCTTGCCGGTTACTTCCCCAGCTCCGGGGTGGGTAGCACAAGCGCATGTAGCCACTACGTCCCCAACAGGTTGGACGCTGACAGCATATGCCATTTGCGCGCTTGTCAAATAGTCGGCGCTTGGCCGGGCCGGTGAACTTGCGTTGTCGCGCCTCTGAGACACAAACGGCGTTCTAGCTAGAGCTACGGTCGCAAAGCTGTTGGCGGCTGGCTTCTTGGGAACACGACGGCTTTTCCGCTCGTTGATCTTTATGCCCTCTACCTCGATTCGCAAAACGGAATACGATCCGGAGCGCAAGGTCCTTTCCGTGTGGTTCGTCGCCAGCGGCAAGCGGTACGAGTTTGAGGGAGTACCGCCGGAGACCTTTGCGGCATTCAAAGCCGCGTTCGCGAAGGGCCGCTACTTTAACGACCACATTCGCAATCATTTCGTAAGCGCCAAGCTGACCCCATCTGGCGCGGCTTGAGGTGATGAGCGAGAGATAGTGACACTGAAGCAAGGAGCCGAGGAGCTT
>NZ_JAMYMK010000056.1:0-5170 GCF_040318565.1 Mesorhizobium sp. M1142
CCCGTCGCTTCACCCGCCCAGCAGGGCACAACCCACGCCGGAAACGAACTCAAAACTGGATAGAAACTGGGGGCAACGTCACCCCCAACGAAAAATCGCCGCTTGATGTCGTCTTTTATGATGCTGCTACAGTTCATGTCTGGGGTTTCGGCTTAGAAGCGGAATGACTGCCAACCAGGTCATCGAGCCGGAAACTGACCGGCCGGTCGGCCCAAAAATGACATTCAGTTGCCTCCAGCCTTTCGACACGAGCCACTTCACGATCTCGCGATTGCCAGCTAGCGGCTTGTTGCTCGAGCTGCGCGATCCTAGTCTGTGGTCGCTATGCCTCAGCAATAAGAATCCGGTTCCTAGCCGGGCGGAGGCGCAACGAGATAGCCAGCTCAGGACAAGGAGAGCAAACCATGGTCGCTTTTACCCTCAATGGCGAGGCGCGAACACTCGACGTCGATCCAGAGATGCCGCTGCTCTGGGCGATCCGTGACGGCATCGGACTCACAGGAACGAAATTCGGTTGCGGCCTTGCCCAGTGCGGCGCTTGCACGGTTCACGTTAACGGCATGCCGACGCGCTCGTGCCAGACCGCAGTCGGCGACATCGAAGGAGCCTCGATCACCACCATTGAGGGCGTGTCGGGCAAGATCGGCGAAACGGTCCAGGCCGTGTGGGCCGAGTTCGACGTACCTCAATGCGGCTATTGCCAGTCTGGCCAGATCATGTCGGCCGTGGCCCTCCTGACAGAGACGCCGAAGCCGACGGACGATGATATTGATTCGGCGATGAGCGGCAATCTCTGCCGCTGCGCCACCTATCATCGCATCCGCGCGGCCATCCACGAGACCGCCAACCGGCTGGAGACTTGAGGCATGTTGCAGTTTCTCCCGAAGCATAATGCCGTGGGGCCTACGCGCCGCCAGTTCCTCCTCGGCACGGCCGTCACCACCGCGGGCCTCGCCGTGGGCTACCGGCTAATGATGGCCGCGCCCACCAACGCACAAACGACGCCTGCAACGGTCCAGGCGAACCCCTTCCAGACCTATGTCGAGATCACACCGGAGAACCGAATCGTCGTCCACTCGTCGCAGTTCGAGATGGGACAAGGCTCCTATTTCGGCATCGCCACCCTGGTTATGGAAGAGCTCGACGGCGCCTGGGCGCAGGTCCACGTGGTCGGCGGATATGGCAATACCGCGCTCTACGGCAATCTCGCCTGGGGAGGGGCCGCGCAGGGAACCGGTGGCTCCACGTCGATGAGCTCGTCGTGGGAGCGCTACCGCGAGGCGGGTGCTGCCGCACGGGCCATGCTGGTGGCGGCCGCGGCGCAGCGGTGGGACGTGCCAGCCGGCGAGATCACAGTCGCTTCCGGGGTCGTGTCGCACGCCTCAGGGATGCAGGCGCGCTTCGGTGACCTGGCTGAAGCCGCAGCGGGAATGCCGGTTCCCGACGACGTGCCGCTAAAGCCGCGCGACAAGTGGGCCCAGATCGGATCGGACAGCCTCAAGCGCTACGATTCCGCCGGCAAGACCAATGGCGCGCAGACCTACACGATCGACCTCAAGATGGATGGACTCAATACGGCCGTTATGATCCATCCGCCGAAATTCGGCGCTGAGATCGAGAGCTTCGACGCCTCCAAGGCCAAGGCACTCGACGGCATTGTCGATGTCGTCCAGACGCCGCGCGGCATTGCCGTGGTCGGCAGGGACATGTGGACGGCGCTCAAGGGCCGCGATCTCGTGGAGGTGACCTGGAACGAAGACAAGGCCGAAAGGCGCGGCACGGCCGAGATCATGGCCGAATACACTAAGGCAGCAGACGATCCGGGCGCGGCCACCGCGCGCGACGACGGTAACACTCCCGCAGCGTTGGCCAGTGCTGAGAAAGTCATCCAAGGGCACTACGAATTCCCCTATCTTGTCCATGCTTCGATCGAGCCACTCAACGCGGCCGCCCGAATCAACGAAGACGGCACCATCGACGTCTGGGGCGGACACCAGATGCCCGATCTTTATCAAGCGGCTGCCGCTCAAGTAGGCGGCACCACGCCGGACAAGGTGAGGCTGCACGTGATGAAGACCGGCGGCAGCTTCGGCCGCCGAGCGGTCTCGGACGCAGATCTCATTATCGAAGCTGTTTCCACAGCGCGTGCACTGGGACCCGGCAAGCCAGTGAAGGTGCAGTGGACCCGCGAGAACGACATGCGGGGTGGGCGGTACCGGCCGGTCTATGTGCACGCAGTCAAGGCGGGGCTCGACAAGGAAGGCAATGTCGTCGCTCTCCATGACCACATCGTGGGCCAATCGATCGCGGGCGGTTCGCCCTTTGCGGCGATGATCGAGAACGGCATCGATCCGACCTCCGTGGAGGGCGCCACCAACCTGCCCTATGCGATCCCGAACCTGAAGGTCGAGCTGACCACGACGGACGTGAACATCCCAGTGCTGTGGTGGCGTTCGGTAGGCTCCACCCACACCGCTTACGCAATGGAAACCCTGATTGATGAGCTCGCCGCCGCTGCGAACCGTGATCCGGTCGATTTCCGCTTGTCGATGCTCGGTCACCATCCACGGCATGCCGGCGTGCTGAAATTGGCTGCTGAGAAGGCAGGCTGGGACAAGCCTCTGCCGGAAGGCCGTTTCCGCGGCGTGGCCCTGCATGAAAGCCTCTCGACCTGTGTCGCCGAGGTGGTGGAGATCACCTTCAACGATGCAAATGATTTCAAAGTCGACCGCGTCGTCTGCGCGGTAGATTGCGGCACCGCGATAAATCCTGACCAGATCCGCGCTCAGATGGAGGGCGGTATCGGCTTCGGGCTAGGCGCGATCCTCCAGGAGGAGCTGACCCTGACGGGCGGTGTCATAGACCAAGAGAACTACGACACCTATACGCCGCTCAGGATCGAGCAGATGCCGCGCGTCGAGGTGCACATTGTGCCGTCCGACGAGCCGCCCACGGGCGTTGGCGAGCCCGGTGTGCCGCCGATCGGCCCGGCCGTCGCCAACGCGCTACGGGCGGCGACGGGCAAGACGATCCGCAAGCTGCCGATCATAAAGAACTTGTCAGCATAGCCGGGAACGACACCATGAAAACGGCCGCGATGAAGATCGCGGTCGTAGGTCGTTTTTGAACGCCTCCTGACAGGCGATCACCTCCATTCGATCAATTTCCGGCGGCTGCCCGGTCCAATATCCGGTTTAGAGACGGTAACCCGTGTTCTGAACGACCGCAGACGGTCGTTGGTGCTGGTAGCACTGTAGAACCGCTTTCGAGACGCAAATGCCGCACGCAAATGTCTCGAAAGGGTCACGCTAGAGACTTTTGTACCACCTATTGCATGTCTGCTATCGCTTTCTGGGCGCGAGAAGCGGCCGGTCCTCTGACGGCCCCATAACAGGACATTGATGTCTTCGCGCTGAGCGTCAGCAGTTGGCTCTACCGCGACCTTTCTCAGGAAGGCTGCACACCGACGCGACTTCCTTTCACCTTGCGCAAACCTCCCTTCCGAGTGAGGCGTTCAGTGCGTCGGCTTGGTGGACTGAGGCACTTCTGAGTGGGACAACAACATTGAAAAATATTGGAAAAGATTTGAATGCTCTGAAGTCCCACTGATCTCTTACCAATTGATTTTTATGGCTTTCTGAATACCCTCCGGGCCCACCAAAATGTTTGATTTCATTTCGAAAAAGTGGCCTCGGCCCAAAACGTTTTGGGCCCATTATGGGCCCAACAAAAAAGGGCGGCCGATAAGCCGCCCTGCACCGGTCCGATTGAAACCATTCATTTGATGACGCGCAGCGGCATCCGTTGCTTCATGGCGTCGCGTTTCGCCTCCCGCTCGTTGATCGCGCGGGCGATATCGACGGCCATCCGCTTCTTGTTCGCCTCCCGTACGTACGCGTCCGTCACCGTCATCGAGGAATGTCCCATGGCTTCCATAATGGCGCGTGCCTGGATGTTGCATTCGGCGAGATACGTGCCGAAGGTACGCCGGAGCCCATGCAGGGTGTAGCCCTCCGGAATGCCGGCCTGCCTGTTCCAGTGCGCCATCATGCCGGTGAGGCTTTTTTCCGCAAACGGACGCCCATAGGCGTTCCTCAATACCGGTCCACCTTTCGAACGGTCTAGCGGCTCCAGAGCCTGCGCCAGCTTGTCCACGATGGGGATAAACACTTCCCTGCCGCCGTGGCGGTTTCGGTTCTTTTTCTGCCGAAACTCGAAGGCCTCGATCAAAACCAGCGAGCCATCGAACAGTTCGATTTCCTCGCTGACCAGATCTTCCCATTCCAGTGCGGCGATGTCGCCGCGTCTATTCCCGAGCCAGAAGCCGAGGGCGTAGCAGGTGCGCGCCGCCGAGCCGACTGCATGGCGCGACTCGAACTTTTCACGAATGGCCATCGGCCACCCAGGATTGGCCGTCGATTTGGGAATGCGAACGCGAATTGACAGCGAAGGATCGTCCTGCGGCTTGATCCACTTCTCAACGTCAATCGCCACCCAAAGGAGCTTTTTGATCGCTACCAGCAGATGCTTTGCGACTGTCCGTCTGGTGCCAAACACGCCTTCGATAATCGCACGCAGACGGTCGGCATCGAGATGCTCGACCGGCGTGTCGCGCCAGGTGAGCGGATAGGCGGGATCGACCTTCATCTCAAGGAAGCGTTCAATAAGCCGAGCATTCTTGTGCTGGGTGGCTTGGTCGAAGTCCAGCCATTCCATCGTCGATTCAAGCCGGCGGGCAGCATGACCGAAAGTCTTCGGCAACGCCCGTCCAGGCAAGTCGATGATGACGCCCTTTTGACCTTGGCCTTGAGTTGCCCGTTCATAGGCGGCCTCGAATTCTGGATCACCTGGCCGGCCTGGAAGCCGAATTTCGGGTATTCCCTTGCCGCGGTAACGATAGACGAGCTTACCGCTTTTTAGGCGCGACGAGACTCCGGGATATTTGTCATCCTTGAATGGCCGGCCCATTAAGCCCTCCTTCCAGCCTTCTGCTGTTCCAAGCGCCGGGGCACCTCGATCGTCGCCGGAGGCGAAGGGCTTTTGCTCTCCATAGCGACCCGAAGGAGCAACGGGTAGGGGAAACCTCGACCTTGCTCTATGCCCTCATATGTGCGCTTCGGGATGCCCAACAATTTCGCTGCGCTTTCTGCCGTGAATCCTTCTCTTGCCC
>NZ_JAMYMK010000057.1:0-5151 GCF_040318565.1 Mesorhizobium sp. M1142
CCCGATGATCTATGCACGGGACACAGCTTCTCGCTGATCCGCGATTTCTGCGAAGAGCGAGGGCTGGTCCCAATAACAAGGCAGGTGCAGGCGATATGGCCGGATCAGACATATGAGAACTGGCGGCTGTACTGCTTCGCCGACCAGGCGTCTGCACAGGCGTTCCTTGACCACTTCGGAGGCATCATGTTCGATCCTAAGCGTGATCGGGAAAACGGCAAGGCACGCGGTGTCTGGCGCCGGACTGGCGAATACAAGAGAACTCTCGATCTCGCGCCGCTGAGCGTTCCCCAGGCCCTGCGTAACTGAGGCGACGACATGTGTAACCTCTACAACATCACCACCAGCCAAGAGGCGATCCGCCAATGGACCGGAGCCTTGCGCGATCTCCTGGGCAACCTTGAGCCGTCGATCGACATCTATCCCAACCAGTTCGGCCCGGTCGTCCGCAATGCTCAGGACGGGACGCGCGAGCTTGCCAAGCTGCGTTGGGGAATGCCGACGCCCTTGGAGCGCGTCAAAGGCAATGCCGATTCCGGCACGACCAATATCCGCAACCCTCAATACGGCCACTGGCAGCAGTATGTCGGTATCGAGCACCGCTGCGTGGTGCCGGTGACGAGCTTTGCCGAGCCCCGCCCTACCCCAGGCGATAAGGACCCGGAGACAGGCGGCATACAGCGGAACTTCTGGTTCGCCCTCAGCGAGGACCGGCCGCTGTTCTTCTTCGCGGGCCTGTGGACACGCTGGCAAGGGGTCCGCAAGGTCAAGGAAGGCCCCGGCGATCATGAGCTTTATGCCTTCATGACCACAAAGCCAAACGCGTTAATCGAGCCGATCCACGAGAAGGCGATGCCGGTGATCCTGACCACGCGAGAGGAAGCCGAGACCTGGCTGACCGCGCCATGGTCGGAAGCGAAATGGCTGCAGCGGTCGGCGCCTGACGACGCTCTCGTGATCGTGGAGAAGCCGGCCACACAGATCAAAGTTCCGCTGCCGGCACCTGCACAAGGGTCGCTGCTTTGAAAGCATCCCCATGAGCGACGAGCTGATCCGCCTTCCCGGTGCAATAGAGCCCGTCACACGTCTGGGCGTTCAGCATCATAGGTGCGAGCATCCCGATTGCGGCAAGGATGCCGGATGGGGATTCGCGAAGCCGAGGCAGCCATCGCATTGGTTCTGTTTTGAACACCGCGCCGACGGCGAAGCATATCTCTGAGGAGCAATTCGAAATGATCAGCCCGCCAAGACGAAATGGCGAGTATGCCGACCGCGAGATCGATTGCCAGGAGGCTATGGAGCCGGGCTTTCAGGCGATCGTCGATTGCATGCTAGAGGCCGGCTGGACGCGCGGGGAGATCATGCGGTCGCTTCGGTGGCTGATCGCGGCCGACAACATGACGCAGAAGGAAAACGCCAAAGTCGAGGCGCAGCTCGCCATCGCGCGCGCGATGATGCGCCTTGACGATCGCCACCGCAGCGCCAGTATCCTGACGATGGACGAGAATTATATCTACGGCGAAGAACCGGCCTGCAGCTCGTACGCATGGCTATCGAGATGACCTGCCCGGCTGGCGTGCTGCCGAGCGAGGAAGCCGTGAACTGCCTCTACGGCCCGTTGCCGGCGCACGAGGGCGAGGCGTTGGCAAAGGCGATTATCGAGACGGTCGAGCGACTGACCCGGTCTATTGACGCTTTGCCGTCGCCATCCGGGCCAGCGCTCCCAAGATCAGATTAGTCGTAGACTTTGACAATCTTGCGTGTGCCGGGATCGACAAGGACGGTTCTGCCGTCGACCACAACGTAACGGTATTTGACGTTCGGGACCTCGTGAAGCTCGACGGTGTCTGGGAGGGGCGAGCCGATATTAAGCTCCACTCCAGGGATTTTCACCGATGCGAGCGGCTGCTTCTTCACGTATTCCTTGATGACGGTTTCCTGCTGAGGTTCGATGATCACGTCCTGAGCAGCAGCGGCACCAATGCCGGCCAGCAGCAAAAATCCCGCGGCTGCGGTGGAAAGATGCATTCTCATAGCTGTCTCCTTGTTGGAATTTGCCGGGACGCAATCTTCATCGCGCCAAGCTCACACAACGTGAGCCAACCAACGAACGTTCCTCGGCCGGCCTTAGGTCCTTAGACCGCCGGACCTAAGTCTGAAGCTCTAGACGTAATGGTCTGAACAAGGTGTCGCGCGGAACCGCGACATTCCTTGTCCCGTTCTTGCGAACTCATGGAGGAGAAACGGCCCATGGAAGATAGTGTCCACCAAGCCCGCTGGTTGCTTGCACCGGTGTTCGCGGTCTCCATTACATTTTTGGTGATAGGAATGGTCGCCAGCTGAAAAACGACACTCCAGCCCAAAGTCAGTATCTGCGCATAAAAAGTCCCTTCATGCGCTGATAGGGTCCGCCGGCCTTGCTGGATTTGGCAGGCGGACCCTTAGTTCCCCGGATGCTTCGGATCGTCGCCAAAGCCCAGCAGCGAGGCATGGCGTATATATTTGTGCTCGCCACGAAGGTGCTTGATCCGCAGCTTCACGCTAGGCTCAACCCACTGCGTTGCCGGTCGCTTCTTGACACCCTCCGACGGCGCGCCGGCATGTTCCTGGACCCGTTTCCACAGCCGTTCCTTCCTGTCGCGCCCCAAGCTGATGAAGGCTGAACCGACATATTTTCCGGTACCGGGCTTCGCCAGCAAGGCGAATGCCGCCTTGCCCGGCTCGCGCTCGACGCCCATCATGCGCTCGATCGCTTGGTTGCGCTCCTTTGCCAAGCGATGCGCGGCCCGTAAACGCAAAAAAGCCCGCCGCACCTTTCGGCGCGGCGGGCGATGATTGCTGACCTCACAGATGATAGAGTGCAGCGACCTTGATGCAGAGAAGCCCGCCACCTTGCGAGTGACGGGCCCGGCCGCGAGGCCAGGAGAGTGCCTCAAAGCCTGCACGGCCGATTCGACGCTCCCGTTAACGCAGCACTCTCCTCAGCGGCGCGCGATCAGCAGGCAAAGCTGACGCAGATCGCTGTCATACGTCCCTTCGCTGCTGAGCACGTCGACACAGCGCTTTTTCATGCGCGTCAGTTGGCTGCTGGACATCTGGGCGACCACGGTCGGCAGGCCGGGAGTGCTGGGCGTCCCTGGTGTTCCAGGTGTCCCTGGCGTTCCGGGAGTGCCGGGAACGGTACCGCCACCAACGCCGACACCGGCGCCCACGCCGACACCACCCGTGCCCCCCACATTGACGCCTACGCCCGCTGTAGCGCCGCCCGCGCCACCGACATTCGCACCGGCGCCAGCAGCGACACCACTCGTGCCGCCTAGGTTAGCACCCGCGCCAGCAGTGACGCCGCTAGTGCCACCTATGTTTGCGCCAGCACCGGCGGTGACGCCACTCCTGCCGCCAATGTTCGCGCCGGCTCCGGCGATAATGCCCCGACTGCCGCCTATATTAGCGCCTACACCGGCATTGACTCCACTGCGACCACCAATCGAGGCGCCGGCCCCCGCGTTGATGCCGCCACTGCCGCCGATTGAAGCGCCGAGACCAGCCTTGATGCCGCCGGTCCCACCAATTGCTACGCCTGCACCGACGCCAACGCCGGCTGCGCTGGAGGGGAAAGATAAAGATAAAACCAGTGCACCACTGGCCAAAGCCGTGGCGAAACTCTTAAGGACATTTGCCATGACACTCTCCTTTATCTATTGCGTCTCACCAGCAGAAACGATGACTGCTACTGCACTGACAACGCACTCAGAGAGATTTTTGACTTACTTGATCCCAGGTATGTTGCGATCGTGGCTTACGAGGAGCAAATTATTCTGAATCAATTTGAAAAAATTGCGGTACACCCCGGTGGGTAGGTCCAGACGCATGGCCGATCTAGTACTACAGTTGCAGATGCCGATGCCGTTTGTAGTGACAGATGGTGGCCGCAGCCTGATGTCGTCGTCGCCATAACGACCAGGCGATGATGAAGGGCTTTTGTGTCGGTGGGAAGATGAGGATCCGGGCGAGGAGATAGCGGATCTCGGGGACGCTCGGGACGAGCGCAGCCATCCGGATCAGGCGGCGATTGGCTCCTTTGGACTCGTTTCGTTCGGTTTGCTCCATGCGCTGCGGCGAAGATCAGCCGATAGCTTCGAGAGGAATGCCAGGGCGGCCATGCACAGGCTCATATGGCGATGCCATCCGTGCCAGGACTGAGCCTCGCAATGATCAAGTCCGAGATCATCCTTGGCGCCCTCAAAACACTCCTCGATCGCCCAGCACAGGCCGGCCACTGCCGCCAATTCGGCCAAGGAGGAACCGGGCCGCGGGGCGAAGACCAGGTAGTAGGCTTTTTCTCCGGATGTCGATCGCTTGCGGCGGACGAGAAGCCAATGCTCGAAGCCGCCTTGACGTCCAAGGGCGGCGGATGCGTGCCCCGTCGTAGAGCCGAGGGCCTTTGGCGCCTTCACCTGCCGCATGACAGACCCAGTCGTCGGGCTCGAACTCGCCGGCCAGTTCCTCGGGCGAGGTTCCTCAAACAGACGATCCCCTCCACGGCGCATGAAGTGAGCGCCTCGAACCGCCAAGACATAGGGCTGCTCGCGAGCTTCCAGCATCCGCGAAGGCTGCTGTCCGCCCAGTAGACAGCGTCGCCCAGAACGTATCACGCGGCGGGCTCACGACCAAAATCCACGGTCGTCGTCGACGGCATGGCCTCCCGATCCGGGTCGGCCTGACGGCAGGCCAAGCGCATGACGGGCAGATCGCCGACACGCTCCTCTCCCATCTCGGCCCGCGCACCATTGTGCTGGCCGACAAGGCCTATGATGCAGACCGCATCCGCGAGCTGATCCAGGACCAGGGGGCCACGCCCAACATCCCGCCGAAGAGCAACCGACGTTGGAAGCCCTGCTTCAGCAAGCGCCTTTACCGAGAGCGCAACCTGATCGAACGCTTCTTCTCCAAGCTCAAGCCTTCCGCCGCATCGCAACCCGCTACGACAAGCTTGCCGCCAACTTCCTCGCCATGGTCCAGCTCGCCTCAATGCGGCTGTGGCTGCGCGCTAATGAGTCTACGGCCTAGCACTACTTTGGCAGATTTTTAGCGGAGAGGGTTCTGCGGCAGTGGGGACAACGGATTGGGGGCGGCTGCGCGAGCGCGGTG
>NZ_JAMYMK010000058.1:0-4391 GCF_040318565.1 Mesorhizobium sp. M1142
ATCGCCAATGGCTGGCCAAACAGCGATATCGAGGCGCTTATGCCTTGGAACTACCAGCGCTGAACGGCATCAGCTACCCGCTTACGCCCAACCGAACGGAACTCTACGTCTTCGCCGACATGGCTCGAGTTGTAGCTCTAACCGGCATCCCGGTTGGTCAAAGCGATGTGGCAGCAGCCGAAACCGTGGCCCGGTGTCCAGGTGACATTGTCGAAGCGTACCCCGGTAGCCTCGAACAGGCCGCGATCGAAGGCGCCGGCGATGCGGCAGAGCGTGGCGAGTTTCTCGTCGTCGACGCCGGCTTCGACCCAGGCGTCCTTCAGCGGGCAGCGCCTGACCTTGAAGGCAATGCGGTCCGGACCGCGTTCGACGTCGGTCGGATACATGCGACCGCCATCCGGGCTGACGGCCAGGAACGCCTCGCCGATCGCCGGTGCGTCGTTGGGGCCGAAATCGGCGAAGGCCGCCGCCGCAACCTCCCTGCCTCGCCGTTCAATGGTGCGGATCATGATCGCCTCAGCCTTTTCCGCGCCAACTTCCGCGGTTAGCTCGTCGAGCAACAGACGATAGAGATCGGCACGGTTGCGGAAGGCGGAATCGAGTTCGCGTGACGGTTTTTCGGCTCGGGCTTCGGCGTCGGTCATGATGCGTCCCGTTCGATCCTCGACAGTCTTGGCGCTGCCGCCACCAGCGCCTTGCCGATCGCGGATTGCGGCGCGTCGATGACGGTGCGGGCATCGCCGCTCTCGGCAATCCGCCCGCCGTCCAGAATGGCGATGCGGTGGGCGATGGCACGGACGACGCCGAGATCGTGCGAAATGAAGAGATAGGCGATGCGCTCCTCGCGTTGAAGGTCGAGCAGCAGCCGCAGGATCTGCGCGCGCACCGAAACGTCGAGCGCCGACACCGCCTCGTCGAGCACGACCAGCGACGGTTTCGTGGCGATGGCGCGGGCGATTGCAACGCGCTGGCGCTGACCGCCGGAGATTTCGTGAATGGCGCGGCCGGCGAGACCGGCGCTGAGGCCGACGCGTTCCAGCAGAGCGACGATACGGCGCGGGCGTTCGGCGCGAGAGGCGATGTGATGGATGCGCAAGGGGTCGTCGAGCACACGTGCCACCGTGGCGCGTGGGTTCAAGGCGGCGAGCGGATCCTGAAACACCGTCTGCAGACGAGCGCGCCGGTCGCGCAACGCAGCGCCGTTCAACGACAGGAAATCACTGCCTTCAAATTCGATTCGGCCAGCATCGGCTTCGATGAGCCGCAGTATGAGCCGAGCGATCGTCGATTTGCCGCTGCCGGAAGGTCCGGCCAGCGCCAGCGTCTCGCCATACTCGATGTGGAAGGAAACATCGTCGGCCGCGGCGATGATCTTGCCGCCGCTACTGTATCGTTTGGTCAGGCCGGAAACGGCGAGCAGCGGACTGGTCATGTTCGCTGCAGCAGCGGCTCGGCGTCTAGGCCGAGATCGGCGTCGAGCAGCGCCCTTGTGTACGCGTGACGCGGCGCACTGACCACCTGCGCCGTCGCACCGAGCTCGAGCAGCTCGCCATGCCGGAACACGGCGATGCGCTCTCCAAGCTCAGCGGCCAGCCCGATGTCGTGGCTGATGAACAGCAGCGTCATGCCGTCCTCGGTCACGAGTCGCCGGATCAGCCCGACGATTTCGGCCTGCACGATGGTGTCCAGGGCACTGGTCGCCTCGTCGGCGATCAGCAGTTTCGGCCCGGCCGCGATCGCGGCGGCGATCGCCACGCGCTGCTTCTGGCCGCCGGAGAGCTGATGTGGAAAGGCGCGCAGAGCGGCATCGGGGTCGGGCAGACGGACGCGTTCGAGCAAGGCTTTTGCTCTGGCATAGGCGTGTCGCCAGTCAAGTCCGAGATGCGTGCGCGCGACTTCCGCGATCTGCTTGCCGATTGGCATGACCGGATCGAGACTGGCGGATGGGTCCTGGAAAACGAAGCCGATATCACGGCCTCCGGGGGGAACGAACTTAGGCCGGCGTTCCGTCGCGCCCCCCTCTGTCCTGCCGGACATCTCCCCCTCAAGGGGGGAGATCGGCAGTTCCGCAGCCGGTTCCTTTCGGCCAGCTTCAGTGATTGGCGAAGGCAGAGATGAAAGCGCAATCTCCCCCCTTGAGGGGGAGATGTCCGGCAGGATAGAGGGGGGTGCCTTGGCACCAAACATTGGCGGCGGGCGCAAGAGCCAATCGATATGGCCTTCGATCTTGGCAGTGGCCGGCAGCAGCCCGGCAATCGCCAGCGCCAACGTGCTCTTGCCCGAGCCGCTCTCGCCGATGATGGCGAGGCGCTCGCCAGCGGCGACATCGAAGCTGATATGTTTCAGCGCAGCCACCTCGGCGCCGTCGCGGCGATAGGTCACCGTTAGATTGCGGATCGAAGCAAGCGCCGTCACGACAGGCTCTTTCTCACCGCCGCGGTCTCGACGACGCCTTCGCCGGCGAGATAGACGCCGAGCACGGTCAGCACGAGTGCTACACCCGGAATGATCGACAGGAAGGGCGCGGTGCGCAGCACGGCGCGGCCTTCGGCGATCATGCCGCCCCAGGTCACGCGGTTGGGGTCGCCGAGGCCGAGAAAAGACAATGCCGCTTCGGTGAGAATAGCCGCGGCGACGATCACCGACGACAACGCCAGGACGGGCGGCAGCGCGTTGGGCAGCACCTCGCGAAAGGCGATCTCCAGCGGATGCATGCCGATGACGCGGGCGCCGGCAACAAAATCGCGCTCGCGGATCGACAGCACTTCGGCCCGCGCCACGCGTGCCGGTCCGGTCCAGGCGCCCAGCGCGATCGCAGCGACCACGACGCCGAGCGACGGCCCGACGATGCTGACGAAAGCCAAAGCCAGCAGGAAGGCTGGGACGGTCTGGAAAGCGTCGGTGATGCGCATCAGTACCTCGTCGACAAGGCCGCCGGCAAAACCGGCCAACGTGCCGATTACGGCGCCGACGGCAAGCGCGGTGGCTGCTGCTGCCAGGCCGACCGCCAGCGAGGTGCGGGCGCCGTGGAAAAGCTCGGCCAGCACGTCACGGCCGAGGCGGTCGGTGCCGAGTGGCAGCGACCAGTCCTGGAACGGCGACAGCAATGCCGGCCCGGCAATGGCCTGCGGATCGCTCGGAAAGAACAAAGGTGCGGCAAGCGCCACGGCAGACAGCGCCGTCAGGATGACCGCGCCGGCGATCGCTTCCGGCGTGCGAAGAAAGCGGCGAAGCGGGCTCACGCGCCGGCCTCACTGGCCCCGACGCGCGGATCGAGGACGGCGTAGGCGATGTCGACGAGAAGGTTGATGATGACGACCAGGACGGCACTGATGAGAATGATGCCGAGCAGCAACGGCGTGTCGCGTGCCGCCACCGCTTCCTGCGCCAGCCGGCCAAGGCCTGGCACGGAAAAGACGCTTTCGATAACGACGCTGCCGCCCAACATCTGCGCGGACTGCAGGCCAAGCATGGTGACCAGCGGCAACAGCGCATTGCGGGCGACGTGAGCGAGCACGATGCGACGGCGGGAAAGTCCTCTGGCGCGGGCGGCCAGCACAAAATCCTGTCGCCAGACCTCGGCCATGCCGGCGCGCATCATGCGCAGATAGAGCGCGAGATAGATGAAGCCGAGCGCCGAAACCGGCAGGACGAGATGGCGGGCGATATCGGCGGCGCGATCGAGGCCGGTCCGGGCCGAGGCGATACTCTCGATCCCGCCGATCGGAAACCATCGCAGGTCGACGGCAAAGACGATGATCAGCACCAGCCCAAGCCAGAAGCCCGGCACGGCATAGAGCGCCAGCGAACCGATGGACAGAAAGCGATCGCGAAAACTGCCGGGCCTGGCGCCGGCATAGATGCCGAGTGCCGAGCCGAGACCGAAGGAGAGCGCGGTGGCGCTGCCCATCAACAGCAGCGTGTTGGGCAGGCGCTCGAGGATGACGTCGCGGATCGGCCGCGAAAAGGTGACCGATTGGCCGAGATCGAGATGCAGCAGCGCCCAAAGATAATTGGCGAGCCGCGTCAGTTCCGTCTGGTCGAGACCCCAGCGGTGACGCAACAGCTCGATCATCCCGGCGTCGCCGCCGGTCGAGACGATGTAGGCATCGACCGCGTCGCCGGGAGCGGCTTCGAGTAACAGGAAGGTGCCGATGACGACAATCAGCAGCACGAAGATGCTGCCGACGAGACGGCGGCGAAGGAGGATGACAGCGCGGGTCATGGCATAACGCCGATAGGAGAGCCAAGTCTTCGGTGCCGCGCTCTACGGCGCCCCCCTCTGTCCTGCCGGACATCTCCCCCACAAGGGGGTGTTTGGACCGGGGACATCGCGAACAGGTGTGCGAGGACATCGCGAACAGTTTGGCGCGCTTTGCGCTGGGGGGTTC
>NZ_JAMYMK010000059.1:0-3768 GCF_040318565.1 Mesorhizobium sp. M1142
CGACCTCAATGTAAGCCAACGATAGGATGGCAAACTGTTCGCGATGTCCTCGCACAGCTGTTCGCGATGTCCCCGGTCCAAACAGTGGGGAGGGGTTAGGGGTGGGGGTACTCGTAGAGCGAAGACCTTGGTTGCCCTACGCGATTGCCCTGCTACACCCCCAACGTCGGCTGCGTATTCACCTCCAGCGCCTCCTCCGCCTCATCCTCCTCGCCAAGCACCTCGCCCTTCACCCCCAACGGCCGCCCTATCCAGATCGGGTCGACCAGATGGTCGCGCTTGGGGTTGGTGGTGTTGGGGTGGATGAGGATGCTCAGGCCGCCATGGTTCAGCATCAGCCATGGGACCAGCGTAGCGAAAATCCCGGTGGCGAAGGAGACCTGGTACATGGCCTGCTGATGCGGGCCGACCGGCTCGTCGCGCCAATTGCCCAGGCGCACGCGGAAACGCTCGCCGATGCGCAGGCGCAGCCATTCGGCATGCTGCCGCTCGGCCTGCCCGTCATAGTAGATGTGCGCGTGATAGCTGACAATTTCCGAAAGCGGCCTTGGACTTTTGGTGTTTTCGTTCACCTTGATGCTCTCCTTCGATGATTACCGGCGAACCCGAAGCATGGAAGGCCGACCTTGTCGAGGCAGCGTTGATGCCGCGTCTTTAGGGGGAAAACCGGGACAACCGTCTCACTACCATCGATGACCAAGACTTGGCCTGTCACGTGCGCTACCCCTCGCCCGACAGATCGCGCCGCGCCTTGTCGAGTTCTTCGGCATAGCGCCGCATCAGATGGCCTTCGGTCAGCAGCCCGACCACCTTGCGGTCGGTGAAATCCTCGACCACCGCCAATTCCTCGGCGCCGGCGCGCTGAAAAGTCTCGGCGGCCGATTGCACGTTCATGCTCGGCACCAGCACCGCGTCCTTGAACTTGACGAAGGACAGCACCGGCATCTCGTCATCCGACAAATGGCTGTGCAATTCGGCGACGATCAGCACGCCGACATAATGCAGGTCGGCGTCGACCGCGATGACGCGCTGCGAGGCACCGAGCGGCACCTGCTTGCGGAATTCCGCAAGCGTCGTCGAGGCGTCGATGGTGCGGACATCCTTTCGCATCATCGAGCCGACAGTCAGGCTGCGCATCCAGCCGACATCATGCGCGCTGCGGATGGTTTCGCCGCGCAGGTGAAAACGCCATGTCGAGAAGGAATAGCCGAAAGTTTCGCGCACCAGGATCGCCGCCATGAGCGAGGCGGCCAGCACCACGCCGGTCAGCGTCAGGTCACGGGTCGATTCCAGCGCCAGGAAGGTCATCGTCAACGGGCCGCCGACGACGCCTACGGCGAGCGAGGTCATGCCGACGACCGCGGCGACGGCCGGGTCGATGCCGGTCGCCGGCGAGACGAATGCCATAGCGCCGGCAAACATCTTGCCGAGCAGCGCGCCGAGGAACAGCGAGGCAAAGAACAAGCCGCCACGGAAGCCGGAGCCGAGCGAGATCGCCGACGCCGCCAGCTTCAGCACGAAGACGCTGGCCACCACGGCCAGCCCGTAATTCATTGCGAATTCGCGGTGCAGCGCGCCATGGCCGCTGGACAGGACCTGCGGCGTGACCAGCCCCATCAGCCCGACCATCACGCCGCCGATGGCTGGGCGCAGCGAGGCGTCGATCGACAGCCGCGCAAAGACGCGCTCGATCATGCTCACCAGATGCATGATGGCGATGGAAGCGCCGCCGCCCAGAAGCCCGAGCAGCATGAACGGCAGATACTGGCTGACGGTGAGCTGCGGCAAACCGGCGAGTTCCAGCGGAAACGGCACGCCGCCGAACACCTCGGCGGTAAGCGAGGCTGAGATCGCGGCGGCCATCACCGGCGCGACATTGGCGACCGAGTAGATGCCGATGACCAGCTCGAACCCGTAGAAGGCGCCGGTCAGCGGCGCGTCGAAAGCGGCGGCGATCGCGCCGGCGGCACCGCAGCCGACCAGGATGCGGACATCGTTGCGGCGCAGCCTGAATAGGCGCGCCAGCCGCGACGCCAGGCCCGAACCCACCTGCGTATAGCCGGCCTCGAGCCCGACCGAAGCGCCGAAGCCGCTCGAGATCATCGTCTGCCCGGCGATGATGAAGGTGTCGGTCAGCGACATGCGGCCGCCGTAAAGTGCATTGGCTTCGATCGGATCGACCGGCGTGCGGAATTTTCGCTTTCTCAGCCAGATCACCGTCAGCCCGAGCAGGATGCCGCCGATCGCCGGTATCAGCGCCTGCTCCGGCCTTTGCAGCGAAAACATCGCCGAAAGCCGACCGCCGGGCTGAACGCCGAACATGAGCCCATGCAGGACCTGCACCAGTCCGCTCATGCCGGTGACCAGCGCACCCGCCATCATCCCGACCAGGGCCGCCAGAATGACCACGGCAATGCCGCGTGCCTCGAGCAGCGGGATAGATCTGATCAGCACCGCGCGCAACCGGCGGGCATAGACTTGCGGTTCGTTTCTGGGCGGTTCTTTTCTGGAAAGCACCGGGCGGCTCGCCGATATCCAAGGGGGGAGTGGTGCCTGATACCCTCGGCAACATCGCATGGCAACATGCCGGCCGCCAAGGTGTCATGCCCGCGTGATGCTGCGGCGATAAACCCCATCTTCATCTCGGGGAGCCGCGTTGACGTAAACGTCAACCCGAAGCTATATGCGCCGGCGACCGTGATCGCGAAATGCGCAAGACGGCGACTTCGGCCAGATCGAAGTGTCGCGGATCGAAGTGCCAATGTGCGACAAACGCAACGAGACGAGGAGAACCGCCATGGGCGTTCAGGAGATTGCCGACAAGATCAAGTCGCGCGTGGCGAGCGCCGGGTTCGATCGCTCCGTGAAATTCGACACCGGCAGCGACGGCGTCATCGTCATCGACGGCGCCGATGTCTCGACCACCGATGCGCCGGCCGATTGCACGATAAAGCTGTCGCTCGACGATTTGGACTCGCTGATCTCAGGCGATCTCAACCCGACCATGGCTTTCATGTCCGGCAAGATAAAGGTCGAAGGCGACATGAGCGTCGCCATGGCGCTCAGCCAGCTGATCGGCTGATCCACTCCGGTCCGGGATGAAAACGAGCCGCCGTGCAATGGGCGGCTTGTTTCTGATCCGTCACGCAGCGAGCGGCAGCCGCTGTGCCTTCAGCTTGCGCCCGGCCGCCTTCAGCGTGCCTTGCGCGCCGTCGAGCGCGCCTTCCACCAGTTCCAGCGCCAGCAAGCGGTGCCGTTCGTAAGGTCCCGGCATGGCCAGAGGGCCGGTCTTCGCGGCCGAGAACCCGAAGCGCTTGTAGTAGGGCGCGTCGCCGACCAACAGGATCGCCGCATGGCCAAGGCGCGCGGCCTCAGCGATCGCGTGGTGCATCAGCGCCGAGCCAATGCCGGCATTCTTGAGCGCCGGGTCGACCGCAAGCGGGCCGAGCAGCAACGCTGTCTTGCCGCCTTCGCCCAGTACCACGTCCCACAGCCGTACCGTGCCGGCAACAGTGCCCGACGCGTCGCGCGCGACAAAGGCCAGGCCCTCCGAAGGCCGGCGGCCGCGCCGCAGCTTTTCCGACGACTTTTTCCGGCGCTTCGGCCCCATGGCGCGATCGAGCAAAGCCTCGCGCGATGCAATATCTGCCGCAGTTTCGGCGACGATCGCAAAAGCGCCGGTTATCTCCCCCCTGTTTGGACCGGGGACATCGCGAACAGCTGTGCGAGGACATCGCGAACAGTTTGCCATCCTATCGTTGGCTTGCA
>NZ_JAMYMK010000060.1:0-2513 GCF_040318565.1 Mesorhizobium sp. M1142
CGTAAGCGCCAAGCTGACCCCATCTGGCGCGGCTTGAGGTGATGAGCGAGAGATAGTGACACTGAAGCAAGGAGCCGAGGAGCTTGCAGTGTCAATTTCTATGTCTGCGCCTATGCCTGATGATAGAAGTTTCCATGTCCTTGAGGCGGTCCCGAACCGGCTGGAGGCAAGCCCGCAGCGTCCGCGGCGGCGCTGGTCGGCGGAAGCGAAGTCGCGGCTGATCGAGGCGACACTGAAGCCGGGCGCGAATGTGTCGGCCATCGCCAGACAAGCGGGGATGGCGCCAGCCCAGCTGTTCGGCTGGCGGAGCAAGGCGATCAAGAGCGGTGCGGTCACGCCGCAGCGAGATGCGGATCGGCTTGGCTTTGTCGAGGTCACCCAAGCGGCGTCTTCGACAGTGGAGATCTGTTTGGGCGATGTGGTCATTCGGGCCGGCGCCGACGTCGGCCAGGATCATTTGGCCAGGATTATCCGGGCGGTCCGCCAGGCATGATCCCGGCTGGCGTGAAGGTGTTGGTCGCCAGTCATCCCGTCGATTTTAGAAAAGGTCCCGACGGCCTTCTGGCACTGGTGCGCGATGCCGGTTCGGATCCGTTCAACGGCGCGCTTTATGTCTTCCGCGCCAAAAGAGCGGACAGGATCAAGATCGTCTGGTGGGACGGCAGCGGCGTGTGTCTTTATGCCAAGCGACTGGACGACGCGAAGTTCTGCTGGCCGCGGATCGGCCACCACCGGGTCCAGCTCAATCATGCTCAGCTCATGGCTCTGGTTGACGGAATGGACTGGAAACGGGTTCGAACGGAGACCGTCAGGCGGCCGCAATCGGTTGGGTAAAACCCTGCGGCATGATGAATCAGGGAGCTGAAAAAGCGGGAAAATTGCCCGCGAATATGCTCTGATTTTGGCCATGTCGGCACCCGAACTCGCGCTCCCGGACGACGTTGACACGCTCAAGGCGATGGTTATTGCCATGGCCGAAAAGGCCGCCCTTCTCGAGGAGCGCAACCTCCATCTCGAGCTGGTCAACAAGAGCGCCGATGAGCGGATCGCACGCCTGACGGCGGTCGTGAAGATGCTGGAGCGGGCGCGCTTCGGTAGCCGCTCCGAAAGGTTGCGAACCGGCGCGCTGAGCGAGGAACAGTACGCTCTGATCTTCGACGAGATCGAAACCGGCGTGGCGGCCATCGAAGCGCAGATGGAGAAGTCTGCGGGCGGCTCGAAAGCGAAGCGCGCGCCGCGTCCTCGCAAAGGCTTTGCGGCCCATCTCGAACGGGTCGAGGTGGTCATCGAGCCCGAAACGCCTGCTGGCTGCGAAGCGCTGGATAAGATCCTGATCGGCGAGGACGTCTCCGAACGGCTCGATGTCACCCCGGCGAAGTTCCGGGTGATCGTCACGCGTCGTCCCAAATATGCCTACAAGGGCTGGGACGGCGTTATCCAGGCAGCCGCTCCCGCCCGCATCATCCAAAGCGGCATTCCGACCGAAGCGCTGCTGGCGCAGATCGCCGTGTCCAAATACGCCGATGGCCTGCCGCTCTACCGGCAGGAAGCGATCTATGCCCGCGATCAGGTCGAGATCGACCGGTCACAGATGGCGCAGTGGATGGGCAAGGTCGGCTTCGAGCTCGAGCCGCTCGCCGATTACGCACTGACCCGCATCAAGCAGGGTGAGCGGGTCTTTGCCGATGAGACCACGCTCCCAACGCTGGCCCCAGGATCGGGCAAGGCCAAGACGGCCTACCTCTGGACCTATCTCCGCGATGATCGGCCGTTCGGTGGCAGCGGACCGCCCATCGTCGCCTACCGCTTCGAAGACAGCCGTGCCGGCGAATGTGTCGCCCGCCATCTGGACGGCTATCGCAGCATCCTGCAGGTCGACGGATACGCCGCCTATAACCGGCTGGCCCGATCGGATCGGGGCAATGACGGCGTGACGCTGGCGGCGTGCTGGTCGCACGTGCGGCGCAAGTTCTACGAACTGCATGCCGCAGGCTCCTCCGTTATTGCCTCGCAGACGGTGGCGCAGATGGCCCCGCTGTGGGCCGCCGAGGAGGCCGTGCGCGGCCAGGACCCGGTACTTCGGATAGCTGCGCGTCAGGAGAAATCCGCCGCCGTCGTTGCCGCTCTCTTTGCGCTGTGGGAAAAGGAGCTGCCGAAGCTGTCGGGAAAATCGAAGCCCGCAGAGGCGATCCGCTATGCGCTCGGCCGGCGTGCCGCGCTGGAGCGCTTCCTCACCGACGGCCGCATCGAAATCGACTCCAACACCGTCGAGCGCGCCATCCGGCCACAGACAATTACCCGAAAGAACAGCCTCTTCGCTGGCAGCGACGGCGGCGGACGGACATGGGCCACCATCGCCACGCTGCTGACCACCGCCAAGATGAACCAGGTCGATCCGCACGCCTGGCTCACCCAGACCCTCGAGCGTATCGCCAATGGCTGGCCAAACAGCGATATCGAGGCGCTTATGCCTTGGAACTACCAGCGCTGAACGGCATCAGCTACCCGCTTAC
>NZ_JAMYMK010000061.1:0-2413 GCF_040318565.1 Mesorhizobium sp. M1142
CAACATCAGCAAATCACTCAAGGCGGCACCTCCTGCCACCTTGAATCACCCAACAGAGATCAACTCAACAAATTAATGGGTCCTGACCCTAGCCAGCAACACTGCGTTGCGTGGCCTGAAAGTTCCACATGCTAAAGCGCCTATCACCTCGCGAGCGATTCGAACAGCTTGTCTCGACCTATGAGCCGATGCTGCGCGCCGCGTTCATCGAGGCGATCGACGACATCCGCTCGAACATCGTCCTGCGCCGCATAGTTGAGCGCCTTGAGCGCGGCGACATCAACGGCGCGATCCAGGCGATGAACCTCGACGAGGCCGCGTTTCGGCCCCTGGAAGAGGCCCTCCGGCAGACCTTCAACGGCGGCGGCGTTGCCAGCGTCGAGCAGATGCCGGCGCTTCGCGATCCAAGCGGCTTTCCGGTCGTGCTGCGGCGCCAATCCGACCAGGACGGCACTGGAGGTGGTCGGGCGCATCAATCGGGTGACCGGCAGCAGAAAAGGCGGGGTGATCGGGCTCACCACAGTTCAGAGCGACTATGTTGCCCGAGCCCGCGATGAACTGCTCTCTGGCGAGCCCGACCAGTTGCGGGCCTATCTGACTCGGAAGCAACGCGACAAACGTTTCGACCGAACGATCACATCTGCGATCCGAGATGGTAAAGCAATCCCTACCAATCTGGTGGACCGGATCACCGCCCGATATTCCGACGGACTGCTGAAGCTCCGCGCCGACACGATCGGGCTGCACGAGACGTTTGCCGCACTTGGAGCATCCAAAGACACATCGCATTTGAGCAGGCGATCGCCAAGGGTGCGGTATGGCCCGATGCGATCACAAAGGGTTGGAAGCACACGCCGCAAGAACACCCTCGGGTTCAGCACGTCGCCATGCAAGGCCTGGCCGGAGCAGGCCTTGCCAGCGTGGTCTCATCGGCGCTGGACAATTCTCCGATCACATTCGAGGGGGTGACGGTGTTGACCCCCGGATGTGCCGCAGGGCGGCGTCCGATCTCCATATCCGATTGTCCAGAACTGGGTATGCGCGGCCACCGTGGAGCGCTTCGTTACCGACTCCCCCGGGACAGTCCACGTCCCCTCGACGTACACCCTTGACCGTCGCGCTTTGATCGAAGGGTACCCTCCGGAAGGTCGGGAAACCTATCAGCGTTCCGTCACGATCCCTTTGGCGGCCGCAGTGGGCAAGGCCCGCTACGATGCCCGTTTTCCTATGTCTGCAATCTGTGGCACAAGCTGACGAACCGCCATGGTTCGATCAAGCACCGTGCCACCAGGTCGGCGGCATGCACTTTAGGGAGCGACGCTTGGCTACATGGACGCAAAGAGATGAGAGAGAGCAGCGCACGACAGATGCTGCACGGTCATTAATCGATATTGAGCGCGCGGCCCGGCCTCCATCGAGGTGGATGTTGAATCAGCACAAAACGCAGCCGTCACATCACAATCGATTCATCGATCACAGGACGTGCTCTAGTAAGCGGCTAATTGCTCAGCCGAGCGTTGGCTGATCTCCTGCCTCCACGATCTTGTCGAGAACTGCTTCGGGCGCCACATCGCGCTTCAGTTCCTTCAATTCCTCGTCTGCTTCCGTCTGGATGTCTAAACGCTTGGCAATCTCCTCGACCATCTTGATCAGCTTGGTAGTCTCGTGTTCGTTGAGCAGGCTAACCTGGAGATCGAGATCAGCCCGCGCGTCATCTTCAGCGGCCATTCGGTTCTGGTTGATAAGCACAAAGGTGGAGAGAAATATTGCCTCCACGGACGCGAGCATGGCCAAGATGACTAAAGAAGGATCCCAAGCCTGAACGATCGGAGCGATACCAGTGTTAAAGGCGATCCAGCCGCCAAAGAAAACGAGATGGATGTAGACGAAGATCATGCTGCCGGCAAATCTGCTGATTGCGGCGGCGGCCCTTTCCTGAAGAGAAGCGGCTTTCGCCTCTCGCCTTCTACGCTCGACGAGAGCGTCAATGTTGCGGGCCAACGCCGGAGCTAGCCCTTCCGCGGCCGGCGTAGTCGGAGTGCCGCGAGCCATATTGTTCGAGGTGAGGCTGGGGTGCATAGGTCGCTCCTAATCTTTACACCTAACAATGCATTTTGAATTTTGCTCCTTGACCCCAAGGCGACGGCTAGATCGCATGTATCGACAGGTACTTTTTCGCGGGAGGTAGAGTCGAACGCGTAAACGCGGGCCTGACCTGATGCGTTATGATTGGCCCACTGGAGAAACTGGGCGCCGCATCCAAGCACCCATGGCCTGCATGAAGGTGTAGGGCCGGAGATTGCCGGCGTGGCATTTCTCAGCGCCGCCCCTGCCTTGTTATTGGGACCAGCCCTCGCTCTTCGCAGAAATCGCGGATCAGCGAGAAGCTGTGTCCCGTGCATAGATCATCGGG
>NZ_JAMYMK010000062.1:0-2412 GCF_040318565.1 Mesorhizobium sp. M1142
CGTCCAAGCCATTCCTCCCAGAAAGTCCGCCAGCTTGCCAGCGGGGCATCTGAATATAAACCACTTGGATCCAGAATTGTCAAGGCGTTGTAGATTGGATACAGTCGCCAATGTGCATGAATTCCAGAGGAGGGAGCTAGATGGCTGGGATGAGCGTCATCGTCGTCGGCGCCGGCATTGTTGGGTTGAGTGTCGCCTACGAGGCGCTACAGAGCGGCGCGGCGGTTACAATCATCGATCGCGACCCTGAGGGTGACAAAGTGTCATTCGGTAACGCCGGCGGCATCGCAGTAACCGAAGTAATACCCTTATCTGTCCCGGGATTATGGAAGAAAGTGCCCTTCTGGGCTCTGGATCCGCTCGGCCCACTAGTGGTCCGGGTCAGGCATACGCCTCATTTATTCCCTTGGCTTTGGCGTTTCGCAAAAGTGGGCTCAGCATCCGAAGTACGACGGATTTCTGGCGTGCTCGCGGAGATCAACAGCCGCGTCTATGACGATCTCCTGCCGCTCTTCAACAAAGTCGGCCTTTCGAACAATCTGTTTCGTAAGGGGGCGCTGACGGTCTACGAGAGCGACAGCGGTCTGAGACGCGACAAGCCGGAGTGGGATGCAAAGCGTGCGCTCGGTGTTGAGACCCAAGAGTTGTCCGCGTCGCAGGTCAGGGACATGGAACCGGCGCTCGGTCCGATAGTGAAAAATGGGGTGTTCACGCCTCAGTGGTCGCATGTTTCGGACCCGAAGAGGATCGTGGACGTTTTGCGCTGCTGGCTTGCCGATAACGGCGCGGAAATCTTGAGAGGCCAAGTTGACCGTGTAGAGCCTAGAACCGACGGTGCGGCGATTACGCTAAACGGCGGCAAGACCCTGAGGGCAGCAAAGATCGTCATCGCAGCGGGCGCCTGGTCGGCACAACTCGCCAAGCAATTGGGGGATCGCGTTCTTCTCGAGAGCGAGCGCGGTTACAACACCACGATCGCCTCGCCGGGGGTTGCCCTGGAACGGGAAGTGATATTCGCAGAGCGAAAATTTGTGGCGACGCCACTCTCGATCGGCTTGCGGATCGGGGGGACGGCCGAGTTCGGCGGATTGAAGGCTGCACCGAACTTCGACCGCTCCAAAGCTCTCGTTAAGCTCGCCAAGCTCTACCTTCCGGGTATGAAGGAAAAGGGAGGCGTGGAGTGGAGTGGCCACCGCCCTGCTACGCCGGATAGCCTGCCAGTCATAGGGGGGTCTGGTCCGAGCCGGCATATCATTTATGCGTTCGGTCACGGTCATCTCGGACTTACGCAGGGCCCAACAACCGGCAAAATCGTCGGGGACCTACTATTCGGACGTGAGCCAGGTCTCAATCTGGCGCCTTTCTCTGTCGCTCGTTTTTCTAGTAAGAAAGAAACTCTAATGAATCGCCAGATTTTCGGCGATGGATGACATCCTTCTTTGCTGCGCACGCTCCGAATTGATTGCAAGATATTTGAAGCCGTCCAGCGATGCTGGCACTGGCCGAGAACGCGGGGCGTCTACCTCCTTGCTGGAGCAGCTTCCGCAAGGTTGAAGAGTCCCGTCATAGAGGATGCGACACTTGGCTTGCTGCTAAGCAATTTTCGATTCTTTCGAGCGGGTGCTCCGAGTACTCCACCGATCATCACCTGCTGGCTTGTCGGGGGCGTCGACTACCTTCTCAAGGGTGACATTGATGCCTATTAGCAAATCGCCGTAGACATCAGAATTGGGATTGAGACCAAGATGATGAAGGAAGCTGCCAACGCTTGTAGCCGCCAATTTGCTTACCGCCGCCGAGCGGTCCTAAGCAATTTCTCTTGCTTGCTCCTGCCCCTTCGGAGGCCGAAAGTTGCCGGGAAGTGTGCCCGAGGAGAAAGTCTTCAGGTGGGCCATCATCTCCTCAAATCATCGTACAGGCCGGATTTAGGCCAAGCACGACCACAGACTGTGTCGAACTGCTCTTCCTTCGACATCGCAACTCTGCGAAGTTTTCCGGAGACGCTCCGTGCCCCACCGCCAGGAATCAAAACGTCGCAACAGATCCGTCACATGAATTTGCGGAATCTTTGCACTGCAAATCGCTGACAATGGTACGTTCACTGCGACTTTGAGATCAGGCGCGGCGGTGCCGATTTTACTCAGCCCGCCGCCCAACACGCAACACCGGGGTAACAGCCATGGCAACAAGAAGAGCGCTCATCCTGCTTGAAGGCAACACACACGGTACTGGTTTGCTGTATGTCCAAGCGGCCCAGCGTCTTGGTCTTCATCCAATTACCCTGTCGGCTGATCCAGCTCAGTACGACTATCTTGCTGCGCAAAGCGTTGAGGCAATCCGTGTCGATACAAACAATCTCGATGCGCTGATCCGTGAATGTGACCAGCTCCGCGCGACCTATGATCTTGCTGG
>NZ_JAMYMK010000063.1:0-2320 GCF_040318565.1 Mesorhizobium sp. M1142
TTCGTTTTGGGATTGCATTCGCCATTGTCGCTTAGCCAGCGACGAGCAGTTGGCTATCTTGCATAGCATACGGACCGCCGTGGGCCCGGCCGACGGCACGGGTTTGGCGACGACGTTCGCGTCCACGACGCCGGATCAGATCCTCCGCGACATCAACGGCCAACTGACCGGCATCTTCGCCGGCATGCTGGGCGTTGAAATCACGGATACGCTGCTCCTGCCGTATTCGGTCCTGCTCGACATCTCGACGCGCCGCATCGACGCGGTGAACCAAACGACCATCCTGGAATTGGGTGAAGCGCAACAACATCTACACCCTGACCACAGGCGGCGAGCTCACTATCCGCGGAGCCTGCGGCTTATCTCGACACGTCTGGCGCCGGCGGCACCAAGCGCATGGTGGCCTATCGCCGCTCGCCCGAGGTGCTGAAGTTCCACATGCCGATGCCGTTCCAGTTCCTGCCGGCATGGCAGACCAAGCCGATCAAATTCGACGTGCCCGGCATCTTCCGTCTCGGCGGCGTCGATATCAGTCGGCCGAAGTCGATCCGCTATCTCGACCGCATCTAAGGAGGCGATGATGAAAGTCACCAATAGCCAAGCCGGCCCGCGCGGCATCAACACAACCAGCGCTCCGGTTCTCTCGATCCCGGCCAGACCGTCGATGTTGAGATGAGCTCTGCCGAACTAAAGGTCGCTAAGCAACCGGCTGGTTCTCGTTTTGCTGGGAAGGATTCGTCCCAATCGGCCGAGTTCCAGGGCAAGGCCGCTGCCGACAGGGAACGCGAGGACCTGAAGAAGCAGGCGGATGACCTTGGCATCGAATATGCCAGGAGCGTCTCGACCGAAAAGCTGAAGGAACTCGTCGACGCTAAGTTGGCGGAATGCCTGGATGGTTGCGGCGGCGGAGGCCGCCCGTTTGGGACGGACGGCCCTTGTTTTCAATCCTTCAAGGCGTCTCGGATCTTGTCCTTCGCCTTGCCGAAACCTTTCTGAAGGCTGCCTTCGGCCTTATCAGCGGCCCCGTCAGCGCGAAGCTTTTCATCACCGGTGGCCTTGCCGATCTTATCCTTCACATCGCCGCGCAGTTTCTTCGCGGAACCCTTAACTTCGTCCTTGTGCATGGTTCTTCTCCTTTTGCAGAACTCAACGTGAGCGGAACCTGAATGTTCCAGAGTGAGCAGGATCGGCATGGCTGGATACGGTGACGATGCAGGCTTCACAGCCTATGCGGCCGCAGCCGGCCATACCGTGCCTGCAGGGACGATCGCGGCAGCCCGTCAGCGCGGCAGCGTCTACATCGATGGCACCTACGATATGCGCTTTCAGGGCGTGCCGACAGGCGGACTGGCGCAGGAACGTGCATGGCCGCGCACCGGCGCCACGGTCTACGGCTCGACGCTCGCCAGCGATTTGATCCCGCAACGGGTGATCGACGCCTCGTATGAAGCCGCATATCTCGAACTGGTTAAGCCCGGCCTGCTGTCGATCTCCTTTGACGCTTCCAAGAAGGTGAAGCGTCAGAAGGTCGAAGGCATCGAGCGTGAGTTCTTCGAACCAGGTGACAGCGGCAACATCTTCGCACCGGATGCGCCGGTCTCGACCATCATCGAGGGCTTGCCCGCCCCGCTAATCGGTCCCGCCTACGGTCTGCCTGATATTTCGGTCGTGTAGATGGCCGGCTTCTACGACGACATGGCCGAAATGGTTACGGAACTGCTCCAGCCGGATGGCGAGGGCGGATTAGGGCAGGGAGAGGTCTTTCTGCGGAGAAAGCACAACCGGCGCTCTAGACCCATCGATGCCATGGATACCGGGCACTCCGACGGTGACAGATTATCCGCTCGAGGCCGCGAGACGCCGAGTCTCTCAGAAATACGTCGAGGGGGGACACTGATTGTGGCGACCGACAACCAGATCACGTTCGCGGTGCCGGCCATTGTCACCGCCATGACGGCATCATCGACGGCGCCGAGCTGGTCATGAAAGACCTGCGGCCCATCCCACCGGCAGGTACGCCGGTGGCGTATATCGCATTGTGGCGGCTTAAAATACCGCGAGGTATTTCAGCAATGAAACGATGCCGATGATGATCACGACAACTCGAGCGATCTGGCGGGTACGGCCGTCAAGCGGCAGCAGGTTAACGAGATACAATACCAGAACGATGACGAGGAAAGTGATCAGAATACTGATCAAAGGTGTGCCGGCCATTGCCCCTCACTGACATGAAAACTAGCACTACTTTGGCAGATTTTTAGCGGAGAGGGTTCTGCGGCAGTGGGGACAACGGATTGGGGGCGGCTGCGCGAGCGCGGTG
>NZ_JAMYMK010000064.1:0-2076 GCF_040318565.1 Mesorhizobium sp. M1142
GTTCTCCGAGAAACAACTCGGGTTGATCGGAGACTTCATCAACCACCTCGATAAGCAGCCCACGTTGGCACCGCTCTTCGAGCTGCTCATCCCTATGATTGCTGGGCCACAGGGTGCATCCGATATTCAACGGTACGAGGGTTAAGCCGGCTGGCCGACGCACAGCCTCATGGATAAGAGGCGAGCATATGGAACATAGCAGAGTTGTCCGTTTGGATATTCACAAGGAGCGGATTTCGATCGCTGTGGCAGAGAGCGGACACTTGGGTGGAATACCTCGGCGAGATTGCCAACGACCGTGATGCCATCACGGCGCCTGAACTTTTCAAGCCAAGTCGGCAGTCAAGTTGCACTTCTTCCCGCGAGGCCAGGATGACGACATCGCGCGTGTCATACATGTGAGCGAACGGCCCTCGTGAGGTAAGTGATGTCTGCTTCGTTGGTGATGACAACCGCGGCGCATCAGCTCAGCTATCTTCGCTTCACCGCAGCGAGCCTCCGCAGATTATCACGAGAGAGGAATACCTGCGGACCTTTGACTACTGGCATAAAAGACTCCCTCGGATGTGTCTCGGAGCGGTCCGGCCAGGGCTCATGCGCCTGCAGCCAGAGCTTGCCACAATTCTCACAAATCGCGATGCGGATTCCTGGCGTTTTTGAACGTTTCGGCGACATGCCAGCGCGATCTTGCCCTGTGCAAACTCGACACTTATGATCAACACCTCGACAGGGCCAAATCTCCGCAAGACCTCCCGATTGCGTGTTTCAGCAAGTCCCGGACACCTTTTCCGGTAAGTCCCGCACAGCGTTTTCACTAACTCCCCGGACAGTGATTCCGCTAATTCGACGGTTTCCGGGGTGGATTTGACGGTCGGTTCTCGGCTGTGCCGTTCTGGCATTTGGCTCTCTCATCATCGAACCGAGAGAGCCCATACCAAGACGGAAGCAAGCGAGACGAACGAGCGTGCGGGATATCCGAACGATCCTGCGCCTGACCCATGAACAGGGTCTTCGGTGTGCGAGGTCGCAGAGCGACTGAAGATCGGCAAGACCTCGGTTTCGAGGTTTCGACCTATTTACTGCGGGCGCGGGAGGCGGGGCTATGTGCTGGCTCCCCCCTGCGGGCTTTGGCGACGTGCGGCGCTGGAACAGCGTCTGTTTCACCGAATGGGCCGTCCGCCGCAGGATCTGAGCGAGCCGGATTGGGCGCGGGTCGCCCGGGAGCTGAAGCGCGAAATCTTTCTTCCTTTCTTCACTGGTAATAGGTAGAGCCGCGGATGTTGGCGTGCGGCGGTGTCGGCTTTGCCGGCTCTGCGGAGCTGGCCCGGTCGAGGCCTGGCGCTCGCCCGCCTCGATGGCCGCTTTCCCCGCCTTATCGACAAGCTCACCCGCGTCCAATTGCTCATTCTCGACGACTTCGGGACCCACAGCCTCACAGACCAGCAGCGCTTCCACGTGTTCAAAATCATCGAGGAACACTATCGGCGAAAATGGACCCTGATCACGGCCCAAGTCCCGGTGGCCAGATGGCATGACCTGCCCCCACGGTCGCCCACGCCATTCTCGACAGGATCGTCGCAAAGCTCACCGCATCAGCTTTGAGGGCGACAGCATGCGCAAGCACAAGCTGCGCCCCTCTTGACCGGCGCCAAAAACGGCGAAATCAATCACGCATGAACGCAACAAGGCACCCGGGGACCAACGTCGTCAAACTGTCCGGCACTTAGTGAAGCAACTGTCGGCGGATGGGAGACGAGTAATACCGATCTGACCGATATATTCATGCTGCGCTCCTTTACCTTGATACTGGTTGTGAGATCCGGATGCCGATATTTCTCGTCTGAACGTAGCCATCAAGTGCTTCCTGCCCCTTCTCCCTACCGTAGCCAGACTGCTTTATTCCACCGAACGGGGTTTCTACGCCGCCGACGTACCATCCATTCACGTACACTTGGCCAGCCCAAAGGCGATCAGCGCTCCAAAGAGCCCGATCGATATCTCGGGTGAAAACACCCGCTGCCAAGCCCTGATCGGTGTCGTTGGCGAGATCGATCCCCATCACTGGGTCGTCGAAAA
>NZ_JAMYMK010000065.1:0-2016 GCF_040318565.1 Mesorhizobium sp. M1142
CGCACGGGCGGACTTCCGAGGAGCGACGTTCACCGCGCCGATAGACTTTGACCGCGCCTTTTTCTTTCTGACCCGTATCGAGGGCGTCGACCTTTCCAATTCGGTGGGTCTGTCCCAGTGGCAGATCAACATGGCTTGCGGAGACGCCCGGACCGAGTTGCCTTCTGGCTTGACGAGGCCTGAAGATTGGCCCTGTCAATTCCAGTAGGAATAGTTGTCGGCAAGCGAACCGCGGCAATGCTACGCCCGACAGGATGAAACTGAGAACCCCCTATGTCATCGTGTGCGCTATATAACTTTTGCGACAGCCGGGGGCGGATGAATGGAATCGGGCGTATTTCTCCACTACCCACGCGGTCCGAGGCGGCAGAAATGGGGCCGAGCAGACCGTCCGCTGCTAGGGTACCCAGCACGCGAGCGGACATGTGAGACCTCGGTGCGAAGATCCGGGATCAGGCCCATTGCGGACGTACGTGTTGGTTCGCCTGTTGGCGCTGAAGCGCCTTATCGTTCAGTCTCGCGGCACACATAGATCAAATGAACCGTATCGTCATCGATCAATGTGCTCGACACCAGTTGCAGCGGAGGCCTTGCTTGCCCCTGCCGAGCACGAACGGCCTCACGTGCAGGTGATATTCCTCGATCAGGCCGGACTGGAGGGCATGGTATCGAAGCGCATCGGCAGCGCCTGGCTGAACTGGATACGGATGTCCAGCGGGATGACGCCCAGGAACTCGCGGCGCTCCTCGACGGCCATCTCGCGCAGATCGTGAGCGTTGACCGTTGAGGTGCAGGCGCTGCTCGCCGGCCTTTCTGCGCGTCGGCGCCGATCCCGATATTGAGGCGCTGGAGCGAACATGCCAGTTCGTCGCCGAGAACGCCGACGAGCTGCGCAACAAGAACCTCGCCTGCTGGCGCCTTGGAGTGAAAGAAACGAACCCCCTCCCTCGCTCTTGGCCCGTAGTTCCAAGCAGGCACTTGCTGGCGGACCTATTGAACCAAAAGACCTAGCAACGAACTGAAATCGACAGGGTCCCTTCATAGCGGAATTAGTCGCGCTAGGGGCCCGTAAGTCACCGTGTCGGGCCTTGGCGCACAATGGCATGTGGATAGCTAAGTTTGACCCGCGGCAAGCGTCGCTGGATGGTCACGAGAGGGCGCCACTCGCACAGTCCTAAGCGACAGCGCACACTAGGCGCGCTGCCACCGCTATCGAGACATCGCCGTCACAGCTACCGCACCGATTTTGCAGCGTCGATGATCACGTCTGCGACCGAACGAGGTTTGGTCAACATGATCAAGTGATTGCCCTCGAGCTCGGTGATATGCGCTTTGATGGCCTTGGCCATCGAACCTTCGAACGCCGGCGGGATCGCACCGTCAGCCTTCGCAACCACGAACCAACTGGGCTTGGTCTCGGACGCCGCCCGGGTCAGCCGTTCGTCGAAGAGACGGGCCGCCGATGGCTGCTGCGTCGCCGCGAGAACCGCAACCTCCTCGGGCGTCGCGTCCTGAGCGAAATACTTGCCCAGCCCCTCCTGGGGTACGGTCAGGAAGTCGCCGCTGTCCTTCTGCAGGGGTCGACGTCCAAGGCGCCGGCGGACTTCCCGCCGTAGCGCTGGTGACTGACTGGCCCTTCGGCAGGGCGAAGGCGGCAACGTAGACCAAGGCTTTGACCTTGTCCGCCGTTCCGCCCTCGGTGATCACCATTCCGCCCCAGGAGTGGCCAACGAGGATCACATCTCCCGGCGCGGCCTCGATGGCCCGTTCAGTGGCAGCGACGTCGTCTGCAAGCGAGGTCAGTGGGTTCTGGACGGCAACGACGCGAAGTCCGGCGCTCTGCAGCAATGGAAATGACCTTGCTCCAGCTGGAGCCGTCTGGGGGGCGCTACCACATATGCATGATTTACTAGTTATTTCAGTAACTTATTTGAGCGGCCCGAGACATAGGTGACGATTTGTACCGGACACATAGGTAACACTTTTCGGTTTTTGCCGGGAGGTGTTGATGCCGTG
>NZ_JAMYMK010000066.1:0-1984 GCF_040318565.1 Mesorhizobium sp. M1142
GCGCCCGTCGCTTCACCCGCCCAGCAGGGCACAACCCACGCCGGAAACGAACTCAAAACTGGATAGAAACTGGGGGCAACGTCAGGCTGGCTCGAAGGCGGCTAATCGCATGGCGTCGCTGAGCACCGCCGCGCCGTCCAACTGGAACCGCGCGTAGCGCACGAGGTGCTCGGCGCTGGCGATCAGGCCTCCGATCGGATTGCCGCAGCGGGGCATCGCCCACGGCCGTGCGATCACTGTCTGCCCGCCGTCCTCGGCGTGTCCGACCGCGAAGTTGCGGTGAAGCAGGTCGTGGGCGAAGAAACAGGTGTCGTCCATACCGAGGGGTGCGAGCAGCGCCTCATTGAGCACGTCTTCGTAGGGACGGCCGTGCAGCACTTCGAGGATCCGCCCGAGGACGTAGAAGGCGGCGTTGTTGTACGACCACATCCCACCCAGCGGCGTGACCTGGACCAGTTTGCCCATCCGGGCGACCATCGTGGCCAGCGCGTCATCGCCCCAGCCTGGGTTCTCGTAGAAGTCGCCTTCCCAGCCGCAGCTGTGGGTCAAGCAATGGCGGATGGTCACGGCAGCTGACACCTCTGGGTCTGCGACTGTGAACTGCGGCAGATGGGCGCGGACCGGGTCGTCTAATCTGAGCCGCCCCTGCTCTACGAGTTGCAAGACGGCGGTGGCAGTGAATGTCTTCGTGATTGACGCGATCTGGAACAACGTATCGCCGCCGACCGGCTGTGGATGCACCACGTTCGTTACACCCAGGCCGGCGGTCGCGGCGCAGCCGTTATGGTAAACACCGAGGGCGATTCCCGGTACTCTATCGCGTTGCATCTCCGCACGTGCCTGGTCGAGCAGTGCAGGGTCCACGCGGCAATACGGCAACAAAGGGGAATTATATTCAGGCAATTTCATTGTAGCCGTTCTTTCTTTGCCAATGCTGGAAAGAATTGTCCGCTTGTTCAGGAGCGGAAAGCCCGGTCAGAGTTTGCCGCACGTCAAGGCGGAGTTCTTGCACGTAACCGCTTCGCTGCGACAGATATGAGCGCCTCGCGAGGGTATTGGAAGCGGGTGCTGGGCACGACCATATCGGAATTTGCATACAGGATGCGCAGGCGCGTGATGGACCGACATCGATCTCTGAAACCGAGCCAACCCTGTGGGCTGCTGCCGTCTCTTACCTGCGTTGAACGGCCTCAGCTGCCCGCTTGCCCTGACCTGAGGCCACCTGCAAAAGGGTCGTGTTCGCCAACGGTCGAAAATGGTGTAATCGACCAATCGATTAAGTCGACAGCACGCTGAAGTATCGCCTCTGTCCGAGCAGGGCTGGGGGAAGCGGCGATGACATGTCCGATGCAGTCTCGGTCATCGCCTTTCTTGCCGATCGGCGCCTTGGGTTCAACATAAAATGTCACCTCGGCGACACCTGATATTGCAGCCGCCTGAGGGACGCCATCGATCCAATCGAGGATGCCATCGCGATCAGCATATAGGACTCGCGCAGCCGCAGTGTGCGAATGCCTTCTGCGCAAATCCCATTGCTCGCCGATGACAAGCTTGATGTGCTCGCTGATGACATCGATGCCGTAAGCCAGCTGAATCAGTTGAGGATGGGCCCCACCCGCAAGACGCGGATTGACTTCAATGACGACTGGGCCACGCTTCGTCCACCGGAATTCAATGCAGGTTGGCCCCCAACCAAGACCGAGAGCTCGCAGACAGCTCAGCGAAAGATCTTTAATATGCTCGTGCTCGTCATCAGTCAGCGGGGCCGGAAAGGTCGTGTCGCGAAAGACAAAATGTGGTGGTGGCCCAAAGTCAGCGTTGCAAATCGCAATAACTTCATTTCCCATTATGTCAGCGCAATAAAAGGGCCCCTGTGCGAATTCCTCGACCAATATCCTCGGCTCGGACCGCCATATGTGCTTCCCGCCCAACAGATAGGTGGTGTGTTCGGCTAGCTCCTCGACGTCGCGGCACAATCGGACCC
>NZ_JAMYMK010000067.1:0-1593 GCF_040318565.1 Mesorhizobium sp. M1142
CAACGGGAAAAGCAGACCGCGACGGAAGCGCTCCACGATGCGCGTGACGAGATCACCAGGAAAGCCGGAGATTACGCATCGGAAGCAAAGCAAGCATTGTTCAACAAGGCGGAGGGAACGCAGCGCGACATGAGCGCCAGTCTCAAGGCCTTCAGCGGCGCTTTGCGCGCGGCAAGCGAGCATCTTGCCAACAATGATCAACGGACCGCTTCGAAATTCGCCCTTGACGCCGCAGGCGGGCTCGAGCGGCTTTCCTCGTCCCTGAAGGATAAACCGTTCGACGAGGTGCTTGGCGAAATTCAGTCGTTCGGCCGCGAAAACTCGGGGGCGCTGATCGCCGGCTCGGTATTGGCAGGCCTGGCTTTGGGGCGGTTCATCAAGAGCTCGCCACCCTCTGCCCAAACCGGAGCACCGGGCCAGTCGGGAACAGGCCGGGCGCCCGAGACGGGTCCTAGCTCGAATGAGTCGGGATGGCGATCGGCAGAGCCAGTTGAACCAGCCCCGTTAGGATCCGATCAGTCCGGCGATGACTGGGCCAATGCAAGCCTGGAGCGAAACCCATGACTGACAACCAGGACACTCGCAGCCTGACAACCCTTGTCAGCGATCTGGTACAGCAGGTCACAACACTGCTTCAAACCGAAAGCAGGCTGTTGCGGGCTGAAATGTCAGAAAAGTTAAGCAAGGCCGGCGCCGGCGCCGTGGAGGTAATGGGAGGCATCATTTGCCTGCTTGCCGCCCTGATGGTGCTTTTGCAGGCGCTGGTGATTGCCTTGGCGAGCGCCGGCCTGGGAGCCGGATGGTCCTCGCTGCTCGTCGGCGTCGTGGTGGCAGTACTGGGCGTCATACTCCTGCGCTCCGGCAAGGCAAGCATGGCTCCCTCAGAGTTGACCCCCGACCGGACACAAGACCAACTTAAACGCGACGCACGCGTGATCAAGGACCAGATAAGATGACCGACAAATCCGCAGCCGAACTCGAACGCGATGCCGACATTGCCCGTGCCAAGATAACGGACACGGCAGACTCGATCCGGAGCAAGATGACACCAGGTCAGCTGATCGACGAATTCACCGGGATGTTCAGCGGCGAGGGATCCGCCATGCTCAGCAATCTTAAGACTCAGGTCAGGGACAATCCGTTACCGCTTACATTGGTCGGCGCGGGCCTGGCCTGGCTGATGCTAGGCAAAGGCACGTCGGTAGACAGTTCAGCACTTGGTGCCTATTCGACCGGCAGGGAACCTGACGGCACCCGAAACTTCTCTGACCAGAGGGGCTTGGGCGGGGCCTGGCAGGACTCACGCGGCGATGAGTACGGTGCCGAGGGCGAAGGTTCCGCCGGCTCCATGCTCTCCGATGCCGCCCGTTCGGTTGCGTCCGTGGCAGGCGGTGCGACTGAGGCTGTGGCAGACGTTGCGAGCGGCGCCAAAGAAAGGTTAGGAAGCACGGTCGGGCAGTTCGGCTCGGCGGCCACCGATATATCGGGGCGGGTACGGCAGTCGGCGCAGGACCTGTTCCAGCGCGAACCTCTGGCAATGGCCGCGGTGGGCCTTGCCGTGGGCACCGCCATCGGCGTGATGCTGCCTCACAC
>NZ_JAMYMK010000068.1:0-1517 GCF_040318565.1 Mesorhizobium sp. M1142
CGATCTCATCGACAACGAGCAGAGCAGGCCGGCAGAAGAAGCGGATGCGTTCCTGCAGGCGGCCTTCGCGTTCGGCCCTTGCCAGCGCGGCGATGAGTTCGGCGAGCGTGCAGAAATAGACGCTCTTTCCAGCCTTCACAGCCTCGACGGCAAGCGCAATGGCCAGATGGCTCTTGCCTGTGCCGGGCGGGCCGAGGAAGTGGACGACCTCGCAGCGGGCGACGAAGCCGAGTTGGGCCAGCGTGAAGATTCGATCGCGGTCGAGCGGGGGCTGGAAAAGAGAAGTCGAAGCCGGCGAGCGTCTTGATCGTGGCCAGGCGCCCCATGCGCAGTGCCGTCTTGATCCGGCTGTTCTCGCGCAGGGTCAACTCTTCCGAGAGGAGGATGTCCATGGCTTCGAGGGCGGCGATCTCGCCTTTCTCGAGCCGGCGCACGACATGATCGAGCGCTTCGAGCGCCCGCGGCATCTTCAGGCCGACGAGGTCGTGGCGGATCCGGTCGATGGTGGATGGCGTGGTGTCGAGCGCGTTCGTCATGGACGTTGCTCGTTCGCCATCACCCGGGCGACGGCGTCGTAGAAGGCCAACGGGCGCTGAGCGACCCTGTCGCCCGAGCCATGAAGAATGACCTCGTCGTTCCTCAGTCTTTGTCGGCGCTTGTGGACGTGGATGTTGCGATGACCCGGCTCGACATGACGCTGGTGCCGGCCTTCGAGAATAGGATGGGTGGCAATCAGTGCGCCGTCCTCGAAGATGCGCAACTCTTCGGCCAGCGTGTGTACCTCGACGACACGGCGCCTGGTGGCATCGGGCACGCTGTAGAAATTGCCGCCGACGCTGACCATGCCCTCCCGGCTGATACGTCGCTCGAGCTTTAGGACCGATCGGAACGGAGCCAAAGGCAGCGGCCGCAGCGCTGCGCGCTCCTCGGCGAAAGCTTCGTTGACGACACGCCTTGTGGTGGCGTGAACCCTCGGGTTTGCGACCGTGTCCAGCCAGTGACGCAACTGGGCGTTCAGGTCTTCGAGATTGCGAAAGGACCGGGCCAGGAAGAAGTCCTCGCGAATGTAGCGGAACGGCCGCTCGACCTTGCCTTTCGTTTTGGCGCGGTAAGGCCGACACGCCTTGGGATGGAAACCATAGTGGCGGGCAAGATCGACGAGGGCACGGTTGTAGACGATGCCGCCGGTATCGGGGACTGTCAGGAATTCTGTGCGCGAGGCCGGTCTCGTCATTGGCTGACGAACCTCTCGCCGAAGACAACGGCGAACTGGGTCTTGGCCTCGAACCATTCGCGCGGCGGTCGTTTCCATTCCTCAGCCGCATGGTTCAGGACCAGATATAGCAGTTTCATCGCCGCGTCGTCACTCGGGAAGTGTCCGCGGGTGCGGACGGCGCGGCGCAGCTTGGAGTTCAACGCCTCAATTGCATTCGTAACCGGTATGATCATGACGGTGCCATCCGATCCCCGCTGGAGATGAGCGATTTTCGGCGTATGGTGCGACCATCCGGGACAGG
>NZ_JAMYMK010000069.1:0-1441 GCF_040318565.1 Mesorhizobium sp. M1142
CTAGCACTACTTTGGCAGATTTTTAGCGGAGAGGGTTCTGCGGCAGTGGGGACAACGGATTGGGGGCGGCTGCGCGAGCGCGGTGAGGATGGCTTGCCTGACGGCGGGTAGGCTCGGTTGGGGCGGCGGGCCGAGGATTCTTTTTTCCCCCTCCCGCTTGTTTGAGGCGGCGAGATTGCAGGAAGGCGTAGGCGATCATCGTCATCAGCGCGTGCCGGTGCAGGCCCGTCCATGAGCGCCCCTCGAAGTGGTCGAGGCCAAGTTCCTCCTTGAGCTGCTGATGCGCCTGTTCGCAGACCCAGCGCGCCTTGATGGCGCCTGCGATCTGCTTGAGCGGGGTGTCGGCGGGCAAGTTGGAGAGGTAGTATTTGCGCTCGCCGGTCGAGCGGTGCTCGCCGATCACCCAGACCTCCTCGCCAGGCAGATGCTGAGCGCCCATGTCGCGGATGCGCTGGGGTGGGCCATCTGCAACCCGGACACGGACAGCGGCGAAGCGCGCCGAGAGGCGGCCTTTGGTGCCACGCCGCCAACTGACCGTCCGCCATTGGGCCTTTTCCAGCATCGCCTGCGCGGCCATCGACTTCACATCGGGGATATGCCGGCGGCGCGGGCGGCCGTGTCCGGCAACCGGGAAGATCATCGCCACGTCGGCGGCATAGACCTTCTGCTTGAACGGGATACCGACGGCCCAGGTAAGGCCGCGCTCGGTGAGCGCCTGCCGGAAGGGGGCGCTCAAACCATATCCGGCATCGGCGAGCACGCAGCCAAAGCGTAAGCCGGCTGCGCGAGCCCGGTCGATCTCGGCCAGCGCGATTTCGGGCTTGGTCCTGTAGGCACGATGGTCCTCGGGCACACCGGCACGGTCGAGCCGGGCGGGATCGGAAGTCCAGCTCTCGGGCAGAAACAGCCGCAGCCCCACCATGACCGGCACTTCGCCAGAGGCCAGCGTCAGCGACACCAGCGTCTGGCAGTTGGCGTTCTTGCCAAGCGCCGAGGCATATTGCGGCGCGACGCCGACCGAGTGGCGCCCCTTCTTGGGGAGCGCGGTGTCGTCCACGATCAGCCACGCATCGTTCCCGCCAACTTGTCTGTCGGCCTCCGCGAGCAGCACCTTCTCCAGCGGCGCAGCATCCCACACGCCGCTCGCGATGAAGTGGTGCAGCTGGTCATAGTTGACGCCTGCATGGCGCGCCGCCATCGGTTGGACGCTCTTGCGATCCCCAAGGCCAATCAGGCCAGCAATATAGGCCGGACACATCCGCGCACGCGTCTTGTGCCTCAACGCCGAGACGAACGGCTCAAGCCACCGCTCCAGATCGAGTTGCCAATCCCTGTTCATGGCCGGCCCCTCCAACAGCCGACCTCTCATGAATCACGCAAAACCGCTCTTGGGAATCCTCAAAACGCTCCCAGAACTAAAAAACTGCCAAAGTAGTGCTAG
>NZ_JAMYMK010000070.1:0-1328 GCF_040318565.1 Mesorhizobium sp. M1142
AGCCCCCGCCGCGCGTCAGGCTGTTCGCAACCTCATTGTCGCACCACCCACTCTGGAAATGCCGGTAGTTCGAGGTGTCCAGCTGATCGACAATGTTGTCTAGTTTCCGCCTGAGCGCGCCATCCTCCACCGCCTTTACCGCTGCATCCTTCAAAAACGACGCGCCGTAAAACAGGACTATCATCGTAACGACCGTGACCAACGAGTCGTACGAGTCCGGTATGTTGACCTTGAAAAGGTCCTCAAGCATTGGCGGAATCTCGGTTTTCAAATCGTCCTGAAAGGCAACGATCAGCGACACCACGAATAGCTCCCGAAGGGGGCTTTCTTGGGACAAAGAGCGAACATTTATCTGACTCCGCTCGATGTGAACACCATCGATTAGGCTGGGAAGTAAGGAAACGGCATCCTGGATTGCTATGTCTGCTGCTTGCAGCGCCGCTATTACGTCCACCAAAGGTGTTGAGCCTCTTGTGTCGTAAGTGATTTGTATTGGAAGGTTGATCGCCGCCATTGTTGAAGCAAAGCAGAATTGTGTTTGATTAGATAGCCATAGCCACAATTCTCACGATCTTATCCGGTGGAGTTTGACGCTTTTGCTCATAAGGACCTGAAAATCCATTCTCTCCACATCTGGCGAAGTAGGCGGCGCAACCCCCTTCCACCCATCCCGCCGCCATGCCATGTTCCCCCTCGCGGCCGGGCAGGCCGTTTCATTCCGGGGGGAATATCCAATGTTTTACGCTTCCGTGCGCCGCGCTGCCGCGGCGCTTTGCCTTGCCGCCTTGTTTGCGCCCGTCGCGCATGCCGGCGATGTCACCTTCGAGATCAAGAACAGCCATCCGAACGCCATGCGCGTCGAACTCTACAGCCAGGACCGCGACCATGTCTGGCCGGGCAACAATCAGGATTATTATCTCAACGACGGCGAGACCAAGTCGATCCCGCTGTCCTGCAATGACGGCGAATCGATCTGCTATGGCGCCTGGGTCGATGGCGACGACAGCACCTATTGGGGTGTCGGCCCCGGCAACACGGAAAAGTGCGACGATTGCTGCTACACCTGCAGCGGCGGCGAGACCGAGGAAATCGATCTGGTGCCGTGACGTGGCAAATCTCCCCCCTTGAGGGGGAGATGGCCGGCAGGCCAGAGGGGGTCGGTACGTCCTGATGCGACGTCCCATCGCGGACAGATGATGCCGGCGCTCCACGCGCAACGCCCCCCTTCTGTCGCCTTCGGCGACATCTCCCCCTCAAGGGGGTGTTTGGACCGGGGACATCGCGAACAGCTGTGCGAGGACATCGCGAACAGTTTGCCATCCTATCGT
>NZ_JAMYMK010000071.1:0-1244 GCF_040318565.1 Mesorhizobium sp. M1142
GCGCCCGTCGCTTCACCCGCCCAGCAGGGCACAACCCACGCCGGAAACGAACTCAAAACTGGATAGAAACTGGGGGCAACGTCACTGCTGGCCGACGATTTTTTCGTGATCTGATCCGGCGCCTACGGCGGTGCGCGTGAAAACGAGATCTCACGGTACACGACAGTCAGGGTGAGAACGGGATGATGTGTTTGGATTGAAGATTCCTCAGCAAAAGGATCTTCGCCCATGCCACTGATTCATTCCGCTCTCATCGAGACGTTAGGTTGGCACTTTGCATTGAGCAAGAGCCGGCTTGTGACGCCGCCTGCGACGTTTCCGTTGGAATCGTAAAACAACGCACCCGTAACCTTGTCATAGACGATGTGGTCGTCGGCGTCGTGCGCGCTAGTTCCAGCGAAGAAATACCTTGGCTCGAGGGCTCCGGTGGCTCCAAGTCCCTGCATGCCGCATTGAAGGGCGCGTGCGAAATCGGCTTCACGGTTTTGTCGATCAGCATTTCGCTCGTCGCGATGTTCATCCCGCTCTTGCTGATGGGCGGCATTGTCGGCCGTCTGTTCCAAGAGTTCGCCATCACGGTAAGTGACGAACTGTATCTGGGGAGCGTCCTCGATACCGCTACAGTCCATGCCAGCACATCTGCACTTAACGAAAGAGGCTGGCGGGGTGCTGGTTGTCCACTTGGTCCTTGTTCGTCACAGCAGCGCCTCGCGCGATGTCGCTTCCCCGTCGGTTCTTCAGGTCACGTAGAAGGAGGCTGCCGAGAGAGATGGGGGGAAAAGCGTGGCGAACTGTGTTTGAGCTGTGCCGCCGATCCCGTCGCTGTCGAAAGAGAGCGCCCCGGTTGCACTATTGTAGATGATATGATCGGAACTGTCGTGCGCTGCCGTCCCGGCATAGAAAGCAGCCTGGGAAAGCGCCCCAACCGGAAGCCCTTTGAAAATGCCATCGTCGAGGTGGATCTTGTCCTGAAGCTTGTTGAAGTCGGTGATCCTGTCGATATTGCCGGCTCCAAGAGCGGTATTGAACACGAAGGCATCGTTGCCGCCATAGCCGGTCAAGATGTCGGCGCCGCCGCCGCCGTTGATGACATTGGCGCCGGCATTGCCTTGGATGGTCTGGGCAAAGGCGTTGCCGGTCAGGTTGATTGCCGTGGTGGCGGACGCGTTGATGGTGGCGAGAAGCTCGATCTGCGAGCCGGCCGCAAGGGCATGGCTTACCGAGGCCAGTACTTTGTCGGTGCC
>NZ_JAMYMK010000072.1:0-1176 GCF_040318565.1 Mesorhizobium sp. M1142
GAACAGGTGTGCGAGGACATCGCGAACAGTTTGGCGCGCTTTGCGCTGGGGGGTTCGGGATGCCATTCGAGGACACGAGCGCGATGAAACAGAAGCTGGAGTTTGTGCGGCTGGCTACGGCCGAGGGGGCGAATGTGAGCGCCTTGTGCCGACGCTTTGGGATTGGTCGAACATGCGCTTACAAGTTGCTGGCGCGATGGCAGGCGTTTGGCGCGGCCGGGCTTTTGGAGGGGTCGCGCCGGCCGCAGTCGAGCCCGACGCGCAGCACGCCCGCGATCGAGGCGGCAGCGCTTTCGGTGCGCACAACGCATCCGGCCTGGGGCGGGCGCAAGATCGCCCGGGTTCTGGCGCGCCAGGGGTTTGGCCATCCGGCTGCCTCGACGGTGACCGGCATCCTGCGCCGCAACGGCGTCGAACTGGGCGCACTGGGCGGCGGCGCCAAAGCGTTCATCCGCTTCGAGCACGCCGCGCCCAACGACCTGTGGCAGATGGACTTCAAGGGCCATGTGCCGTTGCGCGCCGGGCGGCTGCATCCGCTGACCGTGCTCGACGATCATTCGCGGTTCTCGCTGGTGCTGGAAGCTTGCCCCGACCAGACCACCGAAACTGTCAAAACCCGCCTGATTACGGCCTTCCGGCGCTATGGCCTGCCGTGGCGCATCGCCACCGACAACGGCCCGCCCTGGGGCGACGGCGGCCGCAACAACTTCACCATGCTCGGCGTCTGGCTGATCGAGAACGGCATGTCGGTCAGCCATTCCAGACCCTGCCATCCACAGACGCTGGGCAAGGAGGAGCGGTTCCACCGTACGCTCAAGGCCGAGGCGCTGCAGGGCCCGCCCTTCGACAGCCTGCAGGCGGCACAGTGCGCTTTCGACGCATGGCGCCACATCTACAACACCGAGCGGCCGCACCAGGCCATTGCCGACGCTGTGCCGCTCGAGCGCTATCGTGCCTCGACGCGCGACTTCGCCGATGCCGTCCAGCCGTTCGAATACGCGCCCGGCGACCAGGTCCGCAAAATCCAGCAGAAGGGCACAACCTCGTTGTTCGGGCATGCCGTCAAGATCTGCAAGGCTTTTGCCGGCAAAGCCGTCGCCTTCCGCCCAACCGAAACCGATGGCGTCTTCGATGCCTACTTCCGCCACCAGAAAATCCAGACCATCGACCTCAATG
>NZ_JAMYMK010000073.1:0-1162 GCF_040318565.1 Mesorhizobium sp. M1142
GCACACCATCAGCGAGCGAAGCCGGCTTTTCCGGGTGTCCGAATGCCTTGTCGACTCGAATGAAATGTTCCGCTCCGCCTTTTAGCCTCACTTTGACCGTCACCGGCGAATTGGAATAGAGGCCGTGCGTGCGTTCGATCTCTGGATCAACTTCAATTTTAGTGAGCGCCATGATCCGGCGAACCGCCTGATCCCCAAGCGCATCGGGAAGGAAATCGCGAATTACAACTTCGCCGCGCTGGGCCGCGACAGCTGTGGCGTACGGCAGGCTAAAACGCGCTACGACCGGATCCTTCGGATCCCATTTTTGATCGCGCGGCTTGACGACAAAATCCTCAGCCAGACGATTCAATCCCAGCTCGATTGACACAATATCCTCGCCAGTGAATTTGTACCTCTGCCGCAATTGAAGAAGTCCGTCGATCGCAGGATGTACGCATTTACAGGCCGGCCACGGCTTGAAGCTAATGGAAGCATTCACATACTCCTTCCCGAGTTTGTCCATGAGCAAATCAAGATCGTAGGCGGGTTCGAAGGCCTTGTAGAAGCCATACCTCCCAAAGAACGGTTCCCGCGGTCCGTTGAAGCCCATCATTGCTGATAGCGCTGACTCCAGTCCAGCACGTGCCCGCAACCCCTGCTGCAGCGAGACGGTGTGAGCAGCCTCTTCGTACATCTGCAATTCTCCAGCAGCGTGCGCATAAGCGATTCCGAACGCGTTTCGGGTCTTTTCTTCGTCAAGCCTCAGCAACTTGGTACTGACTGCAGTTGCGCCCCAGACCGCGACCATATTGTCGCGTCCTGTCTCTATAGCGTTGGTCGTGACGCTGCGTGCAAGGCGCACGTGCAAATCGATAGCGGTCGCGACTGCGGAGAGCAATTCGCTTCCGGTAATGGAAGGGTCACGTTCGGCGAGTGCGAGCGCCGGCGGCACATCATAGGCGCTTGCGTGGCAGCCGTTGATACAGAGCTCATATGTCTCATCAAAATCAAGGGCCCTGGCCGTCGTCGCATTGACCAGGGCCGCCAAGCTGGCGGGGAGCTTCTCTCCGGAAATCCAAACCGTAGATTCTGGCTTGCCGCCCGACAACGCACCCAAGTCGCGAGAGAAGCGGGCGATAGGATCATTCGATCCGCCGATCGCGCACGCTATGGTGTCAAG
>NZ_JAMYMK010000074.1:0-1113 GCF_040318565.1 Mesorhizobium sp. M1142
CCTTGACAATTCTGGATCCAAGTGGTTTATATTCAGATGCCCCGCTGGCAAGCTGGCGGACTTTCTGGGAGGAATGGCTTGGACGCCGAAAGAATTCACCGCGATGCGGTCATAGTTGATGCCGTCGCGCCGCTTCTTGATAAGAAAAGATACGTGGAGTCCTACAAGGTCGGTGGCGTTACCTGCGCGGCTCCGACTGTTGCGGGAGAGACCGACTCGCCCGCACTTGCCCTCAAGGCGATCGGGAGTTGGTTGCACTCTATACGCTCCAGGAAAGACCTAAAGTTGGTGCAAAAAGCATCAGACATCGAAGCGGCGAAACGCGATGGTCAAATGGGGATTCTCTTCCATTTCCAGGGCACAGGACCTTTTGAGACAGATCTTAACCTCGTTGAGGCTTTCCAGGCGCTTGGCGTCCGGATGGTGCAGCTTACATACAACAGGAAGGATTACGTCGGAGACGGATGCGAAGAAGAGATCGACGGCGGGCTTAGCAGGTTTGGCAAGGCACTCGTCCGCAGGCTGAATGAGAACAGGGTTATCGTCGACTGTACCCATACCGGCTATAAGACGACAATGGATGCCTTGTCGCTGACGACGAGACCTGCGGTCTTCTCTCATTCGAATTCTGCCGCCGTGTTTCCCAGCAAGAGAAACATCCAGGACGACCAAGCGAAGGCGGCGGCGGCCACGGGAGGGCTTGTCGGCGTCACCGCTGTTCCTTGGTTCATCGTGCCCGCCAATGGCGGAGCGGCGCGTCCCTCGCTTGATGATCTGATCGCGCATATCGACCATTTCGTCTCACTCGTTGGCATTGATCACGTAGGCCTGGGACTAGATTACTGGTGGGGAACACTTCCGTTCTCGGACCTCGAAGCAGCGATGTCCGACTGGGAGCAAGCCGTTAGCAAAGGTTTCTATACTCCAGAGGTCTATCCCCCCCCACCACACTACAACCCGCCTGAAATTGAAACGCCCGAAATGCTCCTCGGAATGACAGAGGGGCTTATCCGACGCGGGTACAAGGAAAACGATGTCCGCAAGATATTGGGATTGAACTGGCTGCGTGTTTTCCGAGAAGTCTGGGGAGAGTGATCTTGTGGCTTTGAACCT
>NZ_JAMYMK010000075.1:0-1060 GCF_040318565.1 Mesorhizobium sp. M1142
ATCGCCAATGGCTGGCCAAACAGCGATATCGAGGCGCTTATGCCTTGGAACTACCAGCGCTGAACGGCATCAGCTACCCGCTTACATCATTTCCGCTACCGATTGATTGCGGATGGCAGCGAGCCAGGATGACGGGTCTGTCGGTGGCCGAATTTCGTTCGCCCATTGGAGACATCACCTTTTTTGGCAATCAGTTTTCGCTTCGCCGAGGTACATTCGTGCTCTTTGGCGGATCTCCCTTGCCGTCGGATCGGCTCCGGCCGCCCGCCCGCCGGAGGGCCTTGGTGGCTTCCGCAACGCCCGCGCGGTCATTGTCGCTGGCCCGGATCAGTTCGGGGACCTGATCCACGGGGATGTCATTCTGCTGCGCGAAATGCTCCACGTCGTAGTCCTGGCTGGACCCCAGGCGGTCTCGGTCACGCGTGCTCTTGTCGTCGGCCATGTGAACCTCATGGTGGAGCTTCGGATCAATGGCAACGTGGGCAAACAGCTTTCGTTGCGGCATCAACGCGGAAATCGTTACGTTCACTCTGGCTAATATAAGCTTTGTACCTAGTATTGACTGGGTGCGTAAAATTGTAAGTACCGGCGCCGGCCGCCTCGAGTTCATTCCGCCGATGCTGCCAACCCTGATGCCCAAGCCACCGTCAGGCGATGGGTGGATTCATGAGATCAAGCTTGATGGCTACCGCTGTCAGATCGTCATCAACGGGCCCGATGACATTCGCGTTTATACCAGCAATGAAGGAAGTTTTGGATATCAATGTGATGCGGCCAGACGGCCGGATGGAAAAGGTTACGATCACTCCATCATCAGGCCCACCTTGGTAGACATAGTAGCCTATCATCAACTCGCTTTTGAGAAGAGATGCGACGCGCCCGGTCGTCCACAGATACCCGTATGTGGATGGCACTCCTTCCTTGTTCAGACGAACCGATATGCCGGCCATGCTCTGCCCTTCAGCAACAAACATATTGAAGATGCGCCTCACAAGCTCGATTTCGTTTGGCGGGCCGGGCACAAGGAGAACGCGGTCGCCAGCGAGCCCTTTCTGTTCTC
>NZ_JAMYMK010000076.1:0-1034 GCF_040318565.1 Mesorhizobium sp. M1142
CGCTCGGCACCAACGAGACCGCAAAACAATGAGGGGGTCAAATCTTCAGTTCGCCCAGGGGGTCAAATCCCCACTTCGCTTGACAAAAGGCCACCGACAAAATGGTAGTTGCCCGACTAATTCGCCCCGAAAGCAGGAAAAGGCCGAAGAAGAAATAGAAAAAGGCCTCGTAGATCAGTGTCCATGCCGGAACGAGTATGGGCTCCGAAACGCCGTCGAGCCGTATATTCGGCAGTAAGAACAGGGATGTCAGCAGGTCGGAGCCGTCCCAATTGTGCAGTCCTGACGGACTGAAGCCGACAGAGCTGACGGCTATTATCGCGAAAGTGGTGATCCAGTATAGCGGCAATATCCGGATGAGTCGGTCACGCCAGAACGCGGCGGGGCCACAGTGGCTTCTGTCGCTCGCATAAACCATGATGAAGCCAGATATGACGAAGAATATATCGACACCCGCAGCCCCCAGATGTGAATGAACGGGAAGCGGGTGCAGGCGCTCGATGAACGATTGGGCATGGTACAAAACCACCGCATAGGCGGCGACAGCCCGAAGCACCTGGAGATTGTTCAGCATCAGAGCCTGGCTCTCGCGCTCGCGACAATCATTTAGTCTGACCGGAGGTGATTTCGGAGGCAATTACCTCTTTCGACGCCTCGCATGCGACGTCATACCTCCTATTGGGGAGACGGCGCTGCGCCTAGGCTCGCCCTTTCTGTCAATCGGCCCGGAATTATTCCACGCCGAAATACACAAGGCCTCGCATTGGACTGGCCACGGTATTCGAATGGGACATTCGCCGCCGAGCAAGGCAATGCCAAGGCGGCTCACCGCGGCATTTGGCAGGGCCGGTTCGATCAACCTTGGGATTGCCGTGCGGCGAACGCCGACAAGGTCGAGACAGTCAGCGAGCGATCCACCGGGTTCGGGCTTCTCAGGCTAAGCCTGAGAAGCTGGACACCTCGAAAAACCTGGCAATCGAGACCGCATTTTGATTCACTTCGCCTGGTGATTTGCACGGAGGCGTTGGATGCGA
>NZ_JAMYMK010000077.1:0-1006 GCF_040318565.1 Mesorhizobium sp. M1142
TGACGTTGCCCCCAGTTTCTATCCAGTTTTGAGTTCGTTTCCGGCGTGGGTTGTGCCCTGCTGGGCGGGTGAAGCGACGGGCGCTGGCGCGGAGCCTTTGGCGCAGCGCAGCGCGAGCGACCGTCGCGGATTGAAGGTGCTGGCGAACTCGGCCGGTGTCTGCCAGGCGATTTGGGAGTGCGGCCGCGCGGTGTTGTAGTCGGCGCGCCACAGGGCGATGGCGACGCGCGCCTGAGCCAGCGAGGTAAACAGCGTCTCGTTGAGCAGTTCATCGCGCAGTCGGCCGTTGAAGCTCTCGATGAAGCCATTCTGCATCGGCTTGCCGGGCGCAATGTAATGCCATTCGACGCGGTTCTGATCCGCCCAGGCGAGGATGGCGTTCGAGGTGAACTCGCTGCCATTGTCGCTGACGATCATCCTCGGCCGGCCGCGCTCGGTGATGAGCCGGTCCAATTCGCGGGCAACCCGCATGCCCGAGAGAGACGTATCAACGATGAGTGCCAGGCACTCTCTCGTGCAGTCGTCGACGACGGCCATGATGCGGAAGCGGCGCCCGTCGGTGAGCTGGTCCGATACGAAGTCGAGCGACCAGCGCTCGTCGGGCCTCAGCGGCACCAGCATCGGCGCCCTGGTCCCGATCGCCCGTTTGCGGCCGCCACGGCGGCGAACGGCGAGCTTCTCCTCCCGATAGAGCCGGAACAGCTTCTTGTGGTTCACGACCAGGCCCTCCCGCCTCAGCATCACGAGAAGACGCCGGTAGCCGAACCGGCGACGCTCCTGCGCGATCGCCTTCATCCGCTCGCGAACCTCGCGGTCGTCCGGCCTGCTGGTCTCGTAGCGAACCGTCATGCGGCAACAGCCGATGGCTTTACACGCCCGCCGTTCGCTCATCCCGAAGCCTTCCTTCAGGCGAGCGACAGCTTTCCGCTTGGCCGCGGGCGTCACCATTTCTTTCCCACAAGATCCTTCAACGCGGCATTGTCGAGCATGGCGTCGGCCAGAAGCC
>NZ_JAMYMK010000078.1:0-909 GCF_040318565.1 Mesorhizobium sp. M1142
CTGGCCCATCTGCTTCACTGCCATCGCGATTCCCTCCGAGCTTCGTCTCAGAGAATCACAATCAGCGAATTACGCAACAGGCCCTATACGGGCGAAACCCTGCCAAGCGCTACGCCAGCGGGGACTTGCGTTTGGGGCAGGCGACACCGCCGTTAAGCGGCGAAGCCAGACAACTATGGGAGAGAAATGAAATGGACGCGATCGCATTGAAGGCCATGCAGGCGCCGCTGAAGGAGGCCTATCGCGACGACGCCTCGCGCGCGCTGATTACCCTCAAGGCCAAGGGCTCGATCGACGACCAATCGATCGCCTGCAAGGTCGAGACGGGCAGGGCGATTGCCATTGCCGGGCTGCATCCGGCGACCGGCGGCACCGGGCTCGAACTCTGCTCCGGCGACATGCTGCTGGAGGCGCTGGTGGCTTGCGCCGGTGTCACGCTGAAGGCAGTGGCGACGGCGCTGGAATTCAAGCTTGGAGCCGCCACGGTGGAAGCCGAAGGCGATCTCGACTTTCGCGGCACGCTTGGCGTGGCGAGGGATGCGCCGGTTGGCTTCCGCGCCATCCGGCTGACATTTGGGCTCGACACCGACGAACCGCAGGAGCGCATCGATGCGCTGCTCAAGCTGACCGAGCGCTACTGCGTGGTGTTTCAGACCATCAGCCAGAAGCCGGAGCTGACGGTCAGCGCGCGACGCTGACGATCTCCCCTTGAGGGTCCTCAGGGGGAGATGTCGCCGAAGGCGACAGAGGGTTGTCTCGCGTGAAGCGCCAACCGCTGCAGCAGGCCGAGCCCGATCGGACCAACCCCCCTCTGGCCTGTCGGCCATCTCCCCCTCAAGGGGGTGTTTGGACCGGGGACATCGCGAACAGGTGTGCGAGGACATCGCGAACAGTTTGGCGCGCTTTGCG
>NZ_JAMYMK010000079.1:0-848 GCF_040318565.1 Mesorhizobium sp. M1142
CTGCCAAAGTAGTGCTAGGGTCAGGACTCATTGATCCAGAAGATGAAGGCTGCAGCGAAGGCGATCGCCGACAGGAAGGTGTGAGCACATCGGTCGTATCTGGTGTGGATGCGTCGCCAGTCTTTGAGGCGTGCGAACATGTTCTCGATCCTGTGGCGTTGTCGGTATAGGACAGGATCGTAGCTGTGCTGAACACGATGCTTGGCATGGGGTGGGATGCATGGCGTGATACCGCGCTCGACGAGCGCCTGGCGGAAGGCCGCTGAACTGTAGGCCCGATCGGCGAGCAGGGATTTGGCGGCGGGCAAATCCTCGATCACTGCCGCAGCAGTCTTGTGATCATTGGCCTGCCCTTCGCTCAGATGCAGCAGCCGCGGACGTCCCTTGCCGTCACAGACCACTTGCAGCTTGGTGGTCAGTCCGCCTCGGCTGCGTCCGATACATCGGGATAGAGCCCCTTTTTAAGGAGGCTGGCGGCAGTGCGATGCGCTTTGAGATGGGTGGCATCGATCATCAGATTGTCCGTTTCGCCGCCCTGCGCGGCCAGTTCCGCCAGGATGCGGTTGAACACACCCAGCCGACTCCAGCGGATGAAGCGGTTGTAGATAGTCTTGTGCGGACCGTAGTCGGAAGGGACATCTCGCCAGCGAAGACCATTGCGGATCACGAACAGGATGCCGCTCAGCACCCGGCGGTCATCTACACGCGGCACACCATGCGACAAAGGAAAATAGGGCTCGATCCGGCGCATCTGCTCCGGCGTCAACATCAGCAAATCACTCAAGGCGGCACCTCCTGCCACCTTGAATCACCCAACAGAGATCAACTCAACAAATTAATGGGTCCTG
>NZ_JAMYMK010000080.1:0-826 GCF_040318565.1 Mesorhizobium sp. M1142
GCCCGCCAGGTCGGCGTGCCCTCGATCGTGGTGTTCTTGAACAAGGTCGACCAGGTCGACGACGCCGAGCTGCTCGAGCTGGTCGAGCTCGAGGTGCGTGAGCTTTTGACCAAGAACGAGTTCCCCGGCGACGACATTCCGATCGTCAAGGGTTCGGCGCTTGCCGCCCTTGAAGATAGCGACAAGAAGATCGGCGAGGACGCCATCCGCGAACTGATGGCTGCGGTCGATGCCTACATCCCGACGCCGGTTCGTCCGCTCGACAAGCCGTTCCTGATGCCGATCGAGGACGTGTTCTCGATCTCGGGCCGTGGCACGGTTGTGACCGGCCGCGTCGAGCGCGGCGTCGTCAAGGTCGGCGAGGAGCTGGAGATCGTCGGCATCCGTCCGACCACCAAGACGACCTGCACGGGCGTCGAGATGTTCCGCAAGCTGCTCGACCAGGGCCAGGCCGGCGACAACATCGGCGCGCTGCTGCGCGGTGTCGACCGTGAGGGCGTCGAGCGCGGCCAGGTCCTGGCCAAGCCCGGCACCGTCAAGCCGCACAAGAAGTTCGTTGCCGAAGCCTACATCCTGACCAAGGACGAGGGCGGCCGCCACACGCCGTTCTTCACCAACTACCGTCCGCAGTTCTATTTCCGCACGACGGACGTGACCGGCATCGTGTCGCTGCCGGAAGGCACCGAGATGGTGATGCCGGGCGACAACATCACCGTCGATGTCGAGCTGATCGTGCCGATCGCCATGGAAGAGAAGCTGCGCTTCGCCATCCGTGAAGGCGGCCGCACCGTCGGTGCCGGCATCGTCGTCACCATCAAAGAGTAAT
>NZ_JAMYMK010000081.1:0-820 GCF_040318565.1 Mesorhizobium sp. M1142
CCCGGACGGGCAGCTTGGCCACCGCTGGTTCTGTTCAAGGCGCTTTTGCTGCAGTCACTCTACGGCCTGTCGGATCGCGAACTTGAGGAGGCGCTTGGCGACCGGCTGTCGTTCCGGCGCTTTGTAGGGCTCGGGCTGGAGGAGAGCGTTCCCGACCACACGGTGCTTTCGCGTTTTCGCAATCTGCTTGTCGGCGAAGGGCTGCTGGAGAAGCTGTTTGGCGAACTGGACCGGCAGTTGGAGAAAGCCGGTGTTATCCTGAAGCGGGGAACGATGCTGGATGCCACGCTGATCAATGCGGTTTCATTGCCCCCGACGGACGAGCGGACTTCGAAGGATACGGATGCCCGGCTCACCGCGCGAAAGGGCAAGGGCGGCTTCACCTTTGGCTACAAAGCCCATGTCGGGGTGGATGAGGGCTCTGGCCTGATCCGCACGGTGATTACCACGCCAGCCAACGTCAACGACACGGTGATGGCCGATAACTTGATCTGCGGCGACGAGAAGACGGTGTGGGCGGACGCCGCCTACGACACCCATGCCCGCCGCGCCCGGCTCAAGGCCGAGGGCAAGAAGGTGCGCATCGCGCGCCGCCCCAACAAGCACCATGCGCTGCCGCCGCGGCTCAAACATTACAACCGCCTGATCGCCAGACGGCGAGCGGCGGTGGAGACCACTTTCGCCACGCTCAAGAACCGCATGAAGCTGACCAATATCCGCTATGTCGGACTGGCGAAGGCCACCGCCCAGGTGACATTGGCGGCGATCGCCTTCAACATGCGCCGATGGGCCGCCATCACGGGATAGGTGCGCCCGCAGC
>NZ_JAMYMK010000082.1:0-770 GCF_040318565.1 Mesorhizobium sp. M1142
TTCAACCGCTACAGGCAAGAGGGGTTGGAGGCGCTTTGCGACCGCTCGCGGCGGCCGGTACGCTATGCCAACCAACTGCCCGAGCAGATCGAGCGGCTGATCGTCGAGAGCAAGCGCGACAAGCCGCACTGGGGCGCCAGGAAGATCAGGGAGCTGCTGATCAGGAAGCTCGCCGGCGATGTGCGCATCCCGGCCAAGAGCACGGTGCATGCCGTGCTCGACCGCCACGGCCTTGTGAGCCAGGCCCGCAAGAGGAACCGGGCGAACAAGGCCATGGGCACGCCGCTGTCGCAGGCCGCCGTCCCCAACGATCTGTGGTGCGCTGACTTCAAGGGCGAGTTCAAGCTCGGCAACGGTCGCTACTGTTACCCCCTGACGGTGACCGACCAGGCCTCGCGCTACCTGCTTCTCGCCGAAGCGCTTGAAGCGACACGGGAAGCGCCGGTCATCGAGGCCTTCGTCCGGCTGTTCAGGGAACGCGGCCTGCCGCTCGCCATTCGAAGCGACAACGGGGTCCCCTTCGCCAGCCCCAACGGCCTCTACAATCTGTCGAAGCTGTCGGTCTGGTGGTTGAGGCTCGGCATTGCCATCGAGCGCATCAAGCCCGGCAACCCGCAACAGAACGGCCGCCACGAGCGCATGCACCGCACCTTGAAGCAGGAGACCACGCGGCCCCCGGGCATGAATGCCCTGCAACAGCAGGCCAGATTTGACGCTTTCATCAGCGAATTCAACGAGGAAAGGCCGCATGAGGCGTTGGCCATGAAGCT
>NZ_JAMYMK010000083.1:0-763 GCF_040318565.1 Mesorhizobium sp. M1142
GATGAAGCCGTGGCGGCGATCGATCGAGGCATGGTTTTTGTAGCCGAAGGCGGGAACGGCGATATCGCGCTGCTTCGTCTTTCCCTCCTCATCGGCCTTGGCCTTCGAGAACTTCACGGTCCAGCGCGCGTCCCGGTCCTTCTGGCGCAGCTTGGCTGGTTTCTTCTGCCACTCGTCCGGCACCTTTCCTGCCTTGATGTCAGCCTTTTCAGCATCGGAATTGCGTTGCTTCGGCGCCGCCACGATCGTGGCATCCACGATCTGGCCACCCATCGCCAGATAACCGGCCTTGGTGAGGTGCTTGTCAAAACGGGCGAACAGGTTGTCCACCGCCCGGGCCTGCGTGAGGTGCTCCCTAAACAACCAGATCGTCTTGGCGTCGGGCACCTTGTCGCCGAGCCCCAACCCGAGGAAACGCATGAAGGAAAGCCGGTCTTGGATCTGAAACTCGGTCTGATCGTCCGAGAGACTGTAGAGCGCCTGCAGAACCAGGACCTTGAACATCATCACCGCATCAAAGGGCGGCCGGCCGCCTTTGGCGCCATCGGAGCGCTTCAGCGCCTTGGCCAGCGGTTTCCGGAAAACCTCCCAAGGCACCACCGCGTTCAGCTTCTCCAGTGGATCGCCGGCCGCGCTCAGCCGGACATAACGCTCGTCAATGTCCCAGAATCCAGCCTGGCCTCGCATCCAACGCCTCCGTGCAAATCACCAGGCGAAGTGAATCAAAATGCGGTCTCGATTGCCAGGTTTTTCGAGGTGTCCA
>NZ_JAMYMK010000084.1:0-664 GCF_040318565.1 Mesorhizobium sp. M1142
CCTGCCTTGTTATTGGGACCAGCCCTCGCTCTTCGCAGAAATCGCGGATCAGCGAGAAGCTGTGTCCCGTGCATAGATCATCGGGCAGCGCAACCTGGTAAGGCCACTCGCGGTCAATCTTGGCCCGCGAGGGGCGACGGCTGCGCATCGGTCAGTGGTGAGCGCCGGATTTCTTGTTCTCTCTCAGGTAAATGTCGGTCTGGTGGCGCATCGCATCCGAAAGCGACAACGCCAGATCGAGGTCTCCAGGATAGATCGCCAATATCCAAGTGGCCGTCAGCTCCGCGATAGCCTGTTTCTGGCTGACGTCGGACAGGCCACGCATTTGCTTTGCCATCTTGCTGACGGCCCGGTGAATGGCGGCCCGCTCGCGCCTTACCGTGGCATATATCTCGGGCTGCTCGGACTCGGTCGCAGTAATCGGCTTCATGGGGGTGTCTCTAATCTGCTGGCAGTGAACGAAATGAGAACATCAGAGTCAAGAGCCTCTTGAAGGAACAGGGCTTTTCTAGAGGGATGGCGCACGATCCGATCGACACGCTGGGCAAGGCAACCCGGCACAACATGCTTGTGAAGGCGGAATGCAGTTGCGGCAATGTCCGCTACTGCCGTTCGGCTGACCTGATGATGGTATATGGCGACGGCGCTGATCCGCTGAAGCTGA
>NZ_JAMYMK010000085.1:0-620 GCF_040318565.1 Mesorhizobium sp. M1142
CAGGCGCTAATCGACCATCCCGATGTGCGCCACATCGTCTTTACCGGGTCCACGGCTACCGGGCGAACGGTGCTCAAGGCCGCAGCGGAGCGCATCGTACCGTGCATCATGGAACTGGGCGGCAAGTCAGCTGCGGTGGTGTATTCAGACGCCGATCTCGATGCCGTCGTGGAAGCAGTACGTATCGGAACCTATCTGAACGCCGGGCAGAACTGCAACAACCTAACAAGACTACTTGTTGAGCGTTCAATCGCAGACGAACTGTTGGAGAGAGTAAAAGTCTGCGTCGAAGGACTTTCGATTGGTCCGGGGCGAGAGAACTGTGACATCACTCCCTTGATCTCCCAAAAGCAGCGCCAAGCGGTCGAGAAAGCTTGTCACACTGCTCTTTCGCAGGGTGCACGGGTGGTGATCGGCGGAACTGCACTTTCCGAGCGGAGCGGCTATTTCATGACGGCGACGGTGTTCGCCGATGTGGCGCGAGACAGTAATCTGTTCCAGAAAGAAGTCTTCGGTCCTGTTCTTGCCGTTACCGTTTTCGACGACCCAGTGATGGGGATCGATCTCGCCAACGACACCGATCAGGGCTTGGCAGCGGGTGTTTTCACCCGAGATATCGA
>NZ_JAMYMK010000086.1:0-599 GCF_040318565.1 Mesorhizobium sp. M1142
GGGCGTTGACGAGTTGGAAGAACAGATTGCCGCCACCGTGGACGACGGGCAAGTAGCCGATCTCATCGACAACGAGCAGAGCAGGATACGCAGTGCCGTCTTGATCCGGCTGTTCTCGCGGAGGGTCAACTCTTCCGAGAGGAGGATGTCCATGGCTTCGAGGGCGGCGATCTCGCGTTGCTCGAGCCGGCGCGCGATATGATCGAGCGCCTCGAGCGCCCGCGCCATCTTCAGGCCGACGAGGTCGTGGCGGATTCGATCGATTGTGGATGGCGTGGTATCGAGCGCGTTCGTCGTGGACGCTGCTCCTTCGCCATCACCCGGGCGACGGCATCGTAGAAGGCCAACGGGCCGCTGAGCGACCCTGCCGCCCGAGCCATGAAGAACGATCTCGTCGTTTCTCAGTCTTTGTCGGCGCTAGTCGACCTGCGCCTGCTCGCCGGGCGGGGGTCTCGAAGCGAACCTCGTAGCCCCGCTCCGCCGCGGCAGGACGGACGTCGCGCAGGAATCCGTGACGGTCGTGTAGCCGCCGCCATAGCCGAGGTCCTTCAGTAAGCCGGCTGCCGGTGAGTCCGGGATATCGCGTGACGCGTTCGCGA
>NZ_JAMYMK010000087.1:0-555 GCF_040318565.1 Mesorhizobium sp. M1142
TGGACACCTCGAACTACCGGCATTTCCAGAGTGGGTGGTGCGACAATGAGGTTGCGAACAGCCTGACGCGCGGCGGGGGCTGGATTTCGGTCGTTGGGGCTGATGCTGGTTGCCGATTTCGGCATCGCGGCGGCGTTTTCCGCCGCTCTCGCCGTCAGGCGAACGCAGTTCGCCGTTGGTGCCAGACGAAGCGGGTGAGATTGTAGGCGAGGTTGGCCATGCCGATCTTGGTGCAAGCGCGAGCGATGCCAATCGTGCGGACAAACAGGCCCATGCGGGATTTCTGCTGCGCGAAGACGTGCTCGACGAAAGCGCGGATCTTTGAGCGCCGGCCATTGGCCCGTGCCATCGCCTCGCTCATCGGCCGGCCTTTCGGCTTCTTGTGATGAATGTCGGAGACGTAGCCGTTCTTGTCCAGCCACGCCTCATTCTTCTTCGAGCGATAGGCGGTGTCGGCCCATACCGTCGAGCCGGTGTTGTTCTTGTCCAGCACGTTGCGAAGCTGCGCCCCGTCCCAAGCCGAGGCGCCGGTGACGTTCCAGCCGCGGATGAAGC